>NZ_JBFUFS010000019.1:0-75487 GCF_056403335.1 Rhodobacter sp. P2_H5 | reverse complement strand
GACATGCGCAGGCGCAGAAGGCTCAGAAAACGGTTCACCGTGTTGCGGTTGAGGCCGCTGACCTGCGCGATCTGACTGGCCGTGAGATCGGCCGCGACGAGCCTGATGAAGGCCCGAAATTGGGCTTCAGAAAGTTTCGAACTTTTTGCGTAGCGATTCATAAGCCTTTTCATAGCATTGCGCCAGTTTTCTGGCTCTATGCTAGTCAAGACCCTCTGCGAAAATTCAAGAAAACGGCTCTTCTGCGAAGAGCCGCGATCTTTCGCAGAAAGATCGTAAACCTGATTTTTCGCAGAAAAATCGTACCTCAATCGACCTTCGCCGCTTCAAGTTCCGCGGCCTTCTTCTCGACCAGTTCGACGATGTGATCGACCATCTTGTCGTTGCCCATCGTATGGGCCTGCTTGCCGGCCAGGTAGACCATGCCCTTGCCGGCCCCGCCGCCGGTAAATCCGATGTCGGTCATCAGCGCCTCGCCCGGGCCGTTCACCACGCAGCCGATGATCGACAGGCTCATCGAGGTGGTGATATGCGCCAGCCGGTCCTCCAGCGCCGAGACCGTCTTGATCACGTCAAACCCCTGCCGCGCGCAGGAGGGGCAGGAAATGATCGTCACCCCGCGGTGCCGTAACCCGAGGCTTTTCAGTATCTCGAACCCGACCTTGACCTCTTCGACCGGATCGGCGGAGAGGCTGACCCGGATCGTGTCGCCGATCCCCGCCCACAGCAGGTTGCCAAGACCGATCGCGGATTTCACTGTGCCGGACACCAGCCCGCCCGCCTCGGTGATGCCAAGGTGGATCGGGGCGTCGGTCACCGAGGCGAGCTGCTGGTAAGCGGCGGCGGCCATGAAGACATCCGAGGCTTTGACCGAGATCTTGAATTCGTGAAAATCGTTGTCCTGCAACAACTTGATATGGTCCATGCCGGATTCCACCATTGCATCCGGGCAAGGCTCGCCATATTTTTCCAACAGGTGCCGCTCCAGCGAACCGGCGTTCACCCCGATCCGGATCGAGCAGCCGTGGTCCTTGGCGGCCTTGACCACCTCGGCCACGCGGCGCGCATCGCCGATGTTGCCGGGGTTGATGCGCAGGCAGGCGGCGCCGGCCTCGGCTGCCTCGATCGCGCGTTTGTAGTGGAAATGGATGTCGGCCACGATCGGCACCGGGCTTTCGGCGCAGATCTCCTTCAGCGCGCGGGTGCTGTCCTCGTCGGGGGTGGAGATCCGCACGATATCGGCCCCGGCCACGGCGCAACGTTGGACCTGTTCCAGCGTCGCCTTGACGTCCGAGGTGATCGTGTTGGTCATGGTCTGCACCGAGATCGGCGCATCGCCCCCCACCAGCACCTTGCCCACCCGGATCTGGCGGCTGACGCGGCGTTCGATGTTGCGCCAGGGGCGGATCGGATTATGGGTCATGACATGTCCTCGGGTTCGCTTGGCCGCAGTGATAGGCCGGGCGCGCGAGGCCTGCAACGGCAGATGCCGGGCCGGTCACGGACTTGCGATCAGGTCGGGTTCAGTTTTGCGGCGCCGGGGCGGTGGTGTCGGCGACCGGGGTCACCTGCGTCGCCTCGGCCACGTTGACGAAATGCGCAAGATCCGCGTCACCCGACAAATCCGCCACCTGGAAGTTCGAGGTCAGACCCGCGGCATCCAGCGCCAGGTTCTTGATCACATTCGAGCCGGGCGAGGCCGGACCATAGGTCTTGCCGTTGACCGAGAAATAGACCGAGCCCGAATTACCAGCCCGCAGCACCGGCGCCTTGGCCAGTTGCGGCACGGTATAGCGCTCACCCGCATCGAGGATCTTCTCGAACAGAACCGTGCCATCCACCGCCGAAACCCGCACCCAGGAGGGGCGGACGGCGAGAATTTCGACCCCGGGGGCCGAGTCCGCCACAACCTGCACCGGCGATTCCGCGGCCACGGCCTGAGCCACGGCTTGATCGACGGTGGCTTGGGCCGGAACATCCGCGGCGACATTCGGGTTGATCGCCGCAATCGGGCCATCACGCGGGGTCATGACCGGCACATTCAGCGCCTCGGGGCGCGAAAGAAGGTCCGCCGTGGCGCCAGAGGCGTCGGCGGTCTGCGCCGGGGCGGAGCGCACGAGGGGTGCCACACCTTTGACATTGCCGAGGGGGTCAATCTCGGCCACCACAGACGGTGCCTCGTTGACCGGAGCCAGCTGGACGCGCTGCACCTCTTGCAAAACCGACCAGCCGCCATAGCCCAAGGCGCCGATCAGCGCGATCAGGACGGCGAAAGAGCCCACGGCGCCGGGTTCGACCCGGGAGAACACGCTTTCGCCCTGGGGCACAAAGCTTGCATGAACGAAGGGATCGCGATTCTCGGGCGCCACGCGGTTGCGGGCGGCCTTGATCATCTGGCCGGAGGCCGCAGCCGACATGCCATGCGCCACTTCGAAATTGGCCTCACGGCAGAAACGGGCGAAAGCCTCGTCCGGCTCCATGCCGAGATAGCGGGCATAGGAGCGGACATGACCCGCCACGAAGCCCGGCGTTTCAAAGGCGGAGACATCGGCGTTTTCGATCGCCGCGATATAGGACGCCTTGATCTTCAGCTCGCGCTGAACGTCCAGAAGCGACTTTCCGAGCGTGGCGCGTTCGCCCCGCATCAGGTCGCCAAGCCGCAACTCGAAGTCGTCAAAGCCCTTTGGCCCTTCCAACTCCGGCGTCGGTGTGCGGAATTTCCGCCCGATCATGCGCCCTGCCCCATCACTGCCCCGTATCATTCCTGAGTCGCATTAAGGTTCGACTCATGGCGGTTCGTATTCCGTAAAGGCTAGCACAGGGCAAGCCCTTTTGCATATGCGAGAGTCCTCAGGCGGAGGCCTGCGCGCGATTCAGCGCACAGTGGCCCCAGAGCCTGTCCATCGCCTGCACCAGATGGTCGATCTGGGCCGCGTCATGCACCGGAGAGGGGGTAAAACGCAGTCTTTCCGTGCCGCGCGGCACGGTGGGGTAGTTGATCGGCTGCACATAGATGCCGTGATCCTCGAGCAGCATGTCGGAGAGCATCTTGCAATGGATAGGGTTGCCAACATGGACGGGCACAATATGCGTGCCGCAGTCGATGATCGGCAGGCCCAGGCCTTTCAGGCGCATCTTGAGAATTTTTGCGTTCAGCTGCTGGCTGTCGCGCAAATATTGGGCAGTTTTCAGGATCCTGACCGATGTCGCGGCACCGGCCGCAACGGCGGGCGGCAGCGAGGTGGTGAAGATGAAACCGGGGGCGTAGGAGCGCACCGCATCGACCATTTTCGCGCTTGCAGCAATGTAGCCGCCGAAGACGCCATAGGCCTTGGCCAGCGTCGCATTTATGATGTCAATGCGATGCATCTGCCCGTCACGCTCGGCCACACCGGCCCCGCGCGGGCCGTACATGCCGACGGCATGGACCTCGTCGATATAGGTCAGGGCGCCGAATTCCTCGGCCAGATCGCAGATCTCCTTGATCGGGCCGAAATCGCCGTCCATCGAGTAGATCGATTCGAAGGCGATCATTTTAGGCGCTTTGGGATCATCGGCCGCCAGAAGGCTGCGCAGATGCGCCATGTCGTTGTGGCGGAAGATCCGCTTTTCGCCGCCGCCGCGCCGGATGCCTTCGATCATCGAATTGTGGTTCAGCGCATCGGAATAGATGATCAGGCCGGGGAAGATCGCCCGCAGGGTCGAGAGCGTCGCATCATTGGCGACATAGGCCGAGGTGAAGACCAGGGCCGCCTCCTTGCCATGCAGATCGGCAAGCTCGGCCTCGAGCCGCTTGTGCCAGACCGTGGTGCCGGAAATGTTGCGCGTCCCGCCCGAGCCCGCGCCCGAAACCTCCAGCGCCTCGTGCATCGCGGCCAGCACTTCGGGATGCTGACCCATGCCGAGGTAATCATTGCCACACCAGACCGTGATATCGCGCGTCGACCCGTCGGGGCGGTGCCACATGGCATGGGGAAAGCGGCCCTGCTGGCGTTCGATGTCGATGAAGGTGCGGTAGCGACCCTCGTCGTGCAAGCGGTTCAGAGCAGCATCCAGCGCGGTATCATAGGTCTTTTCGGCGGTCATTTCAGTCTCCAACTCGCCGCTATCCTGCAGCGAAACCCTTACGGTTCCCTTGATTTGCATCAAAGGAACCGAATTTTGAAGGTGGCATTTTGCCTCGCCGCCGGGGATCGCCGGTTTACGAGGCCGGGCCGACCTCCAGCACGATCACGCAAGCTTTGCCCTTTTTGCCGCGTTTGTCATCACAGGCTTTCTGGGCAGCCGCCGAGGCGGTCGCCGCATCGGCGAAATCGCTGAGCGCCACGGCGGTATCGACCGGGGCGCCGTCTTTCATGAAGCCATCATCGGGGGCCAGCGCCAGGGCCGAGTAATGCGACTTGTCGCCCGGCACGAAAACCGCCAGCGCCTGGGCGTTGGTCGCGACCAGCCGCAGGGTCTTGAGTTCATCCGGTTTCAGGAAAGGATAGACATGCAGCGTGACCTTGGCGCCTTGCAGCTTGCTGACCTCGGTCGGCACCTCGCCAGCCCAGACAGCACTTGCCAGGGTCGCGCCCGCGACGATCGCCCCGATCAGAACCCTTCCGAATAGTTTCACCATCTGACACTCCTTTGCAGCACTTTGCATCCGCAGAACTTTGCCGTGCCTTAGCGTGAAAATCCCGGTCTGGACAGTCCCCTCACGCCTGCTAGGCTCCGCCCCGCCGATCAATTGATGGAGATTGCGATGACCGCCACGCCAAATCTGGCTCCTGTGCTGGACCTTATCGACGCCACCCTGCCCCAGGCGCTGGACCGGTTGATGGATCTCTTGCGAATCCCCTCGATCTCGACCGACCCGGCCTTCAAGTCCGACTGCGCCCGCGCCGCCGACTGGCTGGTGCGCGCTCTGGAGGGGCTGGGGTTCGAGGCCTCGTCCCGGCCCACCCCCGGCCATCCGATGGTGGTGGCGCATGGTGGCGCGAGCGCAGGAACGCCCGACAGCACGCATCTTCTGTTCTACGGCCACTATGATGTGCAGCCGGTCGATCCCCTGTCGCTCTGGACCCGCGATCCCTTTGACCCGGCGATCGAGGAGACGCCCAAGGGCCGCGTGTTGCGCGGTCGCGGTTCTTCGGACGACAAGGGGCAGCTGATGACCTTCATCGAGGCCTGCCGCGCCTGGAAAGCGGTGCATGGCACCCTGCCCGGCAAGCTGACCATCTTTCTGGAGGGCGAGGAGGAATCCGGGTCGCCTTCGCTGATCCCGTTCCTGAAGGAGAATGCCGCAGAGCTGAAGGCCGATGTGGCCCTGATCTGCGACACCGGCCTGTTTGAAAGCCGGGCGCCCGCGATCACCACCATGCTGCGCGGGCTTCTGGGCGAAGAGCTGACCCTGCATGCGGCCAACCGTGACCTCCATTCCGGCATGTATGGCGGGCTGGCGCAGAACCCGATCACCGTGCTGGCGAAAATCCTCGCCGGGCTGCATGACAGCGAGGGCCGGGTCCAGGTGCCGGGCTTTTACGACGGCGTGCCGGAACTGTCGGACGAATTGCGCAGCCAGTGGCAGAACCTGTCCTTCGACCACGCCCGATTCCTTGGCGATGTCGGCCTGTCGGTGCCGGCGGGCGAACAGGACCGGACACCTTTGGAGAAGCTCTGGTCGCGGCCCACGGCCGAGATCAACGGCATCTGGGGCGGTTACACCGGCGACGGGTTCAAGACCGTCCTGCCGGGCGAGGCGCATGCCAAGGTGTCCTTCCGGCTGGTCGGCCAACAGAACCCCGACAAGCTGCGCGAGGCGTTCCGCGCCTGGGCTGAGGCGCAACTGCCTGCCGATTGCCGGATCGAGTGGAAAGGCCACGGCAATTCCCCGGCTTCCGTGATGGAGATCGGCCACCCGGCCTTTGCTGCCGCCCGCAAGGCCCTGACCGAGGAATGGAACATGCCGGCCGCCTTCATCGGCGCGGGCGGGTCGATTCCCGTGGCGGGCTATTTCAAGACCTACCTCGGGATGGATGCGATTCTGATGGGATTCTCCAAGGACGACGACCAGATCCATTCGCCCAACGAGAAATACGACGTGGACAGCTTCCACAAAGGCATCCGCTCCTGGGCGCGGGTTCTGGCGAAGCTTGCCTGAGCCATGGCACAGGAAGGACAGCTGATCCGGGATGCGTTGCCGGGGGATGAAGCGGCGTGGCGCGGGCTTTGGCAGGGGTTTCTCGACTATTACGAAACCGACCTGGACCCCTCCATCACCGCCAGCACCTGGACGCGGCTGATGGATGCGGCGAGCCCGATGAAGATGCGGGTGGCTGTGGTGGAGGGCGAGGTCCTGGGCTTTGCCATCCACCAGCACCATCCCTCGACCTGGGTGATGGGGGATGATTGCTATCTGGAGGATCTGTTCGTCTCGCCGCGCGCGCGGGGTCGCGGGCTCGGGCGGGCGTTGATCACGGATCTGATGGCGCTTGCGCGGGCGCGCGGCTGGCACCGGCTCTATTGGAACACCAACGAGGGCAATGCGACAGCGCGCCGGCTTTACGACAGCATCGTGCCGAGTGACGGGCACATCCGGTATCGGCTGGCGCTTTAGCCTGCGGCTGGCGGAGATCGGAGGGGCCAGCCCCTCCGAACCACCCTGCCGGAGGGGCTTCGCGCCCCTCCGGGCCTCCCCTTGCCACCGGCCCGGTGGACAAGAAAACGGGGGCCCGGTGTCGGGCCCCCGTTTCTTTGGCAGGGAAATGAGATTATTCGGCCTTCATGCCGGTCGCTTCGTGCAGGGCGCCTTTGAGCTCGGAGGTCACGGCAACTTTCTCGCCCGCCTTGAAGCCGGCCAGTTTGAAGCCCGCGGGCAGGTGATAGGTGATGCCGTTGGACAGGGTCACGGTCATCGCCTTGGTGTCGATCTTCTTGATCGTGCCCGAGGTCGTGGCCGCGGCGGCGAAGGCTGCGCCACCAAGCGCCATGCTGGCGATGACAGCGGCGGACAGGACGGGGGCAAAGAATTTCGAACGCATTTCAGATACTCCGCACGAGGGGGAGAGCCCGCTTCGGGGGCGATCTCCCTAAGGTTTTTGCAAGACGCTCCGGGTCGGTCGGGTCGGCAACTTTCGGGGTCGCCCGGCTGGCTCTGGCCTTGTGAGAGCAGGCTTACCCCGGGTCGCGGGGCTTGCGAAGGGGGTCTCACCGCCTGGTGATATTCGGTGAAAACTTGTGCTTCACCAATGCGTTACGTGGATATCTTCAGGTGAAATTCTGATGCCGGAAATGCAAACGGGGACCCCGAAGGGCCCCCGTCTTCAATCTGGTCTATGACGCGGGTTCAGGCCGCTTTCATCGCGGTGGCTTCGTGCAGCTTGCCCTTCATCTCGTAAGAGACCGAGACCTTTTCACCGACCTTGAAGCCCGTCAGATCGAAGCCCTTGGGCAGGTGGTATTTCACGCCGTTCGACAGGACGACGAAGCCGGCCTTGGTGTTGATCTTCTTGATCGTGCCGGAGACGTCCTTGACGGTCATCGGCATCGAGGCCTTGGTGGCGGCCTTGGCCGTGGTCGAGGCGGTGGCGGCCGGAGCGGTGGCCGTGGTCGCGGTCGTTCCCGCAAAGGCGGCGCCGCCGAAGGTCATGCCAGCAATAATGACGAGGGGAAGGAATTTCGAACGCATTTCAGTTTCTCCGCTGGCTGCAGGCCCGCATTGTCGCGGCGCCTTGCCAAATTTCGCACAAGACGCTCCGAACCTGCTGTGTCCACGATCTTTTCTGTCGATCGCCCAGCAGCTTCCGGCCTTGCGAGAAAAGGTCTACTCCGCCGCGTTACGCCGGGTAAGCCGGGCTCACCATCTGGTGAGGCGGCGTGAAATTCCGTGCTTCACCAACACGTTACAGGCAGGTGATCCGGTCCCGGCGGGGGCTGAAATGCAAAACGCCCTCCGGTGAGGGAGGGCGCTTTGCAAAGCAATGTGTGGCGCGGTGGACGGGGCTCGAACCCGCGACCCCCGGCGTGACAGGCCGGTACTCTAACCAACTGAGCTACCACCGCGCAGAGCATACATTCACGTTCGGGGCGGGCGGGGAAGGCTGGCGCGGTGGACGGGGCTCGAACCCGCGACCCCCGGCGTGACAGGCCGGTACTCTAACCAACTGAGCTACCACCGCTAAGCCATCCGGGCCCGCCCGAACGTGTTGGGGGTATTACGGAAGCCCGTGAGCGGCGTCAAGCGGCCTCGCCACGATTTTCGCCAAAAGCCGGGGCAAGTTTTGCGCGTCGGCGCCGGGGGTGATCCTCCGCGGGGCCGCGTGGCGCGAAATCGCGGGCCAGGGGCGGGCTTTCGATCACGAAACCGGCCGGACAAACCGCTTTTTGCGCCCCTCGGCGCGGCCCGGGCCCGGTGTTTCGTAACATTGGGCGGGGCGATTGTAACAATTGCCCCGCCCGACGCGGTCAGAGCAGGGTGAAATCGCCGACATCGATGTCCGCAACATGCCAGTTGTCGACGAGAATCTTCCCCGCCGTGCCGAAATCAAGCTTCACCCCGGTGGCGGTATCCGTCACGACCATATGGCTGTAGAGCGCCTGGGAGATCGCGATGCGGTCGTCACTCGCCAAGTTGTCGTCGTGGAAGTCCTTGATGCGGTCGGTGCCATCACCGGCACGGAAGCGGAAGGTATCGGCCCCGGCGCCACCCCAAAGCTGGTCATTGCCCTTCTCGCCCAGGATGTAATCCGAACCGCCGCCGCCCTTGATCGTATCCGCCCCGGCGCCCGAGAAGATATAGTCGCCCTTGGTGCTGCCCGTGACGCTGTCCGCGCCCGCCATCAGAAGCGATTCCACCGCCGAGCCGCCGGCGGTGTTGAAGGCCGAGTAGATGCTGGTCGCGGTCAGGGACAGGCCCGTGACGGTGATCAAGGGCGCATGGGCGCCATTGAACAGCGTGACGCCGGAGACCGTGCCGGCGGTGACCCCGGAGAAGGAATAAGCAAAGTCGGTGCCGAAGACCGTCAACCCGTCGCCACCGCTGTTGTCGATCAGCGTGAAGGACGTACTGCCGGCGGAGACCGGCGACAGCGCGCTGAAATCAATGAAATCCGTAACCCGTCCGCGAAATCCCAGAGCAGCGCCCCAAGAGATTGAAGCCATGATATTCCCCTCCCAAAAAACGACCGGATGGTCGTTAACAGGCAGAGTTCACAGAGGCCGCAGGCCTGTCAAGCGCGCTGAAGAGGGCATGCGTTGACAGCGTTTCCGCCGTCCGGCGAAGCTGGCAAAGGGCCGAACAGCGCCAGCCCGCCCGCCGCCCCTTGCGTCCTTTGTCAAAGCACGAAGTCCCCGTCCGACATGGTCAGAACCGCATTCAGCTTGATGGCGATATCCGCCGCCCCGTCGCCATTCACATCGCCCAGCAGCAGCCCGGCCGAGTAGCTGAGTTTCCCCAGGCCCAGCGCGCCATTGCCGACAAAGGTAAATTCCTGATCGCCGTCGACCTGCGTATTGGCGTCGATGAGGGAGAGGTCAATTTTCGAGATGACATGTTTGAAGCCATAGATCACGTCGGTGGCGCCCAGAGTGGACTCCGACACTTCGGTGTAGATGAAGTCATCCACGCCGCCGTTCACCCGAAGGGTATCGGCGCCAAGGCCCCCGATGATCTGATTATTGCCGCCCCGACCGGTGATCTCGTTGGCGCCATCGTCGCCCAGCAGGGTGTCATTGCCGGACCCGCCCTCGAGATTCTCGCAGCCGACGATCCTGTCGAGGCCGGCGCCCCCGGTGTCCTGAACGGTTGTCAGCGCAAGGTTCACGGCGACGGCGGCGGTGCTGCCCTTGTAGCTGACCCAGTCACGCCCGACGTCCCCGCTGATGAGGTCATCGTCCAGACCGCCCTCGAGCCGGTCATTCCCCGCGCCCCCGACCAGGGCGTCATTGCCCTCGAAGCCGTACAGCGTGTCGTCGCCGGCCTTTCCGCTGATCCCGTTGCCCGATGCATTGCCCTGGATCAGGTCGTTGGCCTTGCCACCAACGACATCTTCGATATCGATCAGGGTATCCAGCTCCCCCGGGCGCACCTCTTGCGCCGTGCTGACGCGCAGGTCGATCACGAGGGTTTCCGTGGCCGTGGAATAGTCGGCCATGTCGTCGCCGTCGCCGCCATTCATCAGGTCGTCGCCATCGTCGGCCGTCAGCGTATCATTCCCCGCGCCGCCATAAAGCGTGTCGGATGCGCCGTCGTCGGTCGGAACAAGGGCGCCGGGCACCCAGTTGACATAATGGCCGAACAACAGGTCGTTGCCGTCACCGCCCGAAAGGACATCGCCCCCCAGATCCCCGGCCATCGAATCGTTGCCCGCTCCGCCGAACAGGAAATCCTTGGCGCGATCATCCTTGAAGAGCGGGTTCTCGATCATCTCGTGACCGAAGATCAGGTCGTCACCCGCGTTGCCATAAAGAAAGTCACGGCCTAGATTGCCATAGACCTGGTCATTGCCATCCCCGCCCGAGACCTTGTCATTGCCCGCATCGCCGAAGAGCCCGTCGTCGCCTGTGCCACCGTCGATGGTGTCGTTGCCGCCCTGCCCGCTCAGATTGTCGCGACCGTCCTGGCCGAGGAGCGTGTCATTGCCCCGACCGCCCTCGATGCTGTCATCGCCCGCGCCGCCGTCGCAGCTGTCGTCGCCATCTTCCCCGGCAATCACGTCGTTGCCGGCATCGCCAAAGATCACATCCAAGCCCAGACCGCCCCCGATCACATCGTGGCCAAGGCCGCCGAAGATCAGGTCATTGCCATCGCCACCGATCAGACCGTCCGCGCCTGCGCCGCCATAAAGGCTGTCGTCGCCCTCGTCGCCTTCCAGCGCGTCATTGCCGTCACCACCGCTCAGCTTGTCATTGGCCTGGCCGCCATAAAGCGCATCGACACCGCCGCCGCCGAACAGCATGTCGCTGTCATTCCCGCCCAGCAGCAGATCCGCGCCAAGGCCGCCATAAAGGTCATCGGCGCCGTCATCGCCGTAGAGGGAGTCCGCCCCACCCCCTCCGAACAGCGAATCCGGCAAGTCCAGACCGGCGATCACATCTGCGGCGCTGCCCCCGGACAGCCGGTCTGCGGTTGGTCCGTTCTCGTCGCCCGTGATGTTCATGCTCAACTCCACACCAGCCATGCGGGATCCGTACATGAGGGCAAAGGCTACAGGGGCGATGGCAACCGGTCAAAGATGAAATGCGGCGCCGGCCTCACGGCGCCGGGATGAACTCGGCGTTGTCGGTCGGCGGCAGCTGGAAGCGGCCATGCTGCCAGTCGCCCTCGCGCCAGGCCTCCTTGGCGGCCTCGATGCGTTCCTGCGTGGAGGCGACGAAGTTCCACCAGATGTGGCGCGGCCCGTCCATCGGCGCCCCGCCGAGCAGCATGATATGCGCGCCCAGCGCCCCCGCCTTGATGCCGATCCGGTCGCCGGGGCGGAAGATCAGCATCTCGCCGGCCTGATGGGTCACCCCGCCGACCGAAACCTCGCCACGCAGGACATAGATGCCGCGGTCCTCGTGGTTGTCGGGCAAGGGCAGCGTGGCCCCGGCGGCGAGCGTCACATCGGCGTAAAGCGTCTCGGAGGGGGTGGCGACGGCGGCCTTGGCCCCCCAGGCCTCGCCCAGGATCAGGCGGACGAGCTTGCCCTCGCCCTCCAGCACCGGAAGTTCGCTCGCGGGGGCGTGGAGGAACGAGGCCGGATCATCCTCGCGGTCCTTGGGCAGGGCGAGCCAGGTCTGCAACCCGAACAGGCTTTGCGGGGCCTGGCGGCCCGGGCCGTCCATCCGTTCCGAATGGGTGATGCCCTTGCCTGCCGTCATCAGATTGACCGCCCCCGGCGTGATCCAGGCGTCGGTGCCGAGCGAATCGCGGTGGTGCATCTCGCCCTTCAAGAGATAGGTCACGGTGGCGAGGCCGATATGCGGATGCGGGCGGACATCGACGCCCTTGCCGGTCAGAAACTCGGCCGGGCCCATCTGGTCGAAGAAGATGAAGGGGCCGACCATCTGGCGCTGCTTGGAGGGTAAGGCGCGGCGCACCTCGAAGCCGCCCAGGTCATGGACGCGCGGGATGATGACGGTTTCAATCGCATCCACCGCATCGCCAAGCGGCAGAACGTGGTCAAGGGCGGGGTTCCAGCTCATCACAATCTCCTTCGTTGTCCCTTGTCTATATAGTGGCTTGCGGCCGGATGCGCGTCACGGATTTCGCACATAGTCTGTTTGCGGCTGCGGTGTGGGCCACCCCGGAGCGGGCCTGGCGGCCGACGGCTGCCTGTTGCCGCCGCACGGCCAGTTGATTGGCAAGCCGCCGTTGCCCGCCGTAAGAGGGCGCCAAACGGGCGGCGGCCCACAGCGGGAGACGGCGCG
This sequence comes from Rhodobacter sp. P2_H5, assembly GCF_056403335.1. NCBI lineage: Bacteria > Pseudomonadati > Pseudomonadota > Alphaproteobacteria > Rhodobacterales > Rhodobacter > Rhodobacter sp. P2_H5. The sequence goes on along the minus strand of NZ_JBFUFS010000019.1, from coordinate 63,094 downwards.
ATGCGACATTCGGGACTGGCGGTGATCATCGGGCTCGCCCTCCTGCCTGCGGTGCCCGCTGCGGCGGCCACCCTGCCCCGGCTGGAGGAACCGAGCCTGCGCCTGCCCGCCAGCGCCCCGGGGGTGACCCGCGTTGCCCTGACCTTCGACGCCTGCGACGGCAAGGTCGACCGCCGCATCCTCGACCTTCTGGAGCAGAAGGCGATCCCGGCCACGGTCTTCGTCTCGGGCAAGTGGCTGGCGCGCAATGCGGCGGCCTTTGCCGAAATGCGCGCCCGCCCCGACCTGTTCGAGATCGAGGACCACGGCGCCCGCCACATCCCCGCCGTCGACTACCCGACCCGGGTCTATGGGCTGCAGGCCGCAGGCTCGCCCGAGGCGGTGGCGGCTGAAGTGCAGGGTGGTGCTGCGGAGATCACCGCGGCGGGCGGCCCTGAACCGCAATGGTTCCGCGGGGCCACCGCGAAATATGACGCCTCGGCCATGGCAGAGATCCGCGGCCTTGGGCTGCAGGTCGCCGGCTATTCGCTGAACGGCGACAGCGGCGCCACCGCCTCCACCGCCGAGGCGGCGCGGCGGATCGGGCGGGCACGGGACGGCGATGTGATCATCTCGCACATCAACCAGCCCAACCGTCCCGCCGGGGCCGGYGTGGCGGCGGGCATCGTCGCCCTGCAGGCCAGGGGCGTGGTCTTTGTCCGGCTGGAGGATGCGATCCACGCGCCGGGCGCAGCCTCCACCCGCCGCTAGGGGCGGGTTGGCCGCCGCCCGCGCCCAACAAATTCGGTTGACGCAATTCGTACGGATGTACAAAATGGTGTCCAACCGGAGGCGCCGATGGATTTCCTGCATTTCCTGTCCAGCCACATGCTTGACCCCGCGATGGGCGGCACAAGGCTTTACCGCGAGACCGTGGCCCAGGCCGTCCATGCCGAGGCTTGTGGCTATGACGGCGTGGGCATCCCGGAGCATCATCTGGTCAATGTACTCCTGATCCCCTCGCCCCTGCAGATGGCGGTCAAGATCGCGGCCCATACCAACCACCTGCGGCTCGTCACCTCGATCTGCCAGCTTCCCCTGCGCGACATGCGGATCTTTGCGGGCGAGATCGTGCAGGCCCAGGCCCTGTGCGACGGGCGCCTGACCCTCGGCGTCGGCAAGGGCGCTTTCGGCTACGAGACCGGGCAGCTCGGGGTGCCCTTCGACGAGACGCGGCCGCGGTTCGAGGAATCGCTCCAGGTGCTGGAAGCCCTGCTGACCGGCGAGGAGGTCTCGTTCCACGGCGCGCAGTACCGGTTCGACGCGGTGACGATCATGCCGCGCCCCGAGGCGCCGGTGCCCCTGATGCTGGGCGTCATGTCGCCCCCGGGGATCGAGGCTGCGGCAAGGCAGGGCTATCACATCCAGACCACGCCGCTCAGCGCCGCCCATGGCGCGCTGGAGGCGCAGGTCAGCGCCTTTCACCGCGGCAAGGCGGCGGGCGGCCATGCCAACCGGCTGGCCCTGCAACGCGGCATCTACCTTGTGCACTCCGAGGACGAGCGCCGCCGCATCGTCGATCAGGCGCAGCTCTACTATTCCAGCTTCGACAATGTCTTTGGCGGGCCGGGCCTGGTCGACAAGGGCATCATCCGCCCCCTGCCCCGCCCGCAAACCGCCGAGGAGCTGGGCCAGAACATCCTGATCTGCCAGAAGGACGAGATGATCGACCGTCTGGCCGGCTATGCGGGCCTCGGGATTGACGAGATGATCGTCACCTCGAACTTCGGCCAGCCGCAGGCGGCGACCCTCGCCATGATGTCCGCCTTCGCCGCCGAGGTGATGCCGCATTTCCGCAAGCCCTCCCAAACCTGACCCCAGAAGGAGCCCCCCATGCCCGTCATCCGCATCGACATGTTCGAAGGCCGCACCCCGGAACAGAAAAGCGCCTGCGCCGAGGCCGTCACCAAGGCTTTTTGTGACACCTGCGGCGGCACGCCCGCCAGCGTCACGATCATCTTCACCGATGTCGCCAAGCACGACTGGGCCTCGGCGGGCAAACTCGCCTCGGCGCCGAAGACCTGAGCATGCAAAGCGCCTTTTCGGTTGCCGGCCAGGGCCCCGCCCTGTTCCTGATCCACGGCATCGGCGCGCGCCGGGCCACCTTTGACCGCCTGGTCGAGGGTCTGCGCGACCGTTTCACCTGCATCTCCTACGACCTGCGCGGCCATGGGCTGTCGCCCCTGCCCGCGGGCCGCTTCGACCTCGACGATCTGGTCGATGACCTTGAGGACCTGCGCGCCCGCCTGGACATCGAGGCCGCGCATTTCGCCGGCCATTCGCTGGGCGGGATGATCGGGCCGCGCTACGCGCTGCGCCACCCGGACAGGGTCCTGAGCCTCGGCCTCTGGTCGACCGCCGCCTTCCGCACGGCAGATGACAGCGCCAAGGTGCGCGGCGTGGTCGTAATGATGCGCGAGAAGGGCATCGGCCCGGTGCTCGACACGCTGACCGCGCGCTGGTTCACCGATGCCTTCTGCGCCGCCCACCCCGAGGTGATCGACTGGCGCAAGGCGCAAGTGATGGCCACCGACCCGGAGGTCTTCCTCAACGTCTTTGACATCTATGCCGAAACCGAAATGGCCGCCTGGCTGGCAGAGGTCAAAGCCCCTTGCCAGATCATCACCGGAGAGTTGGACGGCGGCTGCAACCCACGGCTCAACACCCTGATCCATCAGGCGCTGCCGGGGTCGGAGCTGGTGATCCTCGAGGGGCTCAAACACGCGATCTTCATCGAGGCCACCGACCGCGTCCTGCCCGAGGTCCGGCGTTTTCTGCTGAAGCAACCGGCGGGCTGACCGGATCTCAGCCCTCGGGCCCTGTCAACTCGGCCAGGGCGATCTTCTGGCACAGCGCCAGCCCGTTCTGCACGGCACCTTCATCGCGGCGGCGCATCCAGTCGAGCCAGAGCCCGTCCAGCGCCGCCATGATCAGATCGGCCACCGCCACGATCCGCGGCGCATGGGCCGGCAGCGCCAGCGCGGTCAGATGGCCGGTCAGCCGGGCGCGGTAATCGGTGTAAAGCGCAAGCTCGGTTTCGGCGATGGCGGGATGGCTCAGGGCCGCACTCCACAGATCGATCCGCACCCGCAGATGCGCCGGCGTCAGGATCGCCGGGGTGAAGCCCGCCGCCAGAAAGGCCGCCAGACGTGCCGCGGGGGTGACCGCCTCACCGCTGCCTACGGCCAGAAGCGCCGCCTCGGCCTTGCCGAGATTGGCCGAGGCCAGCCGGTAAGCCTCGGACAGCACCTCGTCCATGCTGGCGAAATGGTAAGAGATATGACCCAGCGACAGCCCCGCCTCGGCCGCGATCTTGCGCGCGGTCAGCGCCGCATAGCCGCCCGTCTGCAGGCAGACCAGCGCCGCGGCGGCAATGTCATGCCGGCGGTCGGTGGCGCGTTGGCTGCGTTGGGTCATTGGATGCCTCACGGAAGATCGGGTTGCGGGCTCTTGGCTTTTTGGCCGGTCTGACGCAGAAGGGCAAGCTGATGGAGGGTCCCCATGGCCGAACGTTTCGCATTCCAGATCAACGCCACGGATGGCCGCGCCCGCACCGGGGTGATCCAGACCCCGCGGGGCGAAATTCGCACCCCGGCCTTCATGCCGGTCGGCACGGCGGCCACGGTCAAGGCGATGATGCCCGAAAGCGTGCGCGCGACCGGGGCGGATATCCTGCTGGGCAACACCTACCACCTGATGCTGCGCCCGACCGCCGAGCGGATCGCCCGGCTTGGGGGCCTGCACAAGTTCATGAACTGGGACCGCCCGATCCTGACCGATTCCGGCGGGTTCCAGGTGATGAGCCTTGCCGCCCTGCGCAAGCTGACCGAGGAGGGGGTGAAATTCTCCTCCCATATCGACGGGTCCAAACACATGCTCTCGCCCGAGCGCAGCATGGAGATCCAGAAGCTCCTCGGCTCCGATATCGTGATGTGTTTCGACGAATGCCCTGCCCTGCCCGCGACGGATGAGGTGGTGGCCAAGTCGATGCGCATGTCGATGCGCTGGGCCAAACGCTCGCGCGATGCCTTCGGCGACCGCCCGGGCCATGCCTTGTTCGGCATCCAGCAGGGCGGGGTCAACCAGGACCTGCGCGGCGAAAGTGCCGAGGCGCTGCGCGCGATCGGCTTTGACGGCTACGCCATCGGCGGTCTTGCGGTTGGCGAGGGGCAAGAGGCGATGTTCGGCGTCCTCGACTATGCCCCCGGCATGCTGCCCGAAGACAAGCCGCGCTATCTGATGGGCGTGGGCAAACCCGATGACATCGTGGGCGCGGTCGAGCGCGGCGTCGACATGATGGACTGCGTGCTGCCGAGCCGTTCCGGCCGCACTGGCCAGCTCTGGACCCGGCGCGGTCCGGTGACGATCAAGAACGCCCGCCATCAGGACGACCCGCGCCCGGTGGATGCCGAATGCACCTGCCCCTGCTGCCGCAACTATTCCCGCGCCTATCTGCACCATGTCTTCAAATCCGAAGAGATCATCGCCTCGATGCTGATGACCTGGCACAACCTGCATTATTATCAGGAACTGATGCAGGGCCTGCGCGATGCCATCGCCGCAGGACGGCTTTCGGCCTTCGTGGCCGAATTCCACGAAAACCGCGCCAAGGGAGATATCGACCCGCTATGAGGAAACTGCTCCCCGCCGTCTTGCTGACGGGGCTTCTGTCCGGCGAAGCCATGGCTGGCGATTACTGCGGGCTGACGGGCGCTCCGCGGCTTGGCGTGGCCTCTGATCTGGCCGGCACCTGGCAGGCGGTGTTCCGCAGCGGCCTTGTGGCTTTGGCCGATGGCAAGGTGCAGCCGCTTCCGGCGGACGATGCGCCGCAGAAGGCGGTCTTCACCTCGGACGGGCGGAGCCTGACGCTGGCCGAGGACACGCTGTTTCCCGCCGTCACACTGGTGCCCTATACGGTGGTCTCGCTCCAGACCCGGCCGGATTTCGCCCTGCCGGGGGAATCGCCCCTGCCCGCCTCCGAGCTTCTGGCGCCGGAAGTCACAGCCCTCGGCCTGACCTGCGACCCCGCGAGCCTGCCGCAATTCCTCGTCAAGATGCCGATGGATGAGGGCGCCAGCGCGACGCTCTGGCTCTTTGCCCTGACGCCGGATGACCTCGCCATGGTGGTCAAGGGCGAAGGCTCCGGCCAGACGGCGCGGGCGGTCTTCAACCTGCACCGGGCGCCCTGAGTCGCTTGTCCCCCGCCTGTCGTGACCTGCCAGCCATGCAAATCCCGCAGGGCGGCTCTGTTGTGACAGTCGCGCCCGCGCCTTGTAGCGGCGCGGAACGTCACTAGGTGTCACCCATGCCTTTTCGGGCACGCTGCGCTGCCCAAGACGCCCTCCCAAGCCCAAGACTTCCCCACAAGGATGCAAGACATGACCGAAGCTTTGTTCACCCCTCTGACGGTTGGCGCGCTGACGCTGAAAAACCGCGTCGTGATGGCGCCCCTGACGCGCAACCGCGCCAATCCCGAGGGCGACACCCCCTATGACATCCACGCCGAATACTACGCCCAACGCGCCGGCGCCGGCCTGCTGATCACCGAAGGCACCCAGATCTCGCCCGAAGGCAAAGGTTATGCCTGGACCCCGGGGATCTACAGCGCAGCACAGGTCGAGGGCTGGAAGAAGGTCACCAAGGCGGTCCATGCCAAGGGCGGCAAGATCGTCGCGCAAATCTGGCATGTCGGCCGGATCAGCCATACCTCGCTGCAGCCCAATGGTCAGGCTCCGGTCGGCCCCTCGGCCATCGGCGCCTTCTCCAAGACCTTCGACGGCAAGGGCTTTGTCGAAACCTCGGTGCCCCGCGCCTTGGAGACCGAAGAGATCGCCCGCGTGGTCGATGACTACCGCAAGGCCGCCGAGAATGCCCGGGATGCCGGCTTTGACGGGGTCGAGATCCATGCCGCCAATGGCTACCTGATCGACCAGTTCCTGCGCGACACCTCCAACAAGCGGACCGATGCTTACGGCGGGCCGATTTCCAACCGCGTGCGCCTTCTGGCCGAAGTGGTTTCGGCCGTGGCGGGCGTTCTGGGCGCGGACCGGGTCGGCGTGCGCCTCAGCCCCTTCTCCAACGCCAACAACGTCGGCATCGACAGCGACACGGTGGCGACCTTCTCGGCCGCGATCGACGTGCTGAATGCGGCGGGCGTGGCCTTCCTCCACATGGTCGAGGGTCAGACCGGCGGCCCGCGCGAGTGGCCGGCGGGTGCCCTGGAAACCCTGCGCGACCGTTTCAACGGCGTCTACATGGCCAACAACGGCTATGACCGCGCTGCGGCGATCGCGGCGGTGGCCGGTGGCAAGGTCGATCTGGTGGCCTTCGGCAAGCTCTACATCTCCAACCCGGATCTGGCCGAACGGCTGGCGCTGAACGCCCCCCTCAACCCCCTGCCGACCGCCAATCTTTACGGCGGCGGGCGGGAAGGTTACACCGACTACCCGACCCTGGCCGAAGTCGCGGCCTGAGCCGGGACCGGGCCCCGGATCGCCCGCAATCCGCCCCGCGCGCCGCCCCGGTGCGCGGGAGCAAGCCGGATCTGTCGGGTTTTCTGCAAAGGCCGCTTGAAGATTTTTGCGGCAAGGCGCAGGCTCTCAGAATGTGTTGTTCGCCTGGTTGAAAGCCACAAGGGCAGCTACCAGATATAGAATTCGAAGAGGGGGAGGCCCCTATGGTTGCCGACGCACGGGACCCCGGCCTTCCTGCCAGAAAGGAAAAACGATGACGGACAAGTTGTCACAAAGCTACCCGGTGCTGCCGCTGCGCGACATCGTGGTTTTCCCGCACATGATCGTTCCCCTGTTCGTTGGCCGCGAAAAATCGGTCCGCGCGCTGGAAGAGGTCATGGCGGATGACAAGCAAATCCTTTTGTCCAGCCAGATCGACCCCTCGGTCGACGACCCGGGCACGGATGGCATCTACCGCGTGGGCGTGCTCGCCAACGTGCTGCAATTGCTCAAACTTCCCGATGGCACCGTGAAGGTGCTGGTCGAAGGCAAGGGCCGCGTCAAGATCACCGAATTCGTCGAGAACCCGAATTTCTTCGAGGCGCGCGCCGAACGGCTGTCCGAAGTGCCCGGCGACAAGACCGCGGCCGAGGCCATGGTGCGCTCGGTGACGGATGAGTTCGAGCGTTACGCCAAGATCAAGAAGAACATCCCCGAAGAGGCCCTGCAAGCCGTGGCCGACACCCATGAACCGGCCCGTCTGGCCGACCTCGTGGCCGGCCATCTTGGCGCGGAAGTCAGCCTCAAGCAGGAGATTCTGGAGACGCTCGACGTCGCCGAGCGGTTGGAGAAGATCTTCGGCCACATGCAGGGCGAAATGTCGGTTCTGCAGGTCGAAAAGAAGATCAAGTCGCGGGTGAAAACCCAGATGGAGAAGACCCAGCGCGAGTATTATCTGAATGAGCAGATGAAGGCCATTCAGAAGGAGCTTGGCGATGGCGAGGATGGCCAGAACGAGCTGACCGAGTTGGAAGAACGGGTGGCCGCCACCAAGTTCTCCAAGGAGGCCCGCGAGAAGGCCGAGGCCGAGTTGAAGAAGCTGAAGTCGATGTCGCCGATGAGCGCTGAGGCGACGGTGGTGCGCAACTACCTCGACTGGCTGTTGTCGGTTCCGTGGGGCACCAAGTCCCGGGTCAAGAAAGACCTGATCGAGGCCCAGAAAGTGCTGGATCTGGATCACTATGGTCTGGAAAAGGTCAAGGAACGCATCGTCGAATATCTGGCGGTGCAGGCGCGTTCGACCAAGCTGAAGGGGCCGATCCTGTGCCTCGTCGGTCCTCCGGGTGTGGGTAAAACCTCGCTTGGGCGGTCTGTGGCCAAGGCGACGGGGCGTGAGTTCATCCGGATCTCTCTGGGTGGCGTGCGCGACGAATCCGAAATCCGCGGCCACCGTCGGACCTATATCGGCTCGATGCCCGGCAAGATCATCCAGGCGCTGAAGAAGGCGAAGACGACCAACCCGCTGATCCTGCTCGACGAAATCGACAAGATGGGCCAGGATTTCCGTGGCGACCCCGCCTCGGCGATGCTGGAGGTGCTGGACCCGGAACAAAACGCCACCTTCACCGACCACTATCTGGAAGTGGAATACGATCTGTCCAACGTGATGTTCATCACCACGGCCAACTCGTACAACATGCCTGGACCTCTGCTGGACCGGATGGAGATCATCTCTCTGTCGGGCTACACCGAGGATGAAAAGCTGGAAATCGCGAAGGGCCACCTGTTGCCCAAGCAGATCAAGGCCAATGGTCTGAAGAAAACCGAGTTCGACGTCACCGACGCCGCCCTGACCCACGCGATCCGCTACTACACCCGGGAAGCCGGCGTGCGGAACCTGGAACGCGAAATCGCCAAGCTGAGCCGCAAGGCCCTGACCGACATCCTCAAGGGCAAGACCACCTCGGTCCATGTCGATGAGGCCAAGGTCGAGGAATACCTCGGCGTCCAACGCTTCCGTCACGGCCTGGCCGAGAAGGAAGATCAGGTCGGCGTGGTGACGGGTCTGGCCTGGACCTCGGTCGGCGGGGAAATCCTGCAGATCGAAGCGCTGAAACTGCCGGGCAAGGGCCGCATGAAGACGACCGGGAAACTGGGCGACGTCATGAAGGAATCGATCGAAGCGGCGTCGTCTTACGTCCGCTCGGTCAGCCCGCAGCTCGGGGTGAAGCCGCCCAAGTTCGAGACGATGGACATCCACGTCCACGTCCCGGAAGGGGCTACGCCGAAGGATGGTCCCTCGGCCGGTCTGGCCATGGTGACCTCGATCGTCTCGGTAATCACCGGCATCCCGGTCCGCAAGGACGTGGCGATGACGGGCGAGGTGACGCTGCGCGGCAACGCGCTGCCGATCGGCGGGTTGAAAGAGAAGCTGCTGGCGGCCCTCAGGGCTGGCATGACGACCGTGCTGATCCCGGAAGAAAACGCCAAGGATCTGGTGGATATTCCGGAGAATGTGAAGAAGGGGCTGACGATCATCCCCGTGACCCATGTGCGCGAAGTGCTGAAGATCGCCCTCGTGCGCGAGCCGGTTCCGGTGGAATGGGATGAAGCCGCTGAAGAGGCTGCCGCCGCCGCCCGCCAGGCGCTGCGCGATCAGGCGCCCCAGCCGACCACGGCCCACTGAGCAGCAAGGCTTGAAACCAGACGAAGGCGCCCCTCCGGGGGCGCCTTTTTCATGGGAACGCCCTGCACAGGGCAAAGGCCGGGCAAGGCGGCTGCAAACCGGCGCAAGACTGCCCCTCAACGCCGGTTTTCTTTGCATTGGGCAGTTTGCAAGTGCGGAGTTTAGGTCTAGCGTCGCGTCAAATTCACCAGCAGTACCGGACCCAGATCATGGCCACCAAAGCGACCCCTGCCAAGACCCCCAAGCCTGCCGCCAAGCCCGGCGCGAAAGCCGCCGCTGCGGCCAAGCCGAAGCCCGAGAGCGCGACGCAGGCACCCGCCGCGAAAGACCCCGCGAAGGTGACCGTCGGCCTGCGCCTGAAAGGTCTGGTCGACCGGGTGACCGAGGTTTCGGGTGCCAAGCGCAAGGACGTCAAACCGATCATCGACGCCGCCCTGGCCGAGATGGGCGCGGTCCTCGCGCGCGGCGAGCCGCTGAGCCTGCCGGGCCTCGGCCATCTGCGCGTGGCGCGCAAGGCGACCGAGGCGAGCCCGGTCATGACGCTGAAACTGCGCCAGGGCGAACCGGGCGGCAAGGCCAAGGCGGGCGCCGAAGATTCCGATGCGATGGATGAAAAAGACACTCTTGCAGAGGGTTCCGATCAAGGCTAAGTAGCCGCCATCGGGCGATTAGCTCAGCGGTAGAGCGCTTCGTTCACATCGAAGATGTCAGCGGTTCAAATCCGTTATCGCCCACCATTCTTTCCGCCAAAAGCCCGGCGACCTTGCAAGGTCGCCGGACTTTTTGGTTTTCCGGGCGCTGTGCAAGAGGGCGCCTTCCTGGGGCCCTCCCCTCAGGCGCAGTCGCGGGCGACCATGTCCATCAGGCGTTTCAGGACGGCGGCGTCCTTGCGCAGCCCGTCATGTTCATATTCGTTGGTCACCCAGGCGCGCAGGTTCCCGACCTTCTCGGCCGTCTGCAGCGACAGGGCGGCGTCGACGTACATGTCATCGAAATAGACCGCCGCTGCGACCGGAACCTGATTCTGCGCCAGGCGGTCGGGATCGTAGAGCGTGCCTTCAAATGCGCGCTGTGCCAGCGCCTCGGCCGCCTTGGCAAAGGGACGCAGAGCGCGGATGTCCGACAGCATCCAGGGGTACATCATCTCGCCGGTGAACATCAGCGGACGGTGCTCCGGGGCAAAGGCGGGAAACTCCGCCCGCACCCGCTCCGCCGCCCAGGCGGTGGCAGCGCCGTTCTGGCCGTAGATGCTTTCCTGCAGCACCATGAACAAGGGGTTGTCGTCATAGCTGGTGTTTGCCATCACGGCGGCCAGAAAGCCGTCGCTCAGCCGGTCGGGGCCGGCAGCAAAGGCCTCGTCCACCAGCCAGTGCAGGGTCTCGGCCCCGGTGGACATGCCCAGATCGAGCCCGAGGCTCTGGAACCGCTGCAGGGTCAGGCGGTCGCCATCGGGCAGGCGGATGTCCTGACCGGCCAGCAGATCGGCGATGCGGGCGACGACGGCCGCATCGTGGCCGAAGCGCGCGTAATAGGCGCGGGTCTTGGCGGCCACCCTGGGATAGGTGCGCCGGTAGACCTCCTCCGCCGTGGCGGTCAGCCCGGCAAGCCCGCCCGTGACATAGCAGGCCTTCAGACCCTCGGGCGCAAGGGACAGATAGGTCAGGGTCAGAAAACCGCCGTAGCTTTGGCCCAAAGTCTCCCAGGGCGCGGCGGCGTAGAGGGTTTTGCGCAGATGCTCGCAGTCGCGCACGATGCTGTCGGCGCGAAAATGGGCCAGGTAGTCGGCCCCCTCCGCCCCCGAGGCAAAGCGGGCCATCGCCGCCCCCTCGATCCGCGAGGAGCGTCCGGTGCCGCGCTGGTCGATCAGCACGACCCGATGGGTGGCCAGCGCCTGAGCAAGCCAGGCCGGCCCGCCGCCGCTGGGCCGGGGCGACTTGCCGCCCGGCCCGCCCTGCAGAAAGGCCAGAACCGGCAGATCCTCGGCCTTGCGGGCCGGGTCCACCACCTCACGCGCGAAGACCTGGATCACCTCGCCCTCGGGTCTGGACCAGTCGAGCGGCACCGGCAGGCTGTGCTCGCGGATGTGCAGACCGGGGATGGTGTATTCCGAAAGGGGAATTGTGGACATGGGGCCTCGGCGGGGTCTGGAGGGATGGGCCTGGCCTGAGGGCGGTGTCAGGCGGCCTCGAACGTGATCTTGCGGCGCAGGAACTGGGTGGCCTTGCTGGAGACGTTCTTCGGATCACCCGTGGTCAGGAATTTCGACACGCTGCCTGGACCCAGAAATTCAGGCCGGCGTTGCAGATAGTCGGTCAGGCTTTCGGCGACCAGATTGGCCTGGGAATAGACCTTGACCTCGGGCCCCAGCGCCTCCTGAAAGGCGGCCGCCATCAGGGGGTAATGCGTGCAGCCCAGCACGGCGGCCTCGGGCTGCGGCATCCGGCGTTTCAGCGCCTCGACATGGGAGCGGACCAAGGCCTCGGCCAGGATCTCGTCGCCCTGCTCGATCGCATCGACCACGCCGCCACAGGGTTGCGCCTCGACATCGACGCCGATGGCGCGGAAGGCCAGTTCGCGCTGGAAGGCGCGGCTGGCCACGGTGGCGGGGGTGGCGAACAGCGCCACATGCTTGACCGCCACTTCGCGCGGCGGCGAGTTGTCGCCCCATTGCCGTTCGGTCAGCGCCTCGATCAGGGGGACAAAGACCCCAAGCACCCGCTTGTCCGACGGCACCCAGGTCTCCTGCATCCGCTTCAGCGCCGCAGCCGAGGCGGTGTTGCAGGCGAGGATCACGAGGTCGCAGCCCTCGTCCCACAGCCGTTCGGTGGCGGCACAGGTCAGGTTGAAGATGTCGTCATGGGTGCGCACCCCGTAAGGCGCATGGGCGTTGTCGCCGAAGTAGACAAAGGGCACCTCGGGCAGCCTGCGGCTGACCGCATCCAGTACCGTCAACCCGCCCAGACCGGAATCGAATATGCCCACTGCCATCTCTTGCCCCTTTGCCCGGTTCTTGCGCCTTTGCGCCGCCGTTGCGCGAAAGAATAGCCCGTGCCGCGCCCGGAGGGAAGCAGGGGGCGCAAGCCGCACCCGGAAAGCACACATCTGTCGCCCAAAGCGGTTTACAGCCGGAACTTCTTGGGCCACAGAAGTGGCCATGCTAGCCTGCGATTTGAGGGAGAGACCATCGTGATGGATTGGGACAAGCTGCGCATATTTCACGCGGTGGCCGACAAGGGCTCCCTGACCCATGCGGGCGATGTCTTGCACCTCAGCCAATCCGCCGTCAGCCGCCAGATCCGCGCGCTGGAGGAATCGCTTTCCGTCACCCTGTTTCACCGCCATGCCCGCGGCCTGATCCTGACCGAGCAGGGCGAGCTGTTGTTTGACGCCACCAGCCAGATGGTCCGCCGCCTGGACGCCGCCGCCGCCCGGATCCGCGACAGCGAGGATGAGGTCTTCGGCGAGCTGCGCGTCACCACCACCACCGGCTTCGGCACGATGTGGCTGGCGCCGCGTCTGGCCAAGCTTTACGCGAAATACCCGGCGCTGAAGATCGACCTGATGCTGGAAGAGCGCGTGCTGGACCTGCCGATGCGCGAGGCCGATGTCGCGATCCGCATGAAGGAACCGACCCAAGCCGACCTGATCCGCAAGCGCCTGATGCAGATCCGGATGCGGCTCTACGCCTCGCCGGAGTACCTTGAAAAGCATGGCACCCCGACCTCGGTGGACGAGATGACCTCGCACCGCCTGATCAGCCAGCACGCCGGCACCGCACAGGTCGCCGCCGGTGCCCTGCTGGTTGCCGAGCTGATGAGCCATGACATCCCCTCGACCCTGACGGTGAACAATTACTTCGGCGTACTGCAGGGCGTCTTGAACCACCTCGGCATCGGGGTTCTGCCCGATTACATCACCGAGGAATTCCGCCATCTGGTCCGCGTCCTGCCCGATGTGGAAAGCGACGAAGTGCCGGTGTTCCTCGCCTACCCGGAAGAACTGCGCCATTCCAAGCGTGTGGCGGCCTTCCGCGACTTTGTGATCGAAGAGATCATGGCCTATCGACAGCGCCAGCAAGAAGCGCCAGAGGCCTGATCACCGGCGCCTGCGCAGCGCCCAGCCGTCTGTATCAGACGGCGGCCCTTGGCCTATGCTTCATGACAAGGACAGCCATGCAAAAAATGCATGGCGGCATTGCTGCATCAGCAGCATGTTTGACATTGCCGCCCGGCATGTCGCGACCTAAGTAAGTCCACGAGGCGGTAATCGAGTTCGCTCTTATCACCTCATACCTCCCTGTTGGACTTGGCCGAGCGAAAGCTCGGCCTTTTTTTTGCTTTATCGTGATTTTTCCGATATTTGCCCGTCAGAAAGGCAGCGCATCCCGGCGTTTGGCCAAATATGCGGCGTCCGAGGAAGAGGCCGAGAGCGCGATCGCACGGTCAAAAGCCCGGCGGGCGGCGGCGAATGATTCTGTGCGGGCGAGGTATTCCGCCAGCGCCGCATGGTAGGGTTGATAGTCCGGCAAGGCCGGGCCGAGGCTGAAAAGCATCTCCAGCCCCGCCGCAAGGTCGCCGGCTTCGGCCAGAGCCACGGCATGGTTGAGCCGGACCACAGGGGTCGGCTCATGCGCCTCCAGCGCGCCGTACAGGGCTGCGATCTGCGGCCAGTCGGGCGCAGCACCCAGATGGCAGGCGCTGATGGCGGCCTTGATCTGGTAGGGGCCGGGGCTTGCCCGCGCCATCGCCCGCGCCAGCAGCGCCAGCCCTTCGGCCTGGGCCGCCCTGTCCCACAGGTTGCGGTCCTGCGCGGCAAGGGGCACGGTGACGCCCCCTGCCCGGCGCGCCGGGCTGCGGGCGTGGGTCAAGAGCATGAGCGCGAGACAGCCCTCGGCTTCCGCGAGGTCGGGCGCCATGCCCGGCTGCATTTCGGTGATGAGCCGCGCGAGGAAGATCGCCTCCTCGCACAGATCGCGGGTTTCGGCTTCTGGGTCCTCCGCCGGCCCCGCCGTATAGCCCGCGTTGAAGATCAGATAGACCACGGCCAGGACCGAGTCCAACCGCGCCGGCCAATCCTCGGGCCCCGGCACGGCAAAGCGGATCCCGGCCTCGCGCAGCTTGGTCTTGGCCCGGGTCAGCCGCTGCGCCATCGTGGCTTCGCTGTCCAGAAAGGCGCGGGCGATTTCGGCGGTCGATAGCCCTGCAATGGTGCGCAGAGTCAGGGCGACGCGGGATTTCGGCGCCAGCGCCGGGTGGCAGCAGGTGAAGATCAGGCGCAGGCGGTCGTCGGACAGGCCCAGCACGGTGTCACCCTCCTCCTCCGCCTCGTCGCGCGCCAGAAGGGCGAGGGCCGCCGCCTGCTCCGCATCGCGTTTGGCGCGGCGCAGGCGGTCGATCGCCTTGCGGAAGGCGACCCTTATCAGCCAGGCCAGCGGCCTATCCGGCGGCCCGCTGCGCGCCCAATGGACCAGCGCGGCGGCCCCCGCCTCCTGCAGGGCCTCCTCGGCCAGCTGAAAATCGCCCACCCTTGCGATCAGGGCGGCGATAATCCGCCCCCGGTCCAGCCGCAGGGTCTGCGCCAGAAGCGCCGCTATGGCGGGGTCAGGGGCGGTCATCGGTCCGACATTCTGGCTGGGGCCCGCCGGTCAACGTTCGATCAGCGGGCGCACTTCGATGGTGCCGAAGGCCGCGCTCGGGATCTGGGCTGCATAGGCCAGCGCGAGGTCGAGATCGGGCACCTCGATCAGATAATAGCCGCCGAGATGCTCCTTGGTCTCGGCAAAGGGGCCGTCCATGGTCTCGACCTTGCCGCCGCGCAGGCGGACCGAGGTCGCCGTCTCGACCGGTTTCAGCCCGTCGCCGGCGATGAAGACGCCTTCGGCCTTCATCTTGACGGTCAGGGCGGTGTAGTCGGCCAGCATCCGGGCGAACTCGGGCGAGCCATATTGCGGGGACTTGGCGGGGTCGGCGTAGATCAGGGCGAGGTATTTCATCGTCATGTCCTTTGATGAGGGTTTGGGCAGGTGCGGTCCGGCGCAACAGGCCGTTGTCCGGTTCGCCCCTCAAGGACGCTGATCCTGCCCCGGATTCGACATGTCTCGGCAAAAAATCTTTGCCCGTGTCCGGCCTGTCGTCCACCCCCCCTTTTCCTGCCCCCCCGCTTGTTCTAAGAGGCCCCAACCCCGCTTCAGGAGACCGCCATGGCCGAGCCGATGATCACACCGGAACTGATTGCCAGCCACGGGTTGAAGCCCGACGAGTATGAGCGCCTGCTGGGCATCATCGGCCGGGTGCCGAGCTTCACCGAACTTGGGATCTTCTCGGCGATGTGGAACGAGCATTGCTCGTACAAGTCGTCGAAGAAATGGCTGCGCACCCTGCCGGTCACCGGGCCTCAGGTCATCTGCGGCCCGGGCGAGAACGCCGGCGTGGTCGACATCGGCGACGGGCAGGCCGTGATCTTCAAGATGGAAAGTCACAACCACCCTTCCTACATCGAGCCCTATCAGGGCGCTGCCACCGGCGTCGGCGGCATCCTGCGCGATGTGTTCACCATGGGCGCGCGGCCGATTGCGGCGATGAACTCGCTGTCTTTCGGCGTACCCTCGCATCCCAAGACCTCCCACCTCGTCAAGGGCGTGGTTGAAGGCGTCGGCGGCTATGGCAACGCTTTCGGCGTGCCGACGGTCGGCGGTGAAGTGCGCTTCCACAAGTCCTACAACGGCAACTGCCTGGTCAACGCCTTTGCGGCGGGTCTGGCCGATGCCGACAAGATCTTCTACTCGGTCGCTTCGGGTGTGGGGATGCCGGTGGTCTACCTTGGGGCCAAGACCGGACGCGACGGCGTCGGCGGCGCTACCATGGCCTCGGCCGAATTCGACGAGACGATCGAGGAGAAACGCCCGACCGTTCAGGTCGGCGACCCCTTCACCGAAAAGCGCCTGCTGGAAGCCTGCCTTGAGCTGATGGCCTCGGGCGCCGTGATCTCGATCCAGGACATGGGGGCCGCGGGCCTGACCTGTTCGGCCGTGGAGATGGGCGACAAGGGCGGCCTTGGCATCAAGCTGCAACTCGATGACGTGCCGCAGCGCGAAACCAACATGAGTGCCTACGAGATGATGCTCTCGGAATCCCAGGAGCGGATGCTGATGGTCCTCAAGCCCGAGCTTGAGGCCGTGGCGCGGGCGATCTTCGTGAAATGGGACCTAGACTTCGCCATCGTCGGCGAGACGATTGCCGAGGACCGCTTCCTGATCCTGCATGGCAATGAGGTGAAAGCCGACCTGCCCCTGTCGAAACTCTCCTCCTCGGCCCCGGAATATGACCGTCCTTGGGTGGAAACCCCGGCTGCCGGTGCCACCCCCGCCCATCCCGCCATCGGGGCGATTGACGGGCTGAAGGCGCTGATCGGCTCGCCCTCCTATGCCCACAAGGCCTGGGTCTGGGAGCAGTACGACAGCCAGGTTCTGGCCGACACGATCCGCCGCCCCGGCATGGGCGCCGGCGTGGTTCGCGTGCATGGCACCAAGAAGGCCCTCGCCTTCACCTCGGACGTGACCCCGCGCTATGTGAAGGCCAACCCGAAGGAGGGCGGCAAGCAGGCGGTGGCCGAGGCCTACCGCAACCTCTCCGCCGTGGGCGCCCTGCCCTTGGCCACCACCGACAACCTGAACTTCGGCAACCCCGAAAAGCCCGAGATCATGGGCCAGCTGGTCGGCGCGTTGAAGGGGATCGGCGAGGCCTGCATCGCGCTCGACATGCCGATCGTCTCGGGCAACGTGTCGCTTTACAATGAAACCGACGGCAAGGGCATCCTGCCGACGCCGACCATTGGCGCCGTGGGCATCCTGCAGGATGCAGCCGCGCTGATCGGCGGTCTGGCGGAAGAGGGCGACGTCGCCGTGCTGATCGGCACGACGGCGGGGCATCTCGGCCAATCGGCCCTGCTGGCCGAGGCCTTCGGGCTGGAGGAAGGCGATGCGCCGCCGGTGGATCTGACCGCCGAAAAAGCGCATGGCAGCTTCATCCGCGCCAATGGCCGCGCCTTCCACGCCTGCACCGACCTGTCGGACGGCGGTCTGGCCCTGGCCGCCTTCGAGATGGCCGATGCGGCCGGTCTGGGCGTCAGCCTGCAGGCCTGCGACACCGCGACCCTCTTTGGCGAGGATCAGGCGCGCTATCTGGTCGCCCTGCCCGGCGGCAAGGCCTCCAAGCTTCTGGCCCGCGCCGCCGAGGCGGGAATTCCGGCGGCCAAGGTCGGCAGCTTTGGCGGCAGCCTGGTGAAATTCGGCAGCGAAAGCGCGCCCCTCGCCGAGCTCTCCAGCCTCTACCGGGGAGCCTTCGCCAAAGCGGTGGCCTGATGCCCCTGTTCCGCGCCATCCCGCCCGTCGAAGACGGCAACCGGGCCGCCGGCCCGAGCCAGGCGATCTGGCTGTCCGGCGCGGGCGGGCTGACGCAATTCGGCTGCTTCATCCATATCCTGCCGCCCGGTTCGGCCACCTCGCTCAAGCACTGGCATGCCGAGGAGGACGAGCTGGTCTACCTCCTCTCCGGCAGCGTGACGCTGATCGAGGGCGATACCGCGACCACGATGCAGCCCGGCGATTGCGCGACCTTCAAGGCCGGCGTGGCGGTGGGCCACTGCCTGCGCAACGACTCCGCCGCAGAGGCGCGGCTGATGATCGTGGGCACCCGCAAGGGGGCTGACCGCATCACCTATCCCGACCACGACGTGATCCTGACCTATGACGATGCCACGGGGGTCGAGGAGTTCCGCGATTTTTCAGGCAATCCGACGATCTCGGCCTATCGGAAGTAGGGCAAGGGCCGCGCGCCGTCGCCTGTGCTCTTGCACCGCTGGCGTCCGCGCCTTACATCTTCGGTGAACGACAGGAGACCACAGATGCCGATGCAGGCCGAGGATATCGAAGCCCTGATCCGCGCCACCTTCCCGGCGGCGAAGATCACGATCACCGACCTTGCGGGCGACGGCAACCACTGGGCCGCCGAGGTGATTGACGACAGCTTCAAGGGCATGAACCGCGTCCAGCAACAGCGCGCGGTCTATGCCAGCCTGAAGGGCAAGATGGACGGCGCGAGCGGTGAGCTCCACGCGCTGGCCCTGACGACGAAGGCGCCCGAGTGATGGAATGGATGCTGCACGGAACCTTTGCCCTGTTCGGCATCATGGGCCTGTGCTTCGTCGTGGTTCTGCTGACGAACTGGCTGAACCGGGATGTGAACAACATTCGTGATGGCAAAGGCTTGATTGATCGCAACGGCAAACCCTTGTTGGGAACCGAGGCCATCAATTCCCAGAATTTCGCCGCCCGAACAGCTGGCTTGGGTTACCATCGGGGAATTGCGGGCTGGGTCAGCAGGTCGTTGGAACGTGAGAACAAGGCACCTGATCAATCAGGCCAAGAATAGGCAAAGGCGCGCGGCGAAAGGAAGACGGCGTTATGAAAAGCCCGGCCAGGATTGGTGCCTTGGATCTGGCAGTTGCAGGGACGGGGATTGCCTTGTCATTAGCGATTAGAATTGATCTCTCCGGGATGTACGATCTGGCTGGCCTTGCCTCTGGATCACCCCAAGCAGACGTGGCGCACAAAGCCGAAGTGGCGCGCCTTGCAAGGGAAAGTGAGTTGAAACGGGTCGCGCTGGATCGCTATATGGAAAGCCGTGATGCGACAGATGCGGAGACTTCGAAGGAATGGGTCCAGAAAACGGACCCTTTGTCACAAGACCCTGTCGCCCGCGCGCTGTGGGCAAGGTCGCAAGATGGAGACGTAATATGACCGCACTCGACACAATCAAAGACACCGTGGAAAAGAACGACGTCGTTCTGTTCATGAAGGGCACCAAGATGATGCCGCAATGCGGGTTTTCCTCCCGCGTGGCGGGCGTCCTGAACTACATGGGCGTTGAATTCGCCGATGTGAACGTTCTGGCCGATGCCGAGATCCGTCAGGGCATCAAGGACTTTTCCGACTGGCCGACCATCCCGCAGCTTTACGTCAAGGGCGAATTCGTCGGCGGCTGCGACATCGTCACCGAGATGACCCTCTCGGGCGAGCTGGACCAGCTGTTCGAAGCGAACGGCGTGGCCTTCAACAAGGAAGCCGCCGCCAAGATCCGCGAAGCCAACCAGGAAGCCTGATCGAAGGGCGCAGCGCCGGTCCCATTGCCCCCCCGCGCCCCCCTTCATCCAGACGAAAATATCCTCGGTGCGAAGCAGTTTGCTGCAAAGCAGCGAAGAAACTGCGCAGCGGCGGGGGGGCGAGCCCCCCCGCCCTTTCTGTTTCAGGCCTTGGCCTTGCAGCCCGATTTGACCACGGATTCAGCCCCGCCCTTGGTGCCGTCCTTCAAGAGCAGCGTGCCGGTTCCGGCGGCGTCCAGCACCCAGACATGGTGCGTGCCGTCCGAGGGCCAGGAATAGCGCTGACCCGCAGCGCCCTCTTCCAGAAGCAGGTTTTCCGGCCCGGGCAGCATGGCCGTGCCATTGCCATAAGTGACGGTCAGCTTGCCACCCGTGGTGCAGCTGTATTCGACCACCCGGCCGGGCATGTCGGCCGGCGCGGTTGGCGGGGCGGGCGGCGGGGTCACGCAGCCCGCGATCAGGCTCAGCGCGACAAATGCCGCCGCGGTGGCAGTCCAGCGCGCGGCCCGGGGACCGGTCCGGGTGAGATCCAGATGTTGTGTCATGTCATACGTTCCTCGATCGAAGCGGCCAGGCTTTCGGCCCGGGCGGCCAGATTGGCCATGGCATCGGCAATGGCGGGCGGCACCGCCGCCGCCGCCTCGGGGTCAACACGCGGCTGGCGTTCAAGTTCCGCGATCTTCAGCCGGGCCTGACGCAATTCGTCCTCCACGCTGGCGGTGCGGTCGGCCAGCATCAGCCCGGCCATCAGCAGCATCCGCGCCTCGGGCAGGCGGCCCATCTGGGCCTGCAGGGGTGTCGCCTCTTCATCCAGCATCCGGGCGGCGGTGGTCAGGAAATGCTCCTCCCCGGCGCGGCAGGTGACGAAGAACTTGCGCTCGCCGATGGTGATTTCAATGTCCGGCATGGGCCTGCGCCTCCTCTGCGTCGATCAAGGGGCCAAGGGCGGCCAGGATATCGGCCATCTCGGTGGTTTCCGAGGCGCGCACGGCGCGCAGCGCCTCAAGCTCAGCCTGCAGGGCGCGGTTGATCAGCGGCGCGTCGGCGGCGCCGTCCTCGGCGGCCTCGCGCAGACGGCGCAATTCTTCGCGCAGCTGGGCGACCGAGGAGCGCAGGCGTTGGGTGTCCAGCCCCTGCGCATCCAGCTGGCGGGTCAGGCGCGCCACTTCGGCACCCGGGCCTGCGGCGGTCAATGCCGCAGCCTCGGCCTCCGCCCGCGCCGCATCGGCGACCAGCCGCGCCGCGCGTTCGGCATCGAGGGCGGCTTGCAGATGGGCGATCTCCTCGCTTTGGGCGGCGCTTGGCGTATTGCCCGCCCCGGCCGCGGCCTTGGCCAGCCCCTCCACCCCCGTCCCGATCCGCGCCAAGGCGTCCAGGATGCGTTGTTCCAGTTCGGCGAATTCGACCATCTTGCCCCTGGCTTCCCTGTTTGACTGCATTGTCCTAGCTTTCGGAGCCGGACGCCCTGCCGTCAAGGCCGTTCTTGGCGCAATTGCCCGCCACCCGGACGAACCGAATGCTTGAACTTGCCATCTTACCTGATATTGACGGCCCATTCCCCGGCCTGCCCCTTTCACAGTTACAGGACACTCAAGTGGATATCGAAACCCTGCGCGCCCGCCACCCCGAGCATTGGATGCGCGCTGCCGCCATCCGGACCCTGACGCTGGATGCGGTGGCTGCCGCGAACTCCGGCCACTCCGGCATGCCGATGGGCATGGCCGACGTGGCGACCGTGCTGTTTGAAAAGCACCTGAAATTCGACCCCAAGGCACCGCGCTGGCCGGACCGAGACCGGTTCATCCTGTCGGCGGGCCATGGCTCGATGCTGCTTTATGCGCTGATGTACCTGACCGGCTATGAAGACATCACGATCGAGCAGATCAAGGGCTTCCGCCAGTGGGGCATGCGCACCGCAGGCCACCCGGAATATGGCCATGCCGCCGGGATCGAGACGACCACGGGCCCCTTGGGTCAGGGCATCGCCAATTCGGTCGGCTTCGCCATCGCCGAGGCCAACCTGCGCGCCCGTCTGGGCGCCCGTGTCATGAACCACCGCACCTGGGTGATCGCCGGCGACGGCTGCCTGATGGAGGGGGTCTCTCAGGAAGCCCTGGCGCTGGCCGGCAAGCAGAAGCTGGAAAACCTGATCGTTCTCTGGGACAACAACGGCATCACCATCGACGGCAAGGTGTCCATCGCCGATGTGACCGACCAGAAGGCGCGCTTTGCCGCCTCGGGCTGGAATGTCTTCGAATGCGACGGCCATGACCCGGTCGACATCGACCGCGCCATGACGGCGGCCAAGACCTCGGGCGGGCCGTCCTTCATCGCCTGCAAGACCCATATCGCGCTCGGCTCTTCGGCGCAGGACACCTCCAAGGGTCACGGCGCGCTGACCGATCCGAAGCTGATGGCCGACACCAAGGCCGCCTATGGCTGGACCGCCGCCCCCTTCGTCATCCCTGCCGACATCAAGGCGCAGTGGGAGGCCTTCGGCACCCGTGGCGCCGAGGCCCATGCCGCCTGGCAGGGTGTCGTGGCCGGCCTGCCGCAGGGCCGCCGCGACCTTCTGGAGCGGATCTTCGCGCTTGAGGCCCCGAAGGGCCTGCGCAAGGCGATCAACGAGGTGAAGAAGGCCGCCGTCGAGGCCAAGCCGAAGCTCGCCACCCGCGCCGCCAGCGAAAAGGTGCTGACCGCGGTCAATCCGGTGATGTTCGAAACCATCGGCGGCTCGGCCGACCTGACCGGTTCCAACAACACCAAGACCCCGGACCTCGGCACCTTCTCGCCCGAGGATCGCAAGGGCCGCTATATCTACTACGGCATCCGGGAACATGGCATGGCGGCCGCGATGAACGGTCTGGTGCTGCATGGCGGCGTGCGGCCCTATGGCGGCACCTTCATGTGCTTCACCGACTATGCCCGCCCGGCGATGCGCCTCTCGGCGCTGATGGGCGTGCCGGTGGTCTATGTGATGACGCATGACTCGATTGGCCTCGGCGAAGACGGCCCGACCCACCAACCGGTCGAGCATCTGGCGATCTCGCGCGCCACGCCCAACACCCATGTCTTCCGCCCCGCCGATCTGGTGGAAACCGCAGAAGCCTGGGAACTGGCGCTGACCGCGAAAACCACGCCTTCGGTGCTGGCGCTGAGCCGGCAGAACCTGCCGACCGTGCGGATGACCCATACCAACGCCAACCTGACCGCCAAGGGCGCCTATGTGCTGGCCGAGGCCACGGGCAAGCGTCAGGTCATCCTGATGGCCACCGGCTCCGAGGTCGAGATCGCCCTGAAGGCGCGCGACGCGCTGGAGGCCGAGGGCATCGGCACCCGTGTCGTCTCGATGCCCTGCATGGAGCTGTTCGCGGCCCAGGACGAGGCCTACCGCAAGCGCGTGCTGCCGCCGGGCACCGTGCGCGTCGCGATCGAGGCGGGCGTCCGGCAAGGCTGGGACCGCTGGCTTCTGGGCGAGCGCGGCCGCGAGGCCAAGTCGGGCTTCATCGGCATGAAGAGCTTCGGCGCCTCGGCCCCGATCGACCGGCTCTACAAGGAGTTCGGCATCACGGCGGAAGATACCGTGGCCCTGGCGAAAAGCCTGCTCTGATGAAAGCGGGGGGCTAGCCCCCCGCACCCCCCAGGATATTTGTGTCTGAATGAAGAGGAACGCCGGGGCTCAGGCCGCGGCGTTTTGCTTTTTGGTGAAGCGGGCGGCGAGCGGTTCGATGACCCGTGTCGCCAGCGGAATCAGCGCCAGACCGAGGGCGAGGCCCACGATGCCGTCCAGCACCGCCTTGACCGCCCAGCCGACGAAGCCCTGCGCCATGGGGGCCGCATGGGCGGCAACCTCGGACCAATGCTCGAAGGCATGGGCGGGGGCGGCAAAGCCGAAGACCTCGGCGCCATGCACCACCATCGAACCGCCGACCCAAAGCATCGCCGCGGTGCCGAGGCTGGCGAGGAAAGTCAGGAAGGGCGGCATGCCCGCCACCAGCCCGCGCCCCAAGGCCCGGGTCGGGGCAAAGCGGCCATTGCGCGCCATGTAAAGGCCGATGTCGTCCATCTTCACGATCAGCCCGACCGAGCCATAGACCAGCGCCGTGATGCCGATGCCGACGATGGCAAGGGTCGCGGCCTCCATCCAGAAGTTGCTTTCCGGGATGGCGCCGAGGGCGATGGTCATGATCTCGGCCGAGAGGATGAAATCGGTCTTCACCGCACCGGCGACCTTGACCTCCTCCAGATGGCTGGGGTCGGGATCGGCGAAATCCTCGTCAACCTTTTCATCGGCATGAGGCATCAGATGGTGAAACACCTTCTCGGCGCCCTCAAAGCACAGATACGCGCCGCCCAGCGTCAAAAGCGGCACCACAGCACCTGGCAGGAAGGCCGAGAGCAGCAGCGCCACCGGCAAGAGGATGATCAGCTTGTTCTTCAACGAGCCCTTGGCGATGCGCCAGATGATCGGCAGCTCACGCTCGGCGGCGAAACCTGTCGCATAGGTCGGCGTGACAGCCGTGTCGTCGATCACCACCCCCGCCGCCTTGGCCCCGGCCTTGGCCGCCGCCCCCGCGATATCATCCACCGAAGCCGCCGCCACCTTGGCAATCGCCGCCACGTCGTCCAACAATGCCAGAAGTCCGCTCATTCACCCTGCCCTTCATGTCCCTGCAGCCTATCTAGGGGCGGAAACCCGGCTTGCAAAGCTCCCGGCTTGACTTGGAGGCGCATTCGCGTAGGCCTTGCCCGCAAAACAGGAGGGCGCGGTGAAAGACCATGGCTATCTGATCACGGCAGGGCTGATCGTGCTTGCGATCCTGGCCGATGTGACCCTGAACCAGTCGCGCGCCACACTGTTTTTGATAGAAGAGATCATCCGCCTGCAAGAATACCTCCAGTTCTGGCGCTAACGTCAAAATCAGCGGTTGAATCCGGATCGTTTCTGGCGAATTTACCGCTGAGGCCCATCTTTCGCTTTCATCCTCTGCTCAGGAGTTCTTCATGACCGTCAAAGTCGCCATCAATGGTTTCGGCCGCATCGGGCGCAATGTCCTGCGTGCCATCCTGGAATCGGGCCGCACCGATATTGAAGTCGTCGCCATCAACGATCTTGGCCCGGTGGAAACCAATGCCCACCTGCTGCGGTTCGATTCGGTCCATGGCCGCTTTCCCCATGTCGTGACCACCACCGCCGACTCGATCGACGTGGGCCGTGGCCCGATGAAGGTCACCGCGATCCGCAACCCGGCCGAACTGCCCTGGGGCGATGTCGACATCATCATGGAATGCACCGGCATCTTCACCGCGAAGGACAAGGTCCAGGCCCATCTGTCGACCGGCGCCAAGCGCGTGCTGATCTCGGCCCCCGGCGAAGGTGCCGACAAGACCATCGTCTTCGGTGTGAACCACGGGACGCTGACCAAGGACGACCTCGTCGTCTCCAACGCCTCCTGCACCACCAACTGCCTGTCGCCGGTCGCCAAGGTGCTGAACGATTCCATCGGCATCGTGAAGGGCTTCATGACCACGATCCACTCCTACACCGGCGACCAGCCGACGCTGGACACGATGCACAAGGACCTCTACCGCGCCCGTGCGGCAGCCCTGAGCATGATCCCGACCTCGACCGGCGCTGCCAAGGCCGTGGGTCTGGTGCTGCCGGAACTGAAGGGCAAGCTGGACGGCGTGGCGATCCGCGTGCCGACCCCGAACGTCTCGGTCGTCGATTTCGTCTTCGAGGCCAAGAAGTCCACCACCGTGGCCGAGGTCAACGAGGCGATCCGCGCTGCCGCCACCACCGGCCCGCTGAAAGGCATCCTTGGCTTCACCGAGCAGCCGAACGTCTCGGTCGACTTCAACCATGACCCGCATTCCTCGATCTTCCACATGGACCAGACCAAGGTTCTGGATGGCACGATGGTGCGGATCCTCAGCTGGTACGACAACGAGTGGGGCTTCTCCAACCGGATGTCGGATACCGCCGTGGCGATGGGCAAGCTGATTTAAGCCTTTCCTGACAAGGACTTACAGGTTGAACAAGGGGCGCTTTCGGCGCCCCTTATTTCATTCAAATTGATTTAGTTATGCTTAATTCGCCCTAGCTATGCGGCAGGCGCAATGCCGCACCGCAGCAATGGCCGTTGTTTGCGCAATCATTTGGTCCATATTGGGGGAGAAGCGGCAGGGGAAAGCCAACCGGGCCCACCACCGCAAGACAAGGAATGACCAAGATGAAAAAGCTTCTCGCCAACTACCGCGCCTATGCCGAACAACATGCCCGCTACCGCCAGACCCGCGATGAAATCGCCGGCCTCTCGAAAGCGGAATCGATCGACCTGGGGATTTTCCCCTGCGACGCCGAAAAGATCGCCCGCAAGGCCGTCTGGGGCTGATATCTGAGGGCTGAGGCGGAAAGCCTCGGCCAGGACGACTGGATGCCCTTGCGCCCCGTTGCAGGGCCTGGCCCTTGGAGGGCCAGCGCAACACGGGGCCAGGGGAGATGGGGCAAAGCCGTGCAATGCACGCGCCACCCATGCACCAGGCGCAATGCCGCATCGCAGCAGATGCAGTTGTTTGCGCTAACGCGGACCCCATATCGGTTCCATGCGAAGGGAAGGCCAAGAGGGTCTTTCAGAGCAAGTGAGCGAGGCGCGCGACCGGATCGGTCGCCCTCCCCCACGATGATGACACCGGGGCCGAATGCCCCAGCGGTCGGGATCGTCCCGACCATCAGGAGAATGAAGATGAAAAAGCTCTACGCCAACTATCGTGCTTATGCCGCCCAACATGCGCTGTACCGCCGGACCCGCGACGAGATCGCCCGTCTGTCGCCCTCCGAGGCGCTGGATCTGGGCATCTATCCCGGCGACGCCGCCCGCATCGCGCGTGAGGCCGTCTGGGGCTGACCCCCGGGTGGTTTCGACCACCGCAACAGATTCAAGGATCAAAGGGGCCAGCCGGCCCCTTTTTCATGTCCGAAGCCCAAAGCCGTCCGGCCCTTATCCTTTCCGGATCGACTTCAGGCCCTTGCGGAAGCGCATGGCGTTCTCGCGGTAACGCGCGGCAGAGGCCAGGAGCCTTTCCTGCGCCTCGGCGTCCAGCGTGCGGACCACCTTGCCCGGCGACCCCATGACCAGCGAGCCATCCGGGATCTCTTTCCCCTCGGTGATCAGGGCGCAGGCGCCGATCAGGCAGCCCTTGCCGATCTTGGCGCCGTTCAGGATCGTCGCGCCCATGCCGATCAGCGTGCCCTCGCCGATCGTGCAGCCATGCAGCATCGCCTTGTGGCCGATGGTGCAATTGGCGCCGATCAGCAGGGGATAGCCCATGTCGGTGTGCAGCACCGCGTTTTCCTGGATGTTGGAGCCCTGGCCGACCCAGATCACCTCGTTGTCGCCGCGCAACACCGCGCCGAACCAGATGCTTGCGTCATCCTCCAGAACGACCTTGCCGATCACATCCGCCGAGGGCGCGATCCAGGCGTTCTTGCCGACCTCGGGGGCCACACCGTCCAATACATATTTCATCGCGCCGAAAACTCCCGGTTGAGGTCGCGCACAAAATCGGCGAGCTGCGGTTGCCGATCCCGTCTCAGACGTTCTGCCTGAAGAATGGTTACCAAGTCATTGAAAGCTTGGTCCAGATCTGAATTTACGATGACATAATCGTATTCCATCCAGTGGCTGATCTCGGACTGGCTTTTCGCCATGCGGGCGGTGATCACCTCCTCGCTGTCCTGTCCGCGGCCGCGCAGCCGCGCCTCCAGCTCGGCAATCGAGGGCGGCAGGATGAAGACCGAGACGACATCATCGCGCATCGCCTGCTTGATCTGCTGGCCGCCCTGCCAGTCGATGTCAAAAAGCGTATCGCGGCCTTCCGCCATCGCCTGTTCGACCGGGCCGCGCGGGCTGCCATAGAAATTGCCGAAGACCTCGGCATGTTCCAGCATCTGGCCCTCGCGGACCATGGCCTCGAAGGCCTCGCGGCTCTTGAAGTAATACTCGCGGCCATCCACCTCGCCCGGGCGCGGGCTGCGCGTGGTGGCGGAGACCGAAAAGCGCAGCGTCTCGTCCCAGGCCATCAGACGCCGCGACAGGGTCGATTTCCCGGCCCCCGAAGGCGACGACAGGATCAGCAAAAGCCCCCGGCGGAGAAAGGTTCTGGCCATGATCATTCCACGTTTTGCACCTGCTCGCGCATCTGGTCTATCACGGTCTTGAGGTCAAGCCCGATGCGGGTCAGGACGATGGACTGCGCCTTGGAACACAGCGTGTTGGCCTCGCGCAGGAATTCCTGCACCAGAAAGTCGAACTTGCGGCCGATCGGGCCGGCATCGTCCATCAGGGCGCGGGCGGCTGCGGTATGGGCGGTCAGGCGGTCGATCTCCTCGGTGATGTCGTTCTTCATGGCGAGGATGGCCATTTCCTGCGCCAGACGGCCCGGGTCCACAGCATCGGTCTGGGCCAAGATGCGGGCCACGCCCTCGGCAAGTGCGGCAGAAGCCTCACCTTGGCGGGCGGCGGCCGCGGTCTTCGCCTCGGCCACCAGGGCTTCGATCAGGTCGATCTGGGCGCTGATCACGCCGTTCAGGGCGGCACCCTCGGCGGCGCGCATCGCGTTGAAATCGGCGATCAGGGCCGGCAGGTCGGCCAGGATCGCACCGCGCAGCGCCGTGGTGTCCGCCTCGACCGCGTTGGCATCCAGCACACCGCGCAGCGTCAGCACGTCCGAGGCGGTGGCCTGTCCCAGCGTGACGCCGATCTTCATCGCCTGATCCTCGACCTCGCGCAGCGCGGCCAAGGCCGCCTGCAGCGCCACGGGGTTCAGCCGCAGCCCCTCGGCCCCTTCCCCCGCGCCATCGCGCTGCACCTTCAGCGCCAGCGCCACATTGCCGCGCCCCAAAGCCTTGGCCAGTTCACCGCGCAGCGCCTGCTCCAGCCCCTCGATCCAGTCTGGCACCCGCAGCCGCAGATCCAGCCCCTTGCCGTTGACCGAGCGCAGATCCCAGGACCAGCCAAAGCCCACCCCCTGCCCCTTGCGCGCCGCAAAGCCTGTCATCGAGATGGTCATTCAGCTCTCCCGTTTTCCCGCACTGAGACTCGCAACCCAGACGTGCAGATGTTTACCATTTGTCGAGATTATCCGCCAAATCCCAAACGAACGGTGTATGTTAAGACATCAGTAACCCAAGTTGCTGCAAGATTAACCCACCTTCGGTCAAGAGGCGCAAGCCCGGGTCCGCGGGGCAACAGACAGGGCGCCGGACGGGCAACCGCGGCGGGGATCAGATGGCATTGTCATTTCTGGGACGGGGTGGGAAATCCGGAGCGTCCAACGGCGGTTCGGGCCACACGCCTTTCGCGATGCTGGCCGAGGTGCGCGCCTATTGGGAGGGCTTGCGTGACGGCGGCGCCCTGCCCGAGCGCGACCGGATCGACCCGCGCGGCATCGCTGGCGCCCTGGAGAACACCTTCCTTCTGGAGCGCGTCGCCCCCGGCATCGGGCGCTTTCGCATCGCCGGGATGCAGCTGCATGACCTGATGGGGATGGATGTGCGCGGCATGCCGATGTCGGCGCTGTTCGAGCCCACCGCCCGCAACCGGCTCGCCGATGGGCTGGAAGGCGTCTTCGCCGGCCCCGCGGTGCTGGAGCTTTGGCTTGAGGCCGAGCGTGGCATCGGCCGCCCCTCGCTGGAGGGCCGGATGATCGTGCTACCCCTGACCGGCCTGCGCGGCGAGACCGATCTGGCGCTTGGCTGCCTTGCGATGGACGGCGCCCTCGGCCGCGCCCCGCGCCGCTTTGCCATCGCCGGCCTGATGAGCGAGGTGATCGAGCGTCTCATCGCCCCGCAGCGCCGCGCGGCCACCCGCCCCGATCTCGACCGCCGCCTGCCCGACCTGCCGCCCTTGCGCGAAATTCCCAAGGCCGTCGCCGAGGCCGAGCGCCGCACCGGCTTTGCCGAACCGCCCACCGACTTCACCCCGCGCCCGCCGCGCGGCAAGCCCAACCTGCGGCTGGTCTATTCGCGTGACTGAACCCCGTGACTGAACCCCGTGGCTGACCCGATTGGCCCCCAGAACGGGTGGCTCAAAGCAAAAGGCCCCGCAAAATGCGGGGCCTTTTCAATTGGATCGGAGCCAGACTTAAAGCGCGATGCGGCGCTGCACGTCGCGGCGCGAGGACAGTTCCTCAGACACGAGGAAGGCCAGTTCCAGCGCCTGGCTCGCGTTCAGACGCGGGTCGCAGGCGGTGTGGTAGCGGCTCGACAGATCCTCGTCCGACACGGCGCGCAGACCGCCGGTGCATTCGGTCACGTCCTGGCCGGTCATCTCGAAATGCACGCCGCCGGGGACGGTGCCCTCGGCA
The DNA here is from genome assembly GCF_056403335.1 of Rhodobacter sp. P2_H5. Taxonomy (NCBI): domain Bacteria; kingdom Pseudomonadati; phylum Pseudomonadota; class Alphaproteobacteria; order Rhodobacterales; genus Rhodobacter; species Rhodobacter sp. P2_H5. The sequence continues at coordinate 33,391 of NZ_JBFUFS010000019.1, read as the reverse complement.
TTGTGGATGTCGAAGAACTCGCGCACTTCGCGCAGCACCGATTCGAACGGCCGGGTCTTGTAGCCCGAGGCCGCCTTGATCGTGTTGCCGTGCATCGGGTCACAGGACCACAGCACCTTGGCGCCCTCCTGCTGCACCGCCTTGATCAGGCGCGGCAGGTGATCGCCAACCTTGCCGGCGCCAAAGCGCGCGATCAGGGTCAGACGGCCCGGCTCGTTCGCCGGGTTCAGCTTGGCCATCAGGATCTTCAGATCCTCGGCGGTGGTCGAGGGGCCGCACTTCAGCCCGATCGGGTTCAGCACGCCACGGCAGAATTCGACATGCGCGCCGTCGGGCTGACGGGTACGGTCGCCGATCCAGATCATGTGGCCCGACCCCGCCACCGGCTGCCCGGTGATCGAATCGATCCGGCACAAAGCCTCTTCATATTCCAACAGCAGCGCCTCGTGGCTGGTGTAGAAATCCACCGTCGCGAGCGACGGCGCGCTGTCGGAGTCGATCCCGGCGGCGTTCATGAAGTCCAGCGCGTCCGAGATGTGGTTCGACAGGGTCCGGTAACGCTCAGCCTTGTCATGCTCGGCAAAGCCGAGCGTCCAGGCGTGCACACGGTGGATGTCGGCGAAACCGCCGGTCGAGAAGGCGCGGAGCAGGTTCAGCGTCGCCGCCGACTGGGTATAGGCCTGCAGCATCCGGTTGGCATCGGGCACGCGGCTGGCGGCGTCGAAGTCAAACCCGTTGATGATGTCACCGCGGTAGGACGGCAGTTCCACCCCATTCACGGTTTCCATGCCCGCCGAGCGCGGCTTGGCGAACTGGCCGGCCATCCGGCCCACCTTCACCACCGGCACCTTGGCGCCATAGGTCAGAACCACAGCCATCTGCAGCATCACGCGGAACGTGTCGCGAATGTTGTCCGCCGCGAATTCCGAGAAGCTCTCGGCGCAGTCGCCGCCCTGCAAAAGGAAGGCCTTGCCCTCTGCCGCCAGCGCCAGCTGCTTCTTCAGCTTGCGGGCCTCGCCGGCAAAGACCAGGGGCGGATACTTGGCCAGCTGCGCCTCGACGCTCTTCAAGCCCGCCTGATCGGGATAGTCAGGCATCTGCACCCGCGGCTTCGCGCGCCAGTCCGATTTTGTCCAGCCTTTGGTCATGGCTTGTTCCTCCGTCACAATGCCCCCGCGATATAAGGAAATCAGCGCGGAAAGCAAAGGGCGAATGGCGTCTTTCCGGGACCGGTCCCATAGGCGGCAAACATGGCAGAAGAGCGGTCGGGAAACCGGGCGGGATTTGCCGCCGGAATTGGGCGAATTTCCCAGATCCCCCCTTGCGGAGGGAAGACTTTCCTGTTTCCTTGCGCCAATAACGACACATCAGGTCGCAACATGTCCACGCCGCCGCGCAAAGCCACGCAAACCTCGAAATCCGAGGCGCCGCGCCGCTTTGTGTTTCTCCTCCTCGACAAATTCACCATGCTCGCCTTCGCTTCGGCGATCGAGCCTTTGCGGATTGCCAACCGCGTGGTGGGGGAAAGGGTCTACACTTGGGCCTTGGCCGGTGAGGGTGGCGATATCGCGACCTGTTCCAACGGCACCGCCTTCAAGCTCGACATGGGGCTGGAGGATATCGACCGCGAAGACCTCCTTCTGGTCTGCGGCGGCATCGATGTGCAAAAAGGCACGACCAAGGCCGTGCTGAATTGGCTGCGCCGCGAGGCGCGGCGCGGCGCCACGATCGGCGGGCTTTGCACCGGGGCCTATGCCCTGGCCAAGGCGGGCCTGCTCGACGGCAAGAAAGCGACGATCCACTGGGAAAACCAAGACGGCTTCCTTGAGGAATTCGAGGATGTGAACCTGACGAAATCGGTTTTCGTGATGGACGGCAACCGCTGGAGCACGGCGGGCGGCACCTCCTCGCTGGATCTGATGCTGAAGGTGATCGCGGGCGATCATGGCGAGGATGTCGCCAATACCGTCGCCGACCAGCTGATCTATTCGACCCCGCGCACCGACCAGGACACCCAGCGCCTGTCGATCCCGACCCGGATCGGGGTGCGGCATCCGAAACTGTCTCAGGTCATCCAGATGATGGAAGGCAATATCGAAGACCCGATGTCGCCCGCCGATCTGGCCGAGGAAGTCGGCATGTCGACCCGCCAGCTGGAACGCCTGTTCCGCCGCTACCTGAACCGCAGCCCGAAGCGGTATTACATGGAGCTGCGCCTGCAAAAGGCCCGCAACCTGTTGATGCAGACCGATATGTCGGTGATCAACGTGGCGCTTGCCTGCGGCTTTGCCAGCCCCTCGCACTTCTCCAAGTGCTACCGCAGCCACTACAACACCACGCCCTACCGCGAGCGCGGCACGCAAGGCACCCCGGCCCTGCCGATGGCCGGACGGCTGTCTATTTGAGGCCGCCGCTCTGAAGCCGCCGCTCTAGGCCGGTTGCTCCGGCCCGAAGCGGTTGGCGCCCGGGGTCCCCTTGGTCGCGTACCAGACGATCAGGATGATCCAGCCGACCAGCGGGATCAGGAAGATCAGCATCCACCAGCCCGATTTGTCCACGTCATGCAGACGGCGCACCGCCACGGCCAGCGCCGGCAGGAAGTTGGCCAGCCCCCAGAGGTTGGCCACCAGACCGCCCTCGTAGCGCATGCCCATGGCGCCATCGCCCATGACCATATGGCCGCCCCCGAAGATGAGGCCGATCACAAGGTTCATCAGGAACTGGAACAGCACCCAGAACCAGAACTCCGACCGCGTGGCGCGGCCGGTGAAGGTGACGTAGTTCTGATAGGCGGATTTGACGGCATCGACGAAAGTCATGGGCGTCCCCTTGCATGGCGATTGCACGAGGAAAGACTAGCGCGGCGCAGCGGCCCCTGTCCAACGCCGCAGGTTCAGGAGCGCAACCTGTCCGGTAGGATGGGCAATATTGCCCATCTTCCGGGACATGTCCCGCCGGGCTGCGGCTTACGAGCCTTCGTTGCAGAAGGACTGCACGATATTGCAGTTGGACGTATAGCCCGAGCAATTGGCCAGGGCTGTCTCTTCCGCCTTGGCCACCGACTTGTCGGCCGAAAAGCCCATACCATAACCGTCGCCCACGGCCACGGCGCCGCAGTTCGGGAAGACCACGACGGCCTCGCAGTCGCCCGCACCGCATTGGGTGACGGCCTCGCCCGAGGCCTCGCCCTTGCTCGCGAAATTCCAGCCGCCGCCGACCTTGCCGGTCGAGGGCGAAAAGGCGATGGCGCCGAACAGGCTTCCGGCTGCGGCGGAAGTGGCCATCGCAGGCAAAGCCAAAGCGGTGATCAGCGCGACAGCGTGGCGGTAAGACATGTCAGTCCTCTCGAAACCCCCGGGTCATTGGACACGGGTTCTTGATATGGAAGGTGGCGGTGCCACCCCCCAGCGTCAAGGCCTGCCCGGAAAAACGCCGCGCCAGGTGACGCCGCTTTGCAACGCACCCTGCCCTGAGGCGGGCAAAGCGGCCCCGACCACCGCCGAAAAGCGGCGCATTTTCGCGCCTTAGCACCTGTCCCAAGGAGCTTTTCTTTTCAATCGGGCCACACTAGGCTCCGCTCAGGATCAAAATCCAACCAGGGAGTCAAAAATGAAAAAACTGTTGCTCGCTTCGGCCGCCGTTGCCCTTTGCACCGGTGCCGCCTCGGCGGAAGACGTGAAACTCGGCATCCTCTTCGGCTTCACCGGCCCGATTGAATCGCTGACCGGCCATATGAAGAACGCAGCCGAGACGGCGATCAAAGAGGTCAACGATTCGGGCAAATCGAAATTCACCTTCTCGGACGTGACCGGCGATACGACCTGCACGGGGTCCGACGTCGCCGTGGCGGCGGCCGAGAAGATGGTGACCTCGGATGGCGTCAAGGGCATCATCGGCGGCGACTGCTCGGGTGTGACCGGTGCCATCCTGCAAAAGGTCGCACGGCCGAACGGCATCGTGATGATCTCCCCCTCGGCCACCTCGCCCGCCCTGTCGACGGCGGAAGACGACGGCCTGTTCTTCCGCACCGCACCTTCGGACGCGCGCGAAGGCGAAGTGGCGGCGGATATCCTGAACGAACATGGCGTGAAGTCGATCGCCCTGACCTATTCCAACAGCGACTATGGCAAGGGCCTGGCCGAAGCCATCGCCGGTTCCTTCGAAAAGCTCGGCGGCAAGGTCACCATCAACATTCCGCATGACGACGCGAAATCCGACTTCTCGGCCGAAGTCGCCTCGCTGGCGGCGGCGGGCGGCGATATCCTCGTCGTGGCGGGCTATGTCGACCAGGGCGGCAAGGGCATCATCCGCGCCTCGCTCGACACCGGCGCCTTCTCGAAGTTCGAACTGCCGGGCGGCATGGTCTCCGATTCGCTGACCCAGAACTTCGGCAAGTCGATCGACGGCTCCTATGGCCAGGTCGCCTCTTCGGATTCGCCCGGCGCGCCGATCCTGCTGGAGATGGGCAAGAAGAACACCCCGGCGTTCGACGCCTCCTCGCCCTACGCCAGCGAATCCTATGACGCAGCGGCGCTGATCATGCTGGCGATGAACGCCACCGGGTCCTCGGACCCGAAGGTCTACAAGGAAAAGATCATGGAGATCGCCAACGGCCCCGCCGATGGCTCGGGCACCAAGATCCTTCCCGGCGAACTCGGCAAGGCGCTGGAGCTGATCGCCGCCGGCAAGCCGGTCGATTACGACGGCGCCTCGGGCGTGACCCTGATCGGACCGGGCGAAAGCGCCGGCCGCTACAAGGAGTTCGAGATCAAGGACGGCAAGTTCGAAACCATCAAGTTCCGTTGATCGCCTTCTGAACCAGACGTTGCGCGGCCCGGGGCCTTTCCCCCGGGCCGTTGCCAATGTATCGCACGACCCGCAGAGCCCCTAAGGGCCGCTTGGGAACAGGGGAAAACATGATCGTCGTCGAGGATCTCCACAGGCACTTCGGGGCCTTTCGCGCCGTTGATGGCGCCTCGCTTGAAATTGCCACCGGGTCGATCACCGGCCTGATCGGGCCGAATGGCGCGGGCAAGACCACGCTGTTCAATGTCATCGCCGGTCGTCTGCCGCCCACTTCGGGCCGGGTGATCATGGATGGCGAGGATATCACCGGGCTGGCGCCGCATGAATTGTTCGCCAAGGGCCTCTTGCGGACCTTCCAGATCGCGCATGAGTTTTCCTCGATGACGGTGCGGGAAAACCTGATGATGGTGCCCGCCAATCAGGCGGGCGAGAAGCTGTGGAACACCTGGTTCCGCCGCGGCCTGATTGCGCAAGAAGAGGCGGTGCTGCGCAGGAAAGCCGATGAAGTGCTTGATTTCCTGACCATCAGCCATATCGCGGACGAGAAGGCCGGCAATATCTCGGGCGGTCAGAAGAAGCTGGTGGAACTTGGCCGCACCATGATGGTCGATGCCAAGGTGGTGTTTCTGGACGAGGTCGGCGCGGGCGTGAACCGCACGCTTCTGAACACGATCGGCGATGCGATCGTGCGGCTGAACAAGGAGCGCGGCTATACGTTCTGTGTCATCGAACATGACATGGATTTCATCGCCCGGCTTTGTGACCCGGTGATCGTGATGGCCGAGGGCAAGGTTCTGGCCAAGGGCAGTGTCGACGAGGTCAAGAACGACGAACGCGTGATCGAGGCCTATCTGGGCACCGGATTGAAGAACAAGGTGGTGGCCCATGGCTGACGGAACCGCACGGATTTTCTGCGAAAATCCCGGAAGAAACCAATTTTCTGCGAAAATTGGGAAGACGAATTTTCGCAGAAAATTCGTGGGAGTGGTCGCCCATGGCTGAACCCTTCCTGATCGGCGAGGCGATGACCGGCGGCTATGGCGCCACCGACATCCTGCACGCCTGCACCATCGCCGTCGAAAAAGGCCAGATCGCGGTGATCGTCGGCCCCAATGGCGCGGGCAAATCCACCGCGATGAAGGCGGTTTTCGGCATGCTGCGCTTGCGCGGCGGCCAGGTGCGGCTAAATGGCGAGGATATCACCAAACTTACACCGCAGGACCGCGTGGCCAAGGGCATGGCCTTTGTGCCGCAGACCCACAACATCTTCACCTCGATGACGGTGGAGGAGAACCTGGAAATGGGCGCTTTCCTGCGCCGCGATGACATCAAGGGCACGCTGGAGCAGGTCTATCACCTGTTCCCGATCCTGAAGACCAAGCGCCTGCAACCGGCCGGAGAACTCTCCGGCGGTCAGCGCCAGCAGGTCGCCGTCGGGCGCGCGCTGATGACGCAGCCGCAGGTGCTGATGCTGGACGAACCCACCGCCGGCGTCTCTCCCATCGTGATGGACGAGCTTTTCGACCGGATCATCGAGGTTGCCCGCACCGGAATCTCGATCCTGATGGTCGAACAGAACGCCCGCCAGGCGCTGAACATTGCCGACAAGGGCTATGTCCTCGTCCAGGGCACCAACCGCTACACCGACACCGGCGAGGCCCTTCTGGCCGATCCGGACGTCCGCCGCACGTTCCTGGGGGGCTGAAGCCATGGATTACCTCAACGCGCTGGTGGTCTTTCTGAACTATGTCATCCTGCCCGCCGCCGCTTACGGGGCGCAGTTGGCTGTGGGCGCCCTGGGCGTCACCCTCATCTTCGGCATCCTCAGGTTTTCGAACTTCGCCTGGGGCGACACCATGGCCTTTGGCACCATGGTGGTGATCCTGTTCACCTGGCTGTTCCAGAGCATGGGGATCTCGATAGCACCCCTGCCCACCGCCCTTCTGGCGATGCCCTTCGGGATCCTTGCCACCGCGGCCTTCCTTCTGGGCACCGACCGCGTGGTCTACCGCTTCTACCGCCGGCAAAGGGCCAAGCCGATCATCCTGGTCATCGTCTCGGCGGGCGTGATGTTCGTGATGAATGGCCTCGTCCGCATGATCATCGGGACCGAGGAGCAGAACTTTGCCGATGGCGGGCGTTTTCTGGTCACCGCCCAGCAGTTCAAGGACTGGACCGGCCTGGCCGAGGGTCTGTCGATCAAGGGCACCACGGTGATCACGCTGGTCACGGCCTTTGTCACCATGGCCGCCCTCTTCTGGTTCCTGCAAAAGACCCGCACCGGCAAGTCGATGCGGGCCTTTTCGGACAACGAGGATCTGGCGCTTCTGTCGGGCATCAACCCCGACCGGGTGGTGCAGGTGACCTGGGTGATTGCCGCCGCCCTCGCGGTGATTGCGGGCACGCTTTACGGGCTCGACAAGAGCTTCCGGCCCTTCATCTACTTCCAGCTGCTGCTGCCGATCTTTGCCGCCGCAGTGGTGGGCGGGCTTGGCTCGCCGATGGGCGCTGTCGCGGGCGGCTTTGTCGTGGCCTTTTCCGAGATCGTGACCACCTATGCCTGGAAGAAGGTGCTGACCTATGTCCTGCCGGCGAACCTTGCGCCTGACAGTCTGATGCAGCTTCTGTCCACCGACTACAAATTCGCGGTCAGCTTCTCGATCCTGATCATCGTGCTTTTGTTCATGCCCAACGGGCTGTTCAACAAGGGGAAATGACATGAACAACCGTGCGGCGCTTCTTTTTGCCGGGGTGGCGGGGCTTTATGTCCTGACCGGGCTTTTCATGTCGTGGAACGTCAGCCTGAACATCCTGATCCTGGGGCTTCTGTCGGCGATCATGGCGCTCGGCGTGAACATGCAATGGGGCTATGCCGGGCTGTTTTCCACCGGCATCGTCGGCTCGGTCGCCCTGGGCGGGCTGGCGGTGGTCTTCGTCTCGGGCGCGCCGGTGCCGGCGGCCTTTGCGGCGGGGGGCTGGCGGCTGATCTTCGGGCTGGCGGTCGGCGTGGCGGTGATTGCCGCCGCCGTGGCGGTCTGGAAGCTGATGGCCAAGGGGCGCCTGCGCGGCCTTGCGGTTGCGGCGGTGCTGATCGGCGGCTTCTTTCTGTACCGCGCGGTCTTTGACCCCGCCGTCGCCGCGATCGAGGCCTATGACCCGGCGACCTATGGCAATATCGGCGGCTTCGGTCTGAACTCGCTCTGGGCCTGGCCGGTGGGCGCCGTCTTTGCCGCCGTGGCCGCCTGGGCCATCGGCAAGATCGCCCTTGGCCTGCGCGAGGATTACCTCGCCATCGCCACCCTCGGCATCGCCGAGATCATCATCACCGCGATCAAGTCCGAGGACTGGATGGCGCGCGGCGTGAAGAACTTCACCGGCCTGCCGCGGCCCTGGCCGGTGCCCTACGAGGTCAACATGCAGGCCGACCCCGGCTTTCTGGCCTTCTGCGCCAAATGGGGTCTGAACCCGATGACCACCTCCTCCATCGCGGTCAAGGGCATCTATATCATCATGTTCGCCCTGGTCCTCGCGGTGCTGATGTGGCTCTTGCAGCGCGCGCTGAACTCGCCCTGGGGGCGGATGATCCGCGCGATCCGCGACAACGAGGTCGCCGCCGCCGCCATGGGCAAGGATGTCAAACGCCAGCATCTGATGATCTTCATCCTCGGCTCGGCGGTCGTGGGCCTGTCGGGGGCGATGTATGTCTCGCTGCAGGGCCAGCTGGTGCCGGGCGAGTACAGCCCGCTGCGCTTTACCTTCCTGGTCTGGATCATGGTGATCCTCGGGGGCTCGGGCAACAACTGGGGCTCGGTTCTGGGCGGGTTGCTGGTCGGCTGGCTCTGGCTGATCGTCGACAGTGCCGGGCCGCTGATCATGGCGCTGATCACCTCGGGCATGGCGGAGGGGGCGGTGAAGAGCCATCTCCTCGACCTCGCCTCGCAGCTGCGCCTCTTGACGCTGGGGGTGGCGCTGCTTCTGGTGCTGCGCTTCAGCCCGCGCGGCCTGCTGCCGGAGCGGTAGCGCCCCCGTGGCAGGGGCCGGTGGGGAGGCACCCCCCGGCCCTGCGCCCGCAACTTCCGGGTGCCAGTGCTAGAACACGAAGTCAGAGCCGTGCATGTCGGCCACCGTATGGCCAAGGATGGTGATGCTGTTGGTCCCGTAGCTTACCAGAACTGCCTGGCCGTCATCGGTCGAGATGTTCACCAGGCTGATCTGGAGCATGTTGCTGGCAAGGCTGATGCGGATCTTGTCGCCTTCCGCGGCATCGAAATCGTCGATCGTGTCATCGCTGAAATTGCCGTCGAAGATGAAGGTATCGGCGCCATTGCCGCCATGGCCGGTGTCATTGCCATAGCCCAGATGCAGCGTGTCATTGCCCGCACCGGCGTCAAAGAAATTGTCGGCGGAATTGTCGAAGAAGACGTCGCGCACCGCCGTGCCGACGATGCTTTCGACGTTGAACAGCTTGTCGGTCATGCCGAACCCGTCGCGCACATTGCCGGTGGCGAGGTTGACCCGGATGCCATCGGTGCCACCCCATTCGGCATCGCGCGCATAGGACACCGTATCGCGCCCGCCCCTTCCGTCGATCGTGTCGTTCCCCGCGCCGCCCTCGAACTGGTTGGCGCCGGAGTGGCCCTTCATCGTGTCGCTCATGAAGGTGCCGGTGATATCCTCGAAGCCCGCAATCGTGTCGGTCAGCCCGTCCGGTCCGCGCACCGTGCCGCGCAGCTGGTCCACCGAGATGCCCGAAGTGACCGCCCAGGGTTTGAAATTCCACGCATCATAGGCCAGCGTGTCAAAGCCACTGCCGCCCGCATAGCTGTCGGCGCCGCCGCGATCCTTGACGAAATCGTCGCCGCCCAGGGCCGTGACCGTGTCATTGCCCATGGTCGTGTCGATCACATCGCCATTGCCCGGATGGCCCGGCCCCGCCGCCGAGCTGGACCCGGTGATCGTGGCGCCGCTTTGCACGATCATCTGCCAGGCCCCGAAGGAATCGCCGCGCGCCAGCGTCGCCAGAAAGATCGGCAGCCGCACCGAAAGGTTGCTGATGTCCAGCAAGGTATCGCCCGTCGCATCGGTGTAAAGAATCCCGGTCAGCGCGCCGCCGGTCACCCGGGTCTGGCCGGCATCCGGCCCGTCCTCGACCACATAGCTGGTATAGCCGCTGTAGCTTAGCGTGATATGGGCGGCCGAGCGCGTCGGGTCCAGCGCGCCAAGCGCCGTGTTCCAGTCCAGCACCATCGAGGTGGCGCTACGCGAGGTCACCGTGTAGCTGGCCAATTGGTCATAGCCATAAAATCCGAGATTTCCGTCAAAAAACTTGAAGGTCGACATGGGTGCCCCGTTCTGCTGCGCCGCTTGGTTAATGATCCATGAAGGCAAGACCTATTTCACAATGGTAAACCGAAGCTTAACATATGCTTAATGCCCGCCCGCCCCTTCGCAGGCCCTGTCGATCCTCTCGCCGCACCTCTGGCCTTGCCTTGGGTCCGCGAGGGCAAGGCGCCGCCCCTGCCCCGCGAGTTCAGCCCACTTCCCAGCCCGTCTGCGACGCGAAATGTCGCCTTCTGACGTGACGCCATGCCGTTTGAGGTGTTTTCTGGCGCCAACCTCGGCTCAAAGGACAGATCATGAAATCCCATACCCGCGTGGTGGTCATCGGCGGTGGCGTCGTCGGCTGCTCGGTCCTCTACCACCTGACCAAGCTCGGCTGGTCCGATGTCACCCTGATCGAGCGGTCGGATCTGACCTCCGGCTCGACCTGGCATGCGGCGGGCGGCTTTCACACCATCAACGGCGACACCAATATGGCCGCCCTGCAGGGCTATACGATCCGGCTTTACAAAGAGCTGGAGGCGATCACCGGCATGTCCTGCGGCCTCCACCATGTCGGCGGCGTGACGCTGGCCGACAATGTGGCCCGCTTTGAACAGCTGAAGGCCGAACGCGCCAAGCACCGCTACATGGGTCTGGATACCGAGATCCTGACCCCTGAGGAGATCCACAAGCTGACCGATGGTCTGGTCAACACCAAGGGCATCCTCGGCGGGCTTTACGATCCGCTGGATGGCCACCTCGACCCTTCCGGCACCACCCATGCCTATGCCAAGGCGGCGCGGATGGGCGGGGCCGAGATCATCCTGCACAACCGCGTGCTGGAAACCAACCCGACCAAGGACGGCTGGGAAGTGGTCACCGAAAAGGGCACCATCACCTGCGAGCATCTGGTCAACGCCGGCGGCCTCTGGGCCCGCGAGGTCGGCGCCATGGCCGGCGTCTACCTGCCGCTGCTGCCGATGGCCCACCAGTATATCGTGACCGACGATATCCCCGAGATCATGGATATCCTGAAAACCGGCCGCGAATTCCCCCATGTCATGGACCCGGGCGGCGAATTCTACCTGCGCCAGGAAGGCCGCGGCATGTGCATCGGCTTCTATGAAAAGCCCTGCGAGCCGTGGTCGGTGGACGGCACGCCCTGGAACTTCGGCCACGAACTTCTGAACGAGCAATTCGACAAGATCGAGGATTCCGTCAACTTCGCCTACCGCCGCGTCCCCGTCCTGGAACGCTCCGGCGTCAAGCGCGTCATCCACGGCCCCTTCACCTTCGCCCCCGACGGCAACCCGCTGATCGGCCCGGTGCCGGGCCTGCGCAACTACTGGTCCGCCTGCGCCGTCATGGCCGGCTTCTCGCAGGGTGGCGGCATGGGTCTGGCCCTTGCGCAGTGGATGATCGAGGGCGAGGTCGAACGCGACCCGCGCGGCTTTGACGTCGCCCGCTTCGGCAACTGGACCTCGCCGGGCTATACCGTGCCGAAGGTCATCGAAAACTACCAGATGCGCTTCTCGGTCGGCTACCCGAACGAGGAACGCCCGGCCGCCCGCCCCTTCCGCACCACGCCGATGTATCAGGTCTTCGACGAGATGAACGCCGTCTGGGGCCAGCAATACGGGCTGGAAGTGCCGAACTACTACGCGCTCCCCGGCGAACCGCGCTATGAAGAACCGACCTTCAAACGCTCCAACGCCTGGGAGGCCACCCGGCAAGAGGTCTTTGCCGTGCGCGAAGGCGTCGGCATCAACGAGTTGCAGAACTTCGGCAAATATTCCGTCACCGGCCCCAATGCCCGCGCCTGGCTCGACAAGATCATGGCCGGCCGCATCCCGAAGCCGGGCCGCCTGAGCCTGACCCCGATGCTCGCCCATTCCGGCAAGATCATCGGCGATTTCACGGTATCCTGCCTCTCCGAAACCGAATTCCAGGTCACCGCCAGCTACGGCGCGCAAGGCTGGCACTCGCGCTGGTTCGACCAGAACGCGATGGAGGGGGTGCGGGTCGACAACATCTCCGACAGCCGTTCGGGCTTTACCATCGCCGGCCCGAAAGCCCGCGAGCTTCTCTCCCGCGTCACCCGCTCGGACGTCTCGGCCGAGGCGTTCAAGTTCATGGACGTGCGGAAAATGACCGTCGGCATGGCCAATTGCATCGTCCAGCGCGTCAGCTACACCGCCGACCTCGGCTACGAGATCTTCTGCGACCACATGTCGGTCCGCCAACTCTGGGATACGCTGATGGCCGCCGGTGCCGACCTCGGCATTCGCGCCTTCGGCATGCGCGCCATGATGTCGCTGCGTCTGGACAAATGGTTCGGCTCCTGGGGCCGCGAATTCTCCCCCGACTATACCCCCGCCGAAACCGGCCTCGACCGCTTCATCGCCTGGAACAAGCCGGTGGAGTGGATCGGCAAGGCCGCCACCCTCGCCGAAAAGGCGAAAGGCCCCTCGCGCAAACTGGTCTCCATCGTGGTTGATGTCTCCGATGCCGATGTCGTGGCCTGGGAGCCGATCTGGCTCGACGGCGCCGTGGTCGGCTGGTGCACAAGCGGCGGCTACAGCCACTGGACCGGCAAGAGCGTCGCCCAGGGCTTCATCCCCGCGGACCGCGTGGAGGACGGCCTCGCCCTTGAAGTCGAAATCCTCGGCGAACGCCGCCCCGCCCGCGTCCACCTTGCCCCCCTCTGGGACGATGGCGGCCGCATGCGCGCCTGATTTCTTCATTGGTCCATAAGTATCCCACGGGGGTGCAGGGGGTGTGAAACCCCCTGCTCTTCCGCCAGCCGGAGGGCGCTGCCTTGTCAGACCTGACGATCCTGATCCCGGCGGCTGGCGCCTCATCCCGCATGCGGGGGCAAGACAAGCTCCTGCTGACCATCGAGGGTGAGCCTCTCCTGCGCCGCACCGCGCGGATGGCGCTCGCAGCACATCCCGATGTTCTCATCACCCTGCGGCCCGAGGATACCGCCCGGCGCGAGGCGATCGCGGATCTGTCCGTTGCCGTTCTGGAGGTTGCCAACGCCAGCACCGGCCTCTCCGCCTCACTGGTCGCCGGCGCTGCGGCGGCCAAGGGCGCGCTGATGGTCCTGCCCGCCGACATGCCGGACCTGACGTCACAAGACCTGCGCCGTATGATCGACGCCGCCTCACAAGCCCCAGAAGCCATCCTGCGCGCCACAACTGCCCAGGGCACGCCCGGCCATCCGGTGATCTTCCCGCCCGACCTTCTGCCCGCCTTCGCGGCCCTCACCGGCGACGAGGGCGCGCGGTCGATCCTGCAGGCGCACCGCGACAGGGTCCGCTTCCTCCCCCTGCCCTTCGATCATGCCCTGACCGACCTTGATACGCCCGAGGCCTGGGCGGCCTGGGCTCAATCGGCCAAAAGCACCCGCACTTCGTGAGCCTTCAGGGTCGGACGGGCCGCCGCAAAGCGGACCGCACTGTCTGACACTTCGGGGAACAGCGCCTCGACCTCGGCGCGAAGTTCAGCATCCATGTTCTCCAGCATGCGGTCGGCGGGCTGGAAGCTTTCGGTCCAGGTGCCATCGGCCTGCACGAGTTCATGGGCATCAAACAGCAGGTGGATATAGGTCACGCCATAGGGGAAGACGGTCTCCACGCCCGCCAGCGCGGTCAGGTGGGTGGCCGCGACCAGCACCTGCGCCTCGCCGAACAGCATCTCGGCCCGTCCGCCCTCGACCAGCATCCGGTGCTGCGGCGAAACCATCATGTCCCGCTGCGGCAGGCCCGCGCCCAGCGCCCCGGCGGCGATCCGCACCGGGCGCAGCCGCGGCTGCACGATCAGATCGGCGAGCGACAGCACCCGGCTGCCGACCCAGCGCAGGGGCTGCATCCCGTGGTCCAGCGTCACCACCAGATCGCCGGGCTGCAAAGCCTCGACCGCCACCTCGCCGCGATCGGTCAGGATCAGCGTGCCGGGGGTAAAGCAGGGCAAGACCTTCTCGATGTTGGAGAAACTCATCGTCCCGGTGACATGACCCTGCGCGTCGAGGAACTCCACCGTGCCGTTCTGATGGTTCAGGGGGTCATAGATGATATTGGTCCGCGCCCAGCCATATTCGCTGAGGTCGAGCATGTCATTGAAGCCCGCACCGCCATCCACCGTGTCGCCGATGCCACCCTGGAAGGTGTCATTGCCGTCGCCGCCAAACACGGCATCCTTGCCTGCCTCGGCCCCGAAGCTCTCGTCGGCGCTGCTGCCGTACAGCGTGTCATCCCCTGCGCCGCCAAACAGCGCATCGGTGCCCGAGGCGCCATAAAGCACGTCATTGCCATCGCCACCGTAAAGCGCGTCATTGCCGTCGCCGCCGATCAGCGTGTCATCGCCGGCGCCGCCTTGCAGGGTGTCGGCCTCGGACCCGCCATCCAACAGATCGTTGCCGTCGCCGCCGTCCAGACTGTCGCTGCCCTGCCCACCAAAAAGCTGGTCGTTGCCCGCGTCACCCGACAGCGTATCCGCCTCGGTCCCGCCGTAAAGCTGGTCATTCCCCAAGCCGCCAAAGAGCGAATCCGCCCCGGCGTCGCCGGTCAGGCTGTCATTTCCGGCATCGCCATAAAGCGTGTCACTGGCATCGCCGCCCGAAAGCTGGTCGTTGCCATCGCCGCCATAAAGCAGATCGTTGCCCGCATCGCCCGACAGCGTATCCGCCTCGGTCCCGCCGTAGAGCGAGTCATTCCCCAAGCCGCCAAAGAGCGAGTCCGCCCCGGCGTCCCCGGTCAGGGAATCGTCGCCCGCATCGCCATACAGCGTGTCATTGGCATCACCGCCCGAAAGCTGGTCGTTGCCATCGCCGCCATAGAGCAGGTCGTTGCCCGCATCGCCCGACAGCGTATCCGCCTCGGTCCCGCCGTAGAGCGAGTCATTCCCCAAGCCGCCGAAGAGCGAATCCGCCCCGGCGTCTCCGGTCAGGCTGTCGTTTCCGGCGTCGCCATATACCGTGTCGGCGCCGTCGCCGCCCGCCACGCTGTCATTGCCATCGCCGCCATAGAGGAGGTCATTCCCCGCATCGCCCGACGCGGTATCATCGCCCGCATCGCCATACAGCGTGTCATTGTCCGCCCCGCCCGAAAGCTGGTCATTGGCATCGCCGCCATAGAGCAGATCGTTCCCGGCGTCGCCCGACAACGTATCCGCCTCAGTGCCGCCATAGAGCGAGTCGTTCCCGGTGCCGCCAAACAGCAAATCCGCCCCGGCGTCTCCGGTCAGGCTGTCGTTTCCGGCATCGCCGTAAAGCGTGTCGTTGTCTGCCCCGCCCGAGAGGCTGTCATTGCCGTCGCCGCCATAGAGCAGGTCGTTGCCGGCATCGCCCGACAGCGTATCCGCCTCGGTCCCGCCATAGAGCGAATCGTTCCCCGTGCCGCCAAAGAGCGAATCCGCGCCGGCGTCGCCGGTCAGGCTGTCGTTGCCGGCGTCGCCATACACCGTGTCGGCGCCGTCGCCGCCTGCCACACTGTCATTGCCATCGCCGCCGTAGAGGAGGTCATTGCCGGCATCGCCCGACAGGGTGTCGTCGCCGGCATCGCCATAGAGCGTGTCATTGTCCGCCCCACCCGACAGGCTGTCGTTGCCATCGCCGCCGTAAAGCAGATCGTTGCCGGCATCGCCCGACAGGGTGTCGTTCTCGGTCCCGCCGTACAGCGAATCATTGCCGGTGCCGCCGTAAAGCAGGTCATTCCCGGCGTCACCGGTCAGCGTATCGTCGCCCGCATCGCCATAGAGCGTGTCATTGTCCGCCCCGCCCGACAGGCTATCGTTGCCGTCGCCGCCATAGAGCAGGTCATTGCCGGCCTCGCCATAAAGCGTGTCGTTCTCGGTCCCGCCATAGAGGGAATCGTTGCCGGTGCCGCCGTACAAAAGGTCATTGCCGGCGTCGCCGCTCAGGCTGTCGAGGCCCGCGCCGCCATAAAGCGTGTCATTGCCATCGCCGCCCGACAGCGTATCCGCCCCGGCATCGGCCACGGCCGAGGTCGCGGTGATCTGCACGTCATCCAGAAGCGCGCCGAGGCTGTCGTTGTTGCCAAGCTCGGTGAAGCGCAGGGTATAGGTGCCCGCACCCGGAAATGCGATGTTGAGGGAATAGTTCGACCAGCTGGTGTTGGAGGGCGGAAAGACATTCATCGTCGAGACGACGTTGCCGCTCGAATCCAGCACATCGACCCGGAAGCCATCGGTGCCCACCGTCCCCGCCGTCCGCACCGTGCCGCGGAAGGTCAGCTGGGCGGTCTGCGCCCCCGCGACCGCGAAGCTTTGTTGCAGGACGGTGGTCTGGCCGGCGTTGCCGTCGATCTCGCTGACCGAATTGCTCGACGAGCCGCCGCCGAAATAGGAGCTTTCCGGGTTGAACTCGGTATCGGTGCCGGTCCAGCCGGTCGAGCCGGCGCTGAAATTGCCGTTCTGGATGAAGGTCGCGCCGATGGAAGAGGCCTCGCCGCCGTAGATGACGTCGTGGCCAGCGTTGCCCGCCAGCGAATCCGCCCCGGTGCCGCCATCCAGCGTGTCATTGGTGTTGCCGCCGCTCAGCGTGTCAGTGCCGGCGCCGCCGTACAGCGCGTCGCCGTTGCTGGCCAGCGTGTCATTGCCCGCGGTGATGACGTCGTTGCCGTCGCCGCCATAGGCCGAGTCCATTCCGCCGGCGGTGGTGATCGTGTCATTGCCAGCACCGCCATAGATCAGGTCGTTGTCGGTGCTGCCCGACCCGGTGCCGATATAGGTGTCATCGCCGGCGCCGAGGTCAATCGTATCCGCGCCGCTGCCCGAACCGGCCGTGGCGCCCTCGTCATAGACCAGATCATTGCCCGCGCCGGAGGCGATGCTGTCCGCCCCCGCGCCGCCCATCAGCGTATCGGCCCCCGACCCGCCGGTCAGCACGTCATTGCCCGCCCCGCCATCGACATTGGCGCCGAGGCTGGCATTGCTGGCGTTGAACGTGTCGCCCTGCCCGGTCAGGACAAAATCCTCGATCTGGCTGAAGCTGCTGGTCGAGGTGCCATCGGTGACGGTCCCCGCTTCCGAGCCGGTCAGGTTGACCGTGACGCCCACCGTGATGGCGCTGGCGTCCAGCACGTCGCCGGTGGTCTCTCCGGCCTCGCCGCCGGTCATCGTGTCACTGCCGAAGGTGCCGGCCAGAACAAACCGGTCGTCCCCGTCGCCGCCGGTCAGCGTGTCATTGCCGGTGCCACCATCCAGCGTGTCATTGCCGGTGCCGCCGTCCATCGAGTCGTTGCCGCTGCCGCCATAAAGCTGGTCGTTGTCGGCGCCACCAAACACGCTGTCGTTGCCGCCAGCCCCGTAAAGACTGTCATTGCCCGCGCCGCCGCTGATGTTGTCGGAACCGCTGCCTCCGGTCGTGGAGTCATTGCCTGTTGTTCCGCCATAAGTCGCCATCGCTGCACCGCTTCTGAATCTGTCCCGCCCGCATAACCGGAAAATTCTCCTAAATTATGTTTCAAACTGGCGGACATCGCGGGAAATCTGGCAAAAACAAGGCCATTTCGCGGCGAATTGCGAGCGATTGCCTTAATTTCCGGGACAAGGCGCGGCACCCGGGCCGGTAGCGCAATATGAAAAAGGGGGGCGTGAGCCCCCCTTTTCCGATGGCCGGGGCATGCCCCGACCTGCTGCATAACTTGTTCAGCGAACCAGAAGCGACGCCTCGTGCCGCTTCAGCGTCTTGCGGGCGGAGGTGTAGTTCTCCAGGCCGACTTCGGTTTTCAGCTCGGGGAAAAGCTCAAAGATTTCCGAGCGTTGCGCATTGCCCATCCCCTTCAGCGTCAGATCGCCGGGCTGGAAGGTCTCGGTCCAGGCGCCGTTCGACAGGACGACCTCGTGGCGGTCGCACATGAAGTGGATGTAGGAGACGCCCGCCGCATCCACCGAATGCACCCCTTGCGAGGACAGCAGGTGCTTGGCCGCGACCAGCACTTCATGCTCGTCGAAGTAGAGCGCGGTGCGGTCGTTGGCGACTAGCAGGCGGTGGTTCGGCGACACCATCATGTCGCGCTCCGGCAACCCGTTGCCGAGCGAGCCCTGGCGGACCAGAACCGGCTTCAGATGCGGTGCGGCGGCGAGATCGCCCCAGGCCAGATCGCGGCGGCCCATCCAGCGGATTTCCTGCATGCCGTTGTCGCGGGTGATGATCCGGTCGCCGATCCGCAGGTTCTCCACCGGCACTTCGCCGCGCGGCGTCGCGATCAGCGTGCCGGGGGTGAAGCAGGGGATGACATTCTCGATGTTCTTGAAGGTCATCGAGCCGGTGATGTGATGGTCGGTCGGGTCAAGGAAGTTGACCGTGCCGTTTTCCGGGTTGGTCGGGTCGTAGACGATGTGGAACGGGCCCGCGCCGGTCAGATCCAGCGTGTCATGGTCGTCGCCGCCCTCGCCGCCATCGACCGAATCCCCGGCATTGCCGCCAAAGAAGCTGTCGCGGTCGTCGCCGCCGTAGAGGCTGTCGTTGCCGGCATCGGCATAAAGGCTGTCGTTGCCCTGATCGCCCGACACCTGGTCATTGCCGGCGCCGCCATAAAGCTTGTCGTCGTCGATGCCGCCATAGAGCACGTCGTTGCCGGCGTCGCCGTAGATGGTGTCCTTGTCGTCCATCCCGAAGATCGTGTCGGAACCGTCGCCGCCATGGATCAGGTCCAGACCGTTGGTCGGCGCCAGGTCACTCGCATCGGGGATATTGACCGCATCCGGCACGCCGGGGCCATAGCCGCCATAGATCACGTCATTGCCGGCGCCGCCGTCGATCTGATCAGAGCCTTCGCCGCCGACGATCGTGTCGTTGCCCGCGTCACCAAAGATCGTGTCGTTGTCGACGCCGCCGTCGATCGAGTCATTGCCATCGTCGCCATGGATGCTATCGGCGTCGTCGCCGGTCCGGATCGTGTCATCGCCAGCGCCGCCAAAGACGGTGTCCTTGTCGTTGTTCACATCGCCATCGGCGCTGTAAAGCCCGGGATAGGCGATGTCCGGCCGCTCGTTCGCCAGACCCGAGGAGGTGTCGATCACGTCGTTGCCGTCGCCGCCAAACACCGAGTCGCGCCCGTCACCGCCGTTGATCGTGTCGTTGCCGGCATCGCCGTAAAGCGTGTCGTTGCCGGTGCCGCCATCCACCACATCGTCGCCGGTGCCGCCATAGATCAGGTCCTGATCGGCGCCGCCATAAAGCTGGTCGTTGCCGCCCATGCCCGAGATCGTGTCATTGCCGCCCGCGCCGTAGAACTGGTTGGTGTAGATGTCGCCCGCCGCGGTGCCCTGCTGGTCAAAGCCGGTCAGGCTGTCACCATAGGCCGAGCCGATGACGCCATCGACATCGCCGCCGACATGGTCATTGGCCGCATCGCCGCCCGACAGAACGCCGGTGGTCAGGTTGACCGTCACGCCAGAGGCGGAATTGCTGTAGTCGACATTGTCCTGATCGGTGCCGCCGAAGAACGAATCCGCGCCCGCGCCGCCAACAAAGCGGTCATCGCCCGCCCCGCCGTAAGAGAAGTTGGTGCCCGCCGCCCCGGTCAGCGTGTCATTGCCCGCATCGCCATAAAGCGTGTCGTTGCCATTGCCGCCGTTCAGGCTGTCATTGCCGGTGCCGCCATAGACCTTGTCATTGCCCTCGCCGGCCAGAACCGTATCGTTCCCGCCATAGGCATAGACCAGGTCGTCATTCTTCGCAGCACCCGACAGGATCTGATCGTTGTGGTCGATCTTGTCGCCTTCGGGGTCGCCCGTGTAGTTGTAATCGATCAGGTCATTGCCGGCCGTGCCCTCGACGATGCCGTCCTTGGACGGATAGCACTGGTGACCATCGTTGTCATACCAGCAGCCGTCGCTGTGCAGCGTCACGCAGTCGGCTTGGACCGTGCAGGTCTGGCCCCAGAAGTTCGTGTAAAAATAGGAAAGCGTCATGATTGGTCCCCTCAAAACCGCGTTGCGTGGATGGACGGGACGTGTGCCGGGATGCTGGCCACAACGACCTCGCGCAGCGGGGAGGCGCAGGGTGCCACCTTGGTGCAAAGTTGATTGTGCTCAAACATCTTTCTCTCCGTCGCCAACCTGAGGGGCCATCCCCTCGTTCCGATGTTCCGGATTGGCGCGTCACAACGACGCGCCAGCCCATCGATCCTGGCTGAACCGGGCTTGCCATGCGGCATACCAGGCTCAACGGCCCCAAAAGGGCCGAGCCAGACGCCGGACTGTCGTGATGGTCGCCATGCGAGACGTGCGGCAACACCGAGCAGAAGCGGTAAATCCGCCTTTGCACTCCGGAGGGCAGAACCCCTGTGGACGTGTCACTTTAACCCTAATCCCGCACAACTTCGTGCAACACCACTTACAGACCGCCCCCACGGCCTTTGTCCTTCAAACTCGGACTATTCCTGAATACCCGCCGTTAGGGCTTACGAAAAGTGAAAAGATGGCAAGATCTAGCCCTTGCGCCCTGTTTGCACCCCAATTCTGGCGAAGAGACAGGGGGAACCATCGCGTTTCGGTTGCGGTCCGTCAGCGCTTTGGAAACATCCGCCCGGCTGGAGCCTTGGATTTTCCGAGATTCAGGCCATTTTTCCGCCACTTTTGCGTCAAATCCCGCGGTCACACGGCCAACCGTTTCTAATCTGGAAACAAAACACAATCTTAACCATACCCGGAATTTTGTGCCGCATTTCTGCCCATATTTCTCCACCGCCAGCTAGGGCGCCCCGGCGGTGTTGCCAAACGGGCATCAATTTCACCAAATGTGACGTATTTTTGAAGGTTAACGCCTTGGCCTGGCTCGCTTTAGCCGAATCACTCCGCCGAAGGGCGTAGGTCCCGGCACCTCAGATCACAGTTCCGCCGCAATCGACCTGAGGCCAATCCGCTGCCCGGGGCTGCGGCATATGGCCCCGCCAGACACACCGATCCGCAGCGCAAGCGCCCTCAGAGGATAGGGCCAATTGCCCGGCGGGCCCGGATCGGCTGGCCATAGGCGCCGATGTCGGGGCAACCGCGGGATCAGCCGCGCGCCCTCGATCGCGGCATGGCGGCCCGGGCGCCAGCCCACCCGCTCCGGGCTTGCCAGCTGGGCGGCGGAAGGCGCCTAGTCCTGCGGGGCGGGGGCGCCGTCCGCGCCCAGGATCGCCGCGCCTGCGGCGGCGAGGATCTCTTCGGCAAAAGCCTCGTCGTCGCTTGCGCGCGCCATGGCCAGGGCGCCGATCATCGTGGCCACGGCGGCGAGCCCGGCCTGACGCCGGCGTGCCTCCGACCGGCCGGGCATCAGCCCGGCCACATGGGCCACGAAGGTTTTCAGCCCTGTGGCGAAGGCCGCCCGCACCGGCCCCTCGCGTCGCCCGGCGTCGTTGGCCAGGGCGGCGAAGACGCAGCCGTCCTTGCGCTCGTCGCGATGGGCGCGCGACAGATAGCGGCTTACCAGATCGCCCAGGGGCAGCGCCGGCGACGCCCCGCCTCCGACCCAGCGCGCCAGCGAGCGCGCGCCTGCCGCAGCGCAGGCCTCGGCGATCAGATCATCCTTGGAGCTGAAGCTCTTGTAGAAACCGCCATGCGTCAGGCCGGCTTCCGCCATCACGGCGTCAATCCCGACCCCGTCAAAACCATGGGCGCGAAACAGCTGCCCCGCGACCTCGACGACCCGCTCCCGGTTCCGGGCCGCCTGCTCTCTGGAAACTCTCACAGGCCCCTCCCGCGTTCAGAATTGACCGAATTTCTTATATGTGAGGGGCGCCCGCAAGATCCAAGTGCAGGGCGCCCCCAGCAGCAGAAGGTCCCTGCCCCCCCTGCCCTCAGGCCCCTGTCAGGCGACGCTGCCAGGGGACACGCCCAGGTTCTCGCCCTCCGCCGGGGTGAGCCGGCTGACGGCGTTCAGGCGGGCCAGATGCGCCTCCGTCAGCCCAGCGGACAGCGCCGCGATGTTGCTTTTGGCCTGGGCCAGGGTCCGCGGCCCGATGATCGGGATCGCGATCCGGCTGCAGGCCCAGGCGATGGCGACCTGATCGGGGGTGGCGCCGATCTCCGCCGCGATGTCGAGCACCGCATCCAGAACCGCGCTGCGCTGCGCGGAGTTCTCGGCCTGAAAGACCTTGCCGCCCAAAGCCTCGGCGCGGCCCTGCTCGCCCCGGCGGTACTTGCCGGTCAGCATGCCCCCGCCCAGCGGCGACCAGGTGACCACGCCCAGCCCCAAAGCCTCGGCGGCGGGAAACAGGTCGGCCTCGGGGTCGCGGTGCACCAGGCTGTGCTCGAACTGGGCGGCGGCGATCGGCACGCTGCGCGACATCTCGGCCAGCGTCACCGCCCGGGCCAGACGCCAGGCCGGGAAGTTGGACAGGCCCGCGTAAAGGATCTTGCCGGCGCGGGCCAGATCCTCGAACCCGCGCACGATCTCTTCCGAGGGGGTCAACCCATCGGGATGGTGCACCCAGTACAGGTCGATCCGGTCGGTCTTGAGCCGCTTCAGGCTGGCCTCCAGCGAGGCGACCATCGCCTTGCGGCTGTTGCCGGTGACCAGGGGGCCGGCACCGGGGGCCGCCCCATTGGTGAACTTGCTCGACAGGATGAAATCCTCGCGCCGGCCCTGCAGCAGGGCGCCGACATGTTCCTCGGACTGGCCGAACTGGTAGATGTCGGCGGTGTCGATGAAATTGCCGCCCGCCTCGGCATAGGCGTTGAAGATGGCCTCGCTTTCGCCGCCATCGGCGCCATGGCCCCAACCGGTGCCGAAGTTCGCCGTGCCCAGCGCCAATTGCGAGATGCGCAGGCCGGTGCGGCCGAATGTCCTGGTGATCATGTTCGCTCCTTTCAGGGTGTCAAAGCCAGCCCGGCATCGCCAAAGGCCGGGCGATCATCTGCGAAACCACGCGCCCGCGCGCACCGCGACGAAGACCGTGCTGCCCGCGACGACCAGCCCCAGTGCCAGGGCGGCAAACAGCGCCGTCAGCGATCCGGTCAGCCGCAAGGCCAGCCATCCGCCGCCCAGCGCAATCAGAAGCCGGATCAATCCCGCCGTCAAAGGCCAGAACAGCCGTCCGGCGCCTTGCGAGCCGAAATAGAGCGCGATGCTGAGGCCGAAGAAGCCGTAGAACGGGCCCACGACCTGCAGATAGGCGCTGCCCGCCGCGATGATCGCGGGGTCGGGGCTGAACAACCCGAGCCAGGCCGCGGGCCAGATCGCGGCGGACAGGCCGACGATCTCGGTCGCGCAAAAGGCCATCGCGGCCCCGGTCAGCGCGATGCGCAGCGCGCGGTCGCGCTGCCCCGCGCCGATGTTGGTGCCGACCAGCGCCACCAGCGGCGCGCCGATCCCGAAGACCAGCGGGACCAGCAGATACTCCAGCCGCGCGCCAGTGCCAAAGCCCGCGACCGCCTCGATGCCGGCGGCCGAGGCGACCAGCGCCGTGGCCCCCGCGATGGTCGCATTGGTCTGGATCGCGTTCAGCGAGGACATGCCGCCCACCCGCAGGATGCCCCGGATCAGCCGCCCGTCCAGCCGCGCAAGGCGGAAGCGGACCGGGTTGCGCCCAGCGAGGATATGCCAGCCCATGACCAGGGTCGACGCGGCGTAATAGGCGACCACCGCCACCCCGCCCCCCGCCACGCCAAGCGCCGGCACCGGCCCGAAGCCGAAGATCAGCGCCGGCGACACCGGGATCAGGAACACGACGCCCGCGCAGGTGACGAGGGCCGGAAACAGCATGTTGCCCGTGCCGCGGATGACGCTCGCCAGCCCGTTGGACAGCCAGATGAAGATCGCACCGGCAAAGACCACGTTGGAATAAAGGAGGGCCGCGTGCAGCTCCGCCCCCTCGCCGCCCAATGCGCGGTAGATCGGCGCGCCGAAGATCAGGAAGACGGCGGAAAAGCCGAGGCCCAGCAACAGGTTGATCGCCACCGCGTTCAGCACGATGGCATCCGCCTCCTGCCTGCGCCCGCCGCCCAGCGCCCGCGCCACCGCCGAGGAGATCCCCCCGCCGATCGCCCCGGCCGAGATCATCGTCATCAGCATGACGGCGGGAAAGACCAGCGCCATGCCTGCCAGAGCATCGGTCCCGAGCTTGGCAACCCACCAGGTCTCGATCAACCCGGTCGAGGCCTGAGCCAGCATGATCAGCACATTGGGCCAGGCCATGCGGAGCAGCAGCGGAAACACCGGCTCCTCCAGCATCCGCCGGGTGCGCAGGTCAAGCGAGTCGCGCGCAGGGCCAAGGTCGGCTGCGGTGGCTGTGAGATCGGTCATGGTCGCTGTGCCCTCGTGCGTGCCGTTTTCTCGAATTTCGGCGGTGTCCGGGTAGCCCCGGGCTTCTCCGCCCGGGCGATGTCCCGCCCTGCGGGGCGAGGCCCCCACGCCAACACCCGGTTGCGCGGATCGGGCCGGTCGGCCGCACCCAAGGCGCAGCGGAGCGTGCCGGGTCTGGCGACGGTTAGCCGCTCACCCATGACGGCCCCCACCCTCCGTCCAGCGCCGGAACAGGACGCTGGCATTGACCCCGCCAAAGCCGAAGCCGTTCGAGATGGCATAGTCCATTGCCATCGGTCGCGCCGCACCGGCGACAAAGTCGATGCCCTCGCCCGCCGGGTCCGGCGTTTCCAGGTTCAGCGTCGGCGGCGCGATCTGGTCGCGCAGGGCCAGCAGCGTGAAGATCGCCTCCAGCCCGCCCGCCGCCCCCAGAAGATGCCCGGTGGCGGATTTCGTCGCACTGACCGCAATGCCGCCCCCGGTGCCGAACAGCGCCTTGATCGCGGCAATCTCGCCCCGGTCACCCACCGGGGTGGAGGTGGCATGGGCGTTCAGATGCTGGATGTCAGCCGCAGAAATCCCCGCCTGCGCAATGGCAATTTCCATCGCCCGCCGCGCCCCGCCACCATCCTCGCGCCCCGAGGTGATGTGATAGGCATCCGCCGTCGTCCCATAGCCGACCAATTCGGCCAGGGGCACCGCCCCGCGCGCCAGGGCATGGTCCAGCGCCTCGATCACGACCAGCCCCGCCCCCTCGCCCATCACAAACCCGTCGCGCCCGGCATCAAAGGGGCGCGAGGCGCGGGTGGGCTCGTCGTTAAAGCCCGTCGACAGCGCCCGCGCCGCGGCAAAGCCACCAAGGCTCACCGTGTCGATGCAAGCCTCGACCCCGCCGCAAATCGCAATGTCGGCCTCGTCGGCGCGGATCAGGCGCGCCGCATCCCCGATGGCCTGCACCCCCGCCGCACAGGCCGTCACCGGCGCCCCGATCGGGCCCTCAAAGCCATGGCGGATCGAGATCTGCCCGGCGGCGAGGTTCACCAGGAACGAAGGCACCGTGAAGGGCGACAGCCGCCGCACCCCCTTCTGATCGACCGTGCGCACCGCCTGGGCAATGGCCGGAAAGCCGCCGATGCCCGAGGCCACGATCGTCGCCGTGCGCTGACGCGCGCGCGGGGTGGCGGGCGCCCATCCGGCCTGTGCCAGCGCCTCAGCCGCCGCCACAAGGCCCAGGAGGATGAAGCGGTCCATCTTGCGCTGCTCGTTCGGCGGCACCAGCGCATCCGGGTCGAACCCACCGAGCGGGTCATCCACCCGCGACGGAACAACGCCGCCGACCTTGCAGGGCAGATCGGCCACGATCGCCTCCGGCAGGCGCCGCAGGCCGGAGGCCCCGGCGAGCAACCGCGCCCAGCTGGCCTCGACCCCCGCCGCCAGCGGGCTGACCGCCCCCATCCCCGTGATCACAATGCGCCGCATCCTGGCTCCTTCCGCCGCGCCGCCACCGGCTCTTGGCCACTGGCAGCGCTTTTAGATGTTGTTAGTCATCTATATGAAGAAAGCCCGCCCCAGGCAATGGCCTTTTCGGGCAATGGAGCGGCCAAGGCGGCAAGCCCCCCGCTCACGCCCCACGATTCGGCGCAAAAGGAAACCCCGCGCGGTCGCATCCCGGCGCGGGGTCTTCGGTGGGAAAGGATCTTGGAAAGCGGTCAGACGACCTGAGGACACGGGCCATCACCCGGTCGGTTGTCGTCCAGAGGCTGGAAGGAAACTGGTGCGGGCGGTCGGACTCGAACCGACACACCTTGCAGTAACAGAGTTTGAGTCTGTCGCGTCTACCATTCCGCCACGCCCGCACAGTCAGGGGGTTTAAATCCCCCGCCCTGCCGCGTCAACGCCCCGGCTGGGGGGAAGGCCGCGGAATTTCAGGGCTTCTCAGGGGTTCTGCGGCGAAAACGTATCGCAGTCGGCGATCTGGCCGGATTTCAGCCCGATCTGGAACCATTTCGACCGCTGGGCCGAGGTGCCATGCGTGAAGCTGTCAGGCATCGGCGCCTGTCCGGCGTTGCGCTGCAGCGTGTCATCGCCGATCTGGCGCGCGGCATTGACCGCCTCCTGGAAATCGCCCGGCTCGATGGTGCCGAACTGCGCCTCGGCGTCGCGGCCCCAGATCCCGGCCAGGCAATCGGCCTGCAGCTCGATGCGGACCGAGATCGCGTTGCTCTGCGCCTCGGACACCTGGGCGCGCAGCTTGTTGGCCTTGGACAGGATGCCAAGCTCGTCCTGCACATGGTGGCCGACCTCATGCGCCACGACATAAGCCATGGCGAAATCGCCTTTGGCCCCAAGGTCTTGCGACAGGGTGGTGAAGAAATCGGTGTCGAGGTAGACCTTCTTGTCGCCCGGGCAATAGAAGGGCCCGGTCGAGCCCGAGGCATCGCCGCAGGGCGATTGCGTGATGCCGGAATAAAGGACCAGCGTCGCCGGCTGATAGGCCCGGCCGACCTGCTCCTTGAAGACCTTGGCCCAGACCTCCTCGGTATCGGCGAGGGTCACGCCGACGAACTCGCCCGCGCCCGGGTCCGGCGGGGCCGAGGTAGAACTGGTCACCCCGGTGGTGCCGTTCAGCAAGGGGGTGAGGTCGATGCCGAAGAACCAGCCGACGACGACGATCGCCAGAAGACCAACCCCGCCGCCGAGGCCCACGCCGCCGCGCCGCATGCCGCCGCCGCCCTCAGCGCGGCGATCCTCGATATTACCGCTTTGCCGCCGACCGCGCCATTCCATGCCAACCTCCATAATCTTGCGGAGACTCTAGCGTGCCCGGCCCAAGTCTCAACCCCTCACGTCACGGGCGGGGCCACCGAAGCCTTGACCTCATGGCGCAAACCCGCCAAAGCCCGGGGAAAGCGGAGAAGCCGATGTTCGAACGTCTGACCCAACGCCTGCTGGCCGAGGCCCGCTCGCCCCGCGCCGAGGCGGTGCTGGCCGCGGTGGCCTTTGTGGAAAGCTCGGTCTTTCCGGTGCCGGCCGAGGTGATCTTCCTGCCGATGTGCCTGGCAAGGCCCGAACGTGCGATGCGCTATGCGCTGGTCGCGGCGGTGGGCTCGGTTCTCGGCGGGGTCTTCGGCTGGATGATCGGCCATTTCCTCTTCGACATGATCGCGGCGCCGATCCTGAACTTCTGGCACTCGATGCCCGCCTTCGAGGCGCTGAAGGCGCAGACCGGCACCGGCACCATCATGGTCTTGCTGATCACTTCGGGGGCGGCCCATCTGCCGCCGATGAAGGTGGTGACGATCCTGGCCGGGGCGATCGGCTTCAACCTCTGGCTTTTCATCCTCGCGGCAGTGGTGGCGCGCGGGCTGAAGTTCCTCCTGCTGGGCTGGGCGCTCGCGCATTACGGCGCGGCTATCGCAGACGTGATCCGCCGACGGCTTGCCTTGGGCGCGCTGATCGTGATCGTGGCAGGGCTGGCGTTTTATCTGGCGAAAACCCTTTTGTGAGGCCCCGATGTCGCGCAACCTTCTGATCCTTCTCGCGGCCGGCGGCTCGGTCGCGGCCCTGGCCGGAGCCTTCGCCTTCCAATATATCGGCGGCCTGGCGCCCTGCCATCTCTGCCTGCAGCAGCGCTATCCGCATGGTGTGGCCATCGTGATCGGCGTGCTGGCGCTCCTGATCCCGCGCACGATCCTCGCCCGCCTGCTGCCCTTGGCCGGCGCCGCCGCAGCCCTGACCACCGCCGCGATCGGCGCCTATCACACCGGCGTCGAACGCCATTGGTGGGAGGGCCCCACGACCTGCACCTCGGGCTCGATCACCGGCATCTCCGCCAAGGACCTCCTCGCACAAATCCAGGCCTCCCCCGTGGTTAAATGCGATCAGGTGGCGTGGGAGATGTTCGGCCTCTCGATGGCATCATGGAACATGCTCCTGTCGCTCGCCCTCGTCGCCCTCTGGCTGACGGCCTTTCGCAAATCCTGACCCGCGTTTTCATTGGTCCATAAATATCCCGGGGCCCGGGGCAGCGCCCCGGACGCCAGCCAAGGCCCCCAACGCCAACCGTTAAAGCGGGCTCCCGAAAAACCCGCCGCCCAGCAGCCGCGCGCCTTCCTGCAGGGCAAAGCGGTCCGTCATCCCCGCCACATAATCGCAGACGATGCGGGCGAGTTCGACCTCTCCCTGCGCCGCCAGAATATCCGGCTGCCACTCGTCGGGCAGAAGCTGCGGCTCGGCGAGGAACAGGGGGAAGAGCCCGTCCACCACCTTGGTGACCCGCGCGCGTTCCTTCATCACTGTCGGCGCCCGGTACATCCGGTGGAACAGGAAAGAGCGGATCACCTTCAGTTCCTGGTACAGCGGTTTTGAGAAGCGGATCACCGTGGTGCCCATCGCCCGGATCTCTTCGACCGACTGGGGCTGCGCAGCCGCGAGGCGGTTCTGCGCCACCGCGATCACATCCTCGACCATGCGGCCAAAGACCCGGCGCAAGGCCTCGTGCCGCCGCCGCATTTTTTCAAGGCCGGGATACAGCCGGTCGACCTCCTCAAACGCCGGCCCGGTGACCGGCAGTTCCATCAGGTCCTCTTCCGAAAAGAGGCCCGAGCGCAGCCCGTCGTGCAGATCATGGTGCGAATAGGCCACGTCATCGGCGATGGCAGCCACCTGCGCCTCGGCGCTGGCATGGGTGTCCAGCTCCAGATCCCAGGCGGCATTCACCTCGGCCAGGGCATAGGGCAAAGGCCCCGCGTGCTTTTCATCGGCGTTGGAGCCAGTGACCGGGCCATTGTGCTTGGCAATGCCCTCCAGCGTCTCCCAGGTCAGGTTCAGCCCGTCGAAATCGGCGTAATGCCGCTCCAGCCTTGTGACGATGCGCAGGGCCTGGGCATTGTGGTCAAAGCCGCCATAGGGCGCCATCAACCGCTCCATCGCGTCCTCGCCGGTATGGCCAAAGGGCGTGTGGCCCAGGTCATGCGCCAGCGCCACCGCCTCGGCGAGGTCAGTGTTGAGGCCAAGGACGCCCGAGATGGTGCGCGCCACCTGCGCCACCTCGATCGTATGGGTCAGCCGGGTGCGGTAATAATCGCCCTCGTGTTCGACGAAAACCTGGGTCTTGTGTTTCAGCCGCCGGAAGGCGCTGGAATGGATGATCCGGTCCCGGTCGCGTTGAAAGGGCGAGCGGAAGGAGGACAGGCTTTCCTCATGCAGCCGCCCACGGGAGCGGTCTGGGTGGCAGGCGAATGGCGCGAGCATCTGTCCTCATCGGGTTTTCTCCTATCATACGAAGGACCTGCGCCAGAGGCCAGCCCGAAGCGCAGTCCCGGCCAGGTGCCCTTCGCCCGCCTGCGGAAGCGGGGGTTTCACACCCCCGCACCCGTGGACAGAAGCGGGGGTTTCACACCCCCGCACCCCCGTGGGATATTTATGGACCAATGAAAGGGGGCCGGGGGAGGGTGTGGGGGGATCTCACCGTCGCCCAAGGTTCAGAGCTTGAACGCTGGCGGCATCGGCCCTATCTTCAAGGTTCAAGGAGACCCGCCATGACCCTGACCCTGCCCCCCCATGTCACCGACCGTGCCTTTGCCCGCCTGGCCGAAATCGCCAGCCTGACCGGTGAGGCCAAGGCCCTGCGCGTGGCGGTCGAAGGCGGCGGCTGTTCGGGGTTTCAGTATGACATCAAGCTGGACGAACCGGCCGCCGACGATCTGGTTCTGGAAAAGGACGGCCAGCGCGTGCTGGTCGACAGCGTCTCGCTGCCCTATCTGTCGAACGCCACCATCGACTTCACCGCCGAACTGATCGGCGCGCGCTTCGTGATCGAGAACCCCAACGCGGTGTCCTCCTGCGGCTGCGGCACGTCGTTCTCCCTCTGATCTGTCGCATCTCTGCTCTGGTCTTTCGCGCCAGCCGGGCTAGGTTGCGCCGATAGACCGGAGGTTCCATGTCGATCATCCTGATGCTGGGCTCGGCGCCCAATGCCACCTTGGCGCGCGACTGGCCGCGTCCGCCCTTCGACCGGATTGTGGCGATCAACAACGCTTGGCGCCTGCGCGAGGACTGGGATGATCTGGTCTGCCCCTGGGACTTTCCCGAAGACCGCCGCCCGCTGCCCGGCCCGCACCAGCGCCTGATCCTGCAGGAGGATTTCGTCCCCGCCCAGAACGCGTTCGGCGGCTTCGTCTATGCCGGCGGCACCATGGCCTTCACCACCGCCTACTGGATCCTCGCCGTCCTGAAACCCCGGGTCATCGCCGTCCTCGGCTGCGACATGCACTACCCCGCCACAGGCCCGACCCATTTCTACGGCACCGGCACGCCAGACCCCCTGCGCGCCGACATCACCCTGCGCAGCCTGGAGGCGAAATCCGCCCGCCTGATGATCCTCGCGGCCCGGGCCGGCTGTGCCATGGTCAACCTCTCCACCGGCCCCTCGCGCCTGGTCTTTCCGCGCGCCACGCCGCAGACCCTGCCCGCCGCTCCCGCCCCCCATGATACAGACCTCGCCGAAGCAGCCCTCGCCCGCGAGGCGGCGCTGGACTACCACGTCCCCTCGGGCCGCTATTGGGAGGAGGCCGCCCGCTTCGATGTGGCCGAGATCGACGCGCTCGATGCGCTCTGGCTCGCCGCCGCCCGGGTGACAAGCCCGGCCTGACCCGCTACCAAGGGGTCAACCGGAGAGTCCCATGAAAATCGCCACCTTCAACATCAACGGCATCAAGGCCCGCACCCAGGCCCTTCTGGACTGGCTGAGCGAGGCCAATCCCGATGTCGTCTGCCTGCAAGAGATCAAGTCCGTCGACGAGGCCTTCCCGCGCGAGGCCTTCGAACGCCTCGGCTATGCGGTCGAAACCCACGGCATGAAGGCCTTCAACGGCGTTGCGATCCTGTCGAAACTGCCCCTGGAGGATGTCACCCGCCGCCTGCCCGGCGACGAGGCCGATGAACACGCCCGCTGGATCGAGGCCACCGTGATGGGCCGCCGCCCGGTAAGGGTCTGCGGGCTTTACCTGCCCAATGGCAACCCGGCGCCGGGGCCGAAATACGATTACAAGCTGGCCTGGCTGGACAGGATGCGGACCCGCACTCAGGAACTCCTGAAGCTGGAGGAGCCGCTGGTCCTCTGCGGCGATTACAACGTGATCCCCCAGGCCGAGGATGCCGCCAATCCGAAGGACTGGCTGGAAGATGCGCTCTACCTGCCGCAGACCCGTGCGGCCTATCAGCGGCTCCTGAACCTCGGCCTGACCGATGCGATCCGCGCCCGCAACCCGAACCCCGGCACCTATACCTTCTGGGATTTCCAGCGCGGCGCCTGGGAGCGCAACAACGGCATCAGGATCGACCACCTCCTCCTGTCGCCGCAAGCTGCCGATCTCCTCATGGACGCCGGCATCGACAAGGCGGTGCGCGGGCGCGACAAGCCCTCGGACCATGTCCCGGCCTGGATCGAGCTCGACGCCTGATGTATCCGCAAACCTGGTACGCCCGAACGCGAGAGGACCGGAGCGAACGCCCGGGGCTCGACGGCCCGCACGCGACCGACACCGTGATCGTCGGCGGCGGCCTCGCCGGCCTGACCACGGCGCTGGAACTGGCGCGCGCCGGGGTCAAGGTCGCGGTGCTGGAAAGCGAATCGATCGGCTTCGGCGCCTCGGGGCGCAACGGCGGCATCGTCTCGCCCGCCTTCGCCTGCGGCGATGACGCGATCGCGGCAAGGGTCGGCCCGGACAAGGCCCGCGCCCTGCACCGCCTGTCGATCGAAGGGGTGGAGCGGCTGCGCCACAACATCCAGAGCCTTGGCATCAAGGGCGCCGACCCGGTCCCCGGCCTCCTCTACATGCGCCGCTTTGACGAAGCCGCCGACCTCAAGGCCCATGCCGCGACCTTCGCCCGCGATTACGACTACCCGCTCACTTATCTCGACCGCCACGCCCTGCAGGACAGGCTCGCCACCACACGCTACCTGCACGGGCTGGAAGACAAACGCGCCTTCCACATCCATCCCTTGAACTACCTGCGCGCGCTCGCGCGCGAGATCGAACGCCTTGGCGGCAAGATCTTCGAACGCAGCCCGGCGATGAGCGTCAGCCTCGGCCCGGACCAGTTCATCCGCACCCCGGCAGGCTCCGTCACCGCCCGCCGCGCCGTCTTTGCGACCGGCGGCTATACCGGCAACCTCATCCCCCGCCTCAAACGCGCCATGCTGCCGATTTCCACCTACATGATGCTGACCGAGGCCGCGCCCGACCTCCTCGCCGCCACGATCAAGACCCGCGCGGCGCTGCTCGACGACCGCCGCGCCTCCGACTATTACCGCCTCGTCGACGGCGGCCGCAGGCTCCTCTGGGGCGGAAGGATCACCACAAGCCCGGCGTCGGAAGAGGGCGTCGCCCGCGAATTGCGCGCCGCGATGCTCGAGGTCTACCCCCAGCTGGCGCCGCTGAAAACCGAACTCGCCTGGTCCGGCCTGATGGCCTATGCCCGACATCTCATGCCGCAGATCGGCGAGATGCAGCCCAATGTCTGGCACATCACCGCCTTCGGCGGCCACGGCCTCAACACTACCGCCATGGCCGGCAAGGTCCTGGCCGAGGCGATCCTGGATGAGACCGACCGCATCAGGCTCTTCACACCCTGGGGCCTCGACTGGGCCGGCGGCAAGATCGGCCTCGCCGTGGCGCAACTGACCTATTGGTCGCTGCAAGCCCAGGACAAATGGCGCGAGCGCCGATCCTGACCGCTGCGCCCGCCCCGAAGATGGGCAAATTGCCCATCCTTGTCTCTTGGCGATCTGCGACAATGGAGGTTGCAGACGAGACCCCGGTCCATCCTTGGGTGCCTGAGCCCGTCCGGTAGCTTGGGGCTCGTCTGCGTTTTCGCGTTCAAACCTGAACAGTTGCCTGGGGCGCTGCGCCAACAGACGACCCCGCAGATCAAGGACAGGCCGCCATGACTTTGCCACGGGATTTCATCGGTGTCGACGTTTCGAAGGATTGGCTCGAC
>NZ_JBFUFS010000018.1:0-77621 GCF_056403335.1 Rhodobacter sp. P2_H5 | reverse complement strand
ATCACCCTCAATCGAAAAAACGCGCTCTTCGCCGGTCACGACGAAGGCGGCATCGCCTGGGGCCGCATCGCCTCACTGATCGAAACCTGCAAGATCAACGGCATCGAGCCCTTCGCCTATCTCAAGACTACCCTGACAGCCATCGCCAACGGCCATCCGCAAAGCCGCCTCGACGAGCTGCTCCCATGGAACTTCAAGCCGTCAAGCTAAGCTGATCGTGCTGTCCAGCCACCGCTTACGTCGCACCACCCCTTCGCCCGGAATCAAGGCGCGATAGCGCCGCCGGGCCGCGCCCGACCTCCCCCCGGGAGGGCGCGTTTGCAGCGGTGCCAGCAGGACTTCGGGGGGAGTGCTTGAACCATAAAGCGCCTAGAACCAGCCTTGGCGCGCCCACCCGAGGTCGGGCGCGGCCCTCTGGGGTGTTTGGGGCAAGGCGCGTCGGCGCGGCTTTTTGCGCTCGTCCCGAGGTCGGGCGCGGCCCTCTGTTCGGGCTGTCAGACGCCGTAGTATTCCCGGTACCAGGCCACGAAGGCCGCAATCCCGTCTTTCACGTCGGTCTGGGGGGCGTAGCCGGTGAGGTTGCGCAAGAGGCTCGCGTCGGCCCAGGTGGCGTGGACGTCGCCTTTTTGCATGTCCATGTAATTGCGCTGGGCTTTGCGGCCGGTGGCCTCCTCGATCGCGTCGACGAAATCCAGAAGCTTCACCTTGTCGGAATTGCCGATGTTGACCACGCGCCAGGGGGCGGCGGGGGAGAGGCTGTCGCCTTCGATCGGCTCGGCGGTACCGGGCATCGGCGGGGGCGCGTCGATCAAGAGGCGGATGCCCCGCACCAAGTCGGTGACATAGGTGAAATCGCGGTACATCTCGCCGTGGTTGTAGATGTCGATCGGGCGGTCGTTCAGGATCGCGTCGACGAATTTATAAAGCGCCATGTCGGGGCGGCCCCAGGGGCCATAGACGGTGAAGAAGCGGAACATCGTGGTCGGGATATGCCAGAGATGGGCATAGGCATGGCCCATCGACTCGGTGGCCTTCTTGGTCGCGGCATAGATGGTCAGCTGGGTGTCGGCCTTGTCATTCTCCGAAAACGGCATCGCCTCGTTCGCGCCATAGACCGAGGAGGTCGAGGCCATCATCAGGTGTTCGACCTTCAGCCGCCGGGCGACCTCCATCACGTTGAAGGTGCCGATGACATTGGCGTCGAGATAGGCGCGCGGATTGTCGAGCGAGTAGCGCACCCCGGCCTGGGCCGCGAGGTGGACGATGATCTGCGGCTGGAAGGCGTCCGCCACGGCGTCGAGCGTGTCGCGGTCCTCCAGCAGGGCCTCGGTGGCGGAGAAGTGGGGGTGTTGCAGCAGGAGCTGGTGGCGGCGCTGTTTCAGGCGGACGTCGTAGTAATCCGACATGCCGTCATAGCCCTGGACCTGAAACCCCTCGGCCAGCAGCAGCCGGGCGAGGTGGAAGCCGATGAAACCTGCGGTGCCAGTGACCAGAACCTTGCGCATGAGACCCTCCGATGGACTGGCTTCTGCTTGGCCGATTGTCGCAGGCTTGGCAAGCGCCGGGCGGGGATCAGGCGGGTGGGAGCGGCGTGCTTTGCACCAGCAGGTCTGCGAGATGGGCGAGGGCGGCGCGGGCCTCGGCGGGGAGCGTGGGGGCGGTCAGTGCGGTGGGGTCCGGGAAATCGGGCGCAAGCTGCGGCGTGGCCTGGATCAGGCGGGTGCTGCGGGTGGCAAAAAGGCTGAGAAGCCCGGCGTCCTGGCCCAAAAGCGCAAAGACCTCCGCAGGATAGGCGCTGCCCGACAAAAGCTCGGCCACGGACGGGTCGGTGGCATGGACGACCAGCGCCTTCAGCCCTGCGCGGGTGAAGCGGGGGTGGCGGGCGGTTTCCTGCAGGGTGCGGCGCAGGGCCAGCGCGTCCAGCCCGATGGCGGAGAGCCGGGCCTGCAGGTCGGCCTCGCCCACGTCATCGGGCAGGGCGAGGATCTGGGCCAGCAGGCTTTGCGCCAGATCCTCCGCCGGAGGGGGGGCGGCCTGCGGGGGCGAGGGGTGCAGCGGGTCGCGGCCGGTCACCGTCTCGGTCTGGTCAGGGTTCCAGACCATCCGCGACAGGGGGATGGACAGGAAGGACAGGGCGGCGGGCAGGTAAAGCGGCACGAGGCCTTGCAGGTCCAGCAGGCGGCCGATGCCACGGCCGATGCCGAAGCTGGCGCAGACCAGCAGGATCTGGGTGGCGATCAGGGCCATGAGCGCCACCACAGCCTCGGGGCGGGCGATGTCGCCGGGGTGGGAGGGCCAGAGATGCGGGCGCATCACCATGCTCCACAGCACGAAGATCGCGGTGAAAAGCGGCACCATGTCCCAGCCCTGCCCCGACAGCCCGGCCAGCAGGGGGCCGAGGTAAAGAAGGGCCGTCGCGGCCTGAAGCAGGCGAAAGCGGTCGGTCATCGGGGCCTCCGGCACGGGTCTGGTGCCATGGCGGCATCTGACCCGAGGGGCGGGCGCTAGTCCAGACCTTCCGGCGGGTCGGCGACGATGCGGCCGGCGGCGAGATCGACGGTCGGGATCACGGCCAGGGTGAAGGGCAGCAGGAGGTCGGTGCCCGCGCCGGAAATCTCCAGCAGGTCGCCGGCGCCGTGGTTGTGGACAGCGCGGACCGAGCCCAGAAGCTTGCCACCGGGGTCGCGGACCTCAAGCCCTATCAGGTCGGCGTGGTAGAATTCGTCATCGGGCAGGCGCGGCAGGCGCTTGCGGTCGACGTAGAGGGTCACGCCCTTCAGCGCGTCGGCCTCTTCCTTGGTGGTGATCCCGGTCAGGCGCGCGCCCAGACCGCCGGCGACCGGGCGGGTCAGCTTCAGCTTGAACTGGCGGGTGCCATCCTCGGACCAGAGCGGGCCATAAGAGGCGATGTCTTCGGGATCGGTGCAGAAGCTTTTCAGCCGCACTTCGCCTTGCACGCCGAAGGCACCGGCGATCGCTCCGACGCAGACGCGGTCAGGGGCAGGTTCGGACATGTCAGCGGCTTTCCATGATCAGATGTGAGGCGCGGGTTTCCCAGCCGAGCTTTTCCAGTTCGGGGGTCGTGTCAATGGTCTCGGGCCAGCCAATGCAGAGATAGCCGACCAGCGACCAGCCCTCGGGCACCGCGAGATCGCGGGCCAGCTGATCGGGGTCGAGGATCGAGACCCAGCCAAGGCCCAGCCCCTCGGCCCGGGCGGTCAGCCACATGAGCGTGATGGCGCCCACCACCGAATAGGCGCGGGTTTCCGGCATGGTTCCGGCGCCGAGGCCCGAGCCCTTGTCGGAGCTTTCGTCGCAAAAGACCGCCAGATGCACCGGGGCCTCGCGCATGCCGGACAGTTTCAGTCCGGCGTAAAGCTTGGCCTTTTCGCCGCCATAGCCGGACAGGGCCGCGGCATTGGCTGCGGCAAAATTCATCGTGGCGGCGGTGCGGGCTTCAGGGCTTTCGACTCGCAGGATGCGCCAGGGTTCAGAGAGGCCCACCGAAGGGGCCAGACAGAAGGCGTGAAGGCAGCGATCCAGGACCGCTGCCTCCACCGGATCTGTGCGGAAGCGGCGCACGTCGCGCCGCCACAGCATCAGGTCCTGCAACTCCGCACGAAATTCGGCGGTGTATCTGCCTTGCATGGCAAGGATTACTCGGCAGCCGGAGCTTCGGCAGCAGCGGCCTTCTTCTTGGCGCGCTCGGCCATGGCTTTGCCCGGGACGCCAGCCTTGGCGTTGTTGCGGACGGTCTTCGGCAGGACGCCGGCGGCTTCCAGGAAGCGCGCGACGCGGTCGGTCGGCTGTGCGCCCTTGGCGAGCCAGGCCTTGATCTTGTCGAGGTCCATCTTGATGCGGTTTTCGTTGTCTTTCGCCAGCATCGGGTCATAGGTGCCGAGCTTTTCGAGGAAGCGGCCGTCGCGCGGCATGCGCGAGTCGGAGGCGACGATCGAATAGTGCGGGCGCTTCTTGGAACCGCCACGGGCGAGACGGATTTTCATGGACATCGTGTTTCTCCTTGAGATGTCGTGAGGCAGGATGGGCAGATCGCCCCTCCTGCATTTGGGGTTATTTCTGGAAGGTTTCGTGGTGCCTGATGACTTCGGAAATGATGAAGGTCAGGAATTTCTTGGCAAATTCGGGGTCGAGGTCGGCTTCGGCGGAGAGCCGCTCCAGCCGTTCGATCTGGCGCGCCTCGCGTTTGGGGTCGGAGGGCGGCAGGGCGTGTTCGGCCTTGAGCTTGCCCACGGCCTGGGTGTGCTTGAAGCGTTCGGCCAGCGTATAGACCAAGATCGCATCGAGCCGGTCGATCGAGGCGCGGTGGTCCTTCAGCACCTCGGCGGCGCGGATCGCGGCATCGGTGGCGGCATTATCGTCAGGGGGCATCACTTCACCTGAGCTGCGGTTGCGGTTGGACGGGTCATTTCTTCTTGAACATCCCCGAAAGCCCCGAGGGCAGGCCGGACATGCCGCCAAGCCCGCGCGGCAGACCACCAAGGCCGCCCATGCCAGACTTCATCGCCTTGGCGGCGGCTTCCAGCTGGGCGGGGTCCATGTTCTTCAGATCCGGCATGCCGGCACCGGCGCCGCCGCCTTTGCCCATCATCTGAGCGATGGCCTGCTTCATCATGCCGCCCTTGCCCATCTTCTTCATCATGTCGGCCATCTGCTTGTGCTGTTTCAAAAGCTTGTTCAGCTCTGAAACCTCCATCCCGGCGCCCGCAGCGATGCGCTTCTTGCGCGAGGCTTGCAGCATGTCGGGATTGGCGCGCTCTTTCTTGGTCATCGACTGGATCAGCGCGATCTGGCGTTTCAGCATCTTGTCGTCAAAGCCGGCCTTCTCGGCCGCCTTGGCCATGCCGCCCATGCCGGGCAGCATCCCCATGATCGACTGCATGCCGCCCATCTTCAGCATCTGTTCCAGCTGCATCTTCAGGTCGTTCATGTTGAACAGACCCTTCTGGAAACGGCGGGCCATGCGTTCGGATTGCTCGGCTTCGAAGGTCTCGCGCGCCTTTTCGACCAGGGCCACGATGTCGCCCATGCCGAGGATGCGGCCCGCGACCCGTTCGGGGTCGAAGGTTTCCAAGGCGTCCATCTTCTCGCCCAGACCGACGAAGCGGATCGGCTTGCCGGTCACCGCGCGCATCGACAGGGCAGCACCGCCGCGCCCGTCGCCGTCCATCCGGGTCAGGACGACGCCCGAGATGCCGACCTTGTCGTTGAACTCGGTCGCGACATTGACCGCGTCCTGCCCGGTCAGACCATCGACCACCAGCAGCGTCTCGCGCGGGTCGGCGATGTCACGCACGGACTGGATTTCGTCCATCAGCACTTCGTCGATGTGCAGGCGGCCGGCGGTATCAAGGAACAAGACGTCATAGCCGCCCATCGCGGCTTGCGTCTTGGCGCGCTTGGCGATCTGGACGGCGCTTTCACCCTTCACGATCGGCAGGCTGTCGACGCCGATCTGACCGGCGAGGATCGCCAGCTGCTCCATCGCAGCCGGGCGGTTGGTGTCAAGCGAGGCGAGCAGGATGCGCTTGTTGTTGCGCTCTTTCAGCCGCTTGGCGAGCTTGGCGGTGGTGGTGGTCTTGCCCGAGCCCTGCAGACCGACCATCAGGATGGTCGACGGCGGGTTGTCGATCTTCAGCGCATCGGCGGCACCGTCGCCGGCCAGAACCGCGATCAGCTCGTCATGGACGATCTTGACGACTTGCTGGCCCGGGGTGACCGATTTGGTAACCGCCTGGCCCGTGGCGCGAACCCGCACCGCCTTGATGAAATCGCGCGCCACGGCGAGCGAGACGTCAGCCTCCAGCAAAGCAGTGCGGACTTCGCGCAGCGCCGCGTCGACATCCGCCTCGGACAGGGCGCCCGCCTTGGTCAGACGGTCGAAGACGCCACCAAGGCGTTCTGACAGGCTTTCAAACATGGCGCTCTCCTAAGACAGATGCCCCCGGTGAGGGGCGGCGACGGGGTTTCCGAAGGCAAAATAGGGCACGACACCCGTGGGCGCAACGCGCTGACGGATGGCGATCCCGGCATAAGCCAAGGGACCGGAAGCTGTGGCCTCCGGGGAATTCAAGTCGGCTGATAGGCGCAGGCGGGCGTGGAGTCAAGCAGGCAAGGGTCTAGCGCCGCAGATCGGCCTTGTGCTGCTGCAGGATCAGGCCCGCCAGCGCGGCAATGGCCATGGCAGGCGGGGCACTGTCCAGGCCGAGCACGGAAAGATGCGCCAAAGTGGCTGCCACGCCGGCCAGCAGGGCGAGCGCCGCGCCGTATCCGATGCGACCCGGCACCATCAACAGGATGGCAGCGGCGATCTGCTCGAGGCCGGCGGGATACTGCATCCAGCCGACGGCGCCAAGCTCGGCAAGGCGGTGGCCCATCCGGTCAAAGCCGGTCAGCACCGCAATGCCGGCGGCCAGCATCACCAGCGCCAATGCCGCCCTGACCAGCCGTGAACTTCCGATCCTGCGCATGTGGCCTCTTCTTCGGTGCCCGCCATCTAGGACGGGTGCCGCGGGTTTCGCAATGGCCTGGCGTGATGGTCCGGCGCGGCGTCTGCCTCCCGGGGGCGGGACAAAGCCCCTTGCTCCTTTCCGCGCTGTCGGGCCAAATGGCAGGGCAGCTGTTCAGGAATGCACAGAAATGATGGTTGATACCTGGGATGAGATTCGCACCGCCTATCAGGTGGCCCGCCTCGGCACTGTGTCGGGGGCGGCGGAAGTGCTGGGCGTGCACCATGCCACGGTGATCCGCCACATCGACGCCCTGGAAAAGCGGCTCGGCACCAAGCTGTTCCAGCGCCACGCCCGCGGCTATGCGGCAACCGAGGCGGGGCGCGACCTTTTGACCACGGCCCAGCGGACCGAGGAACAGTTCGGCCAGCTGGTCAGCCGGATCAAGGGCCAGGGCGAGACGGTGACGGGCGAGCTGGTCGTCACCTCGATCTCCGGCATCGCGCATATCCTGACCCCGGTCTTCGCCAAGTTCCAGCAGGATTACCCCGGTGTCTCGATCCGGTTCTTTTCCGACATGCGGCTGTTCCGCCTCGATTACGGCGAGGCGCATGTGGCGATCCGCGCCGGTGCGGCGCCCGAGGACCCCGATTACGTCGTCCAGCCGCTGGTGCAGATCCCGACGGCGCTTTACGCCTCCAGGGCCTATGTGGCCGCCCATGGCCGCCCCGAAGGCCCGCAGGATTTCGCCGGCCACCGCTTCATCGGCCCGGTCGACCCCGACAACCGCGCCCCCTTCAATCGCTGGCTGCGCGAGAAC
The DNA here is from genome assembly GCF_056403335.1 of Rhodobacter sp. P2_H5. NCBI lineage: Bacteria > Pseudomonadati > Pseudomonadota > Alphaproteobacteria > Rhodobacterales > Rhodobacter > Rhodobacter sp. P2_H5. Next base: position 70,334 of record NZ_JBFUFS010000018.1, on the reverse strand, counting down.
GTGCCGCCCGAGGCGATCACCTACCGGATCAGCGAGCCCGAGGCGAATGGCGTCGCGGTGCGGGCTGGCCTTGGCATGGGCTTTTTGTCGCTGCGCGAGGCCGAGGGCGATGACGATCTGGTGGAGATCCTGCCCTCCTCGCCCGATTGGGGCTCGGCGCTGTGGATCGTGACCCATGTCGATCTGCACCGTACGCTGAAGGTGCAGAGCTTTCTGGCCGAGTTGAAACGCGCCGCGGCGGGCTGGACCTGCGGCGCAGACCACAAGGCCTGACTGCGGCGCTTGCCTGCCTCCCGATCCAATTGCGCGCCTGCGGCGCATTCCTTTGATCTCGCCTCTGGCCTGCGGCCAACCGGCTCGGGTTTACGCCTCCGGCGGGAGTATTTGGGCAAAGCGCAAAGGGGCTTCATCCAGATCTAAATATCCATGGCAACCTTGTCGCGGGCGGAGGCTCTGACCTTTTGCACCGTCTTGTCCGCGGTCCATGGCAATGCCGGGCGCGGGGCCTCGATGGCCCCGGGGCCGGCGCCCTGCGGCGTGAAGAAACGGCGCAACAGGTCCATCGGGTGGCGGCGCAGGGTCAGGCGCAGCGCGAGGTAATCTTCCACCACGGCCTCGCCCTCGCTCATGGCGCGAAAGCTGACGGCGGGTTCGATGATGCCTTCGCCGTCCATGTCGCCGGCGAAAAGCGGCAGGGGTTTGCTGCCCGCCAGGACCCGCGCGGCCCAGAGCGCGTCGCGGCGCGCCAGGCCCAGTTCGGCGAAGACATCCGCCTCAGCCAGCCGGGTTGCGGTGGCCGGCGTGATGCCTGCGCGGCGCCAGACATCCTCGACCGCCTGGTAGCCATTGCCGCGCGCGGCGGTGATCCAGAGCGATTCCTCCTCGCCCATCCCGTTGATCTGGCGAAAGCCGAGGCGGAGCGCCAGGCCGCCGGTGCTGGGCTCGTCGGTCTCCTCCATCACATTGTCCCATTGGCTGGCGTTGATCGAGGGCGGCAGGACCAGCACGCCATGTTCGCGCGCATCGCGCACGATCTGGGCCGGGGCGTAAAAGCCCATCGGCTGGGCGTTCAGCAGCGCGCAGGCAAAGATGCCCGGGTGGTGATATTTGACCCAGGCCGAGGCATAGACCAGCAGGGCAAAGCTCGCCGCGTGGCTTTCGGGAAAGCCGTAGGAGCCGAAGCCCTCGATCTGGGCAAAGCAGCGGGCGGCGAAATCGGCCTCGTAGCCGTTGGCGGCCATGCCGTCGAGGAAACGGTCGTGGAACTCGCTGACCGATCCATGCTTCTTGAAGGTGGCGAGGGACCTCCGCAGCCGGTCGGCCTCGGTGGGCGTGAAGCCTGCGCCGATGATGGCGATCTGCATCGCCTGTTCCTGAAACAAGGGCACGCCGAGGGTCTTGCCCAAGACCCGGCCCAGGGCGTCGGAGGGGAAGGTCACCACCTCCTGTCCGTTGCGCCGGCGCAGATAGGGATGGACCATGTCGCCCTGGATCGGGCCGGGGCGGATGATGGCGACCTGGATCACCAGATCGTAAAAGCTGCGCGGCCGCATCCGGGGCAGGAAGTTCATCTGCGCCCGGCTTTCGACCTGAAAGATGCCCAAGCTGTCGGCCTTGCAGAGCATGTCATAGACCGCCGGGTCCTCGGGCGGCAGGGTGGCGAGGGTGTAGGCCGCGTTGTGGTGTTTCGCGAGCAGGCCAAAGGCCTTGCGGATGCAGCTGAGCATGCCCAGCGCCAGGATATCCACCTTGAGGATGCCCAGCGTGTCGATGTCGTCCTTGTCCCAGCAGATGACGGTGCGGTCCGCCATCGTGGCATTCTCGATCGGCACCAGTTCGTCCAGCCGGCCCTCGGTGATGATGAAACCGCCGACATGCTGGGAAAGGTGCCTTGGGAAGCCCTGGATCTCCTCGATGAGCGAAAGGGTCAGCTGCAGGCGGCGGTCGGTGGGATCAAGCCCGATCTCGGCGAGGCGCTGTTCGTTCATGGTCTTGGAGGAGCCGAAGCCCCAGATCTGGCTCGACATGGCCGAGAGAGTGTCTTCGGTCAGGCCCATCGCACGGCCCACCTCGCGGATGGCGCGTTTGCCGCGGTAGTGGATGACGGTGGCGCAAAGCCCGGCGCGGTGGCGGCCGTATTTCTGGTAGATGTGCTGGATCACCTCCTCGCGCCGTTCGTGTTCGAAGTCGACGTCGATGTCGGGCGGTTCGTTGCGCGCTTCGGAGACGAAGCGTTCGAAGACCATGGTGCCGATCTCGGGCGAGACCGAGGTGACGCCGAGGGCATAGCAGGTGATCGAATTGGCCGCCGAGCCGCGGCCCTGGCAGAGGATGCCACGCTCGCGGGCGAAGGCCACGATGTCGTGGACGGTCAGGAAATAGGGCTCGTAGCGCAGCTTGGCGATCAGGGCCAGTTCGTGGGCCATCTGGGCGCGGGCCTTGTCCGGCACGCCTGCGGGATAGCGCCAGTGCAGGCCCGCCTCGGCCAGACGGGCCAGACGGGCGGCGGGGGTTTCGCCATTCGCGACCTCGGACGGGTATTCGTAGCGCAACTCGTCGAGCGAGAAGCGCAGGGTGGCGGCGAGGGTGCCGGCGCGGTGGACGGCATCTTCGAAGCCGGGAAAGAGGCGGAGCATCTCGGCCTCCGAGCGCAGGCGGTTTTCGCCATGCGGGGCGGCGTCGAGGCCGAGCGCGTCGATCCGCCGGCCGAGCCGGATGGCCGAGAGGACATCGGCCAGCTTGCGCCGCGCGCCGTGGTGCATGAGGGGCTGGGCCGAGGCGACGGTGGGGATCTTCAGCCGCCGGGCCAAGGCGGTCAGCCGGGCGAAGCGCGGGCCGTCCTGGCCATCATATCCCGGGGCCAGCATCAGGTGGCAGGCATCGGGAAAGCGGCGCGTCAGCCTGTGCGCCTGTGTCACCCAGACGCCCGCGCCGCCCCGCACCGGGGTCTCGGGTTTTGCCGTTTCCGGTTGACCCGTCTCGGAATGTCCCGTCTCTGTTGGCGCCATTTCGGGATGGAGGAGGAGCGCCAGCCCCTCGCCCCAGTCCAGCAGGTCCTGCAGGGTCAGGTGGCATTCGCCCTTGGGCGCCCGTATGCGCCCCGCGGTCAGGAGGCGGCAAAGCCGGCCCCAGCCGGCGCGGTCCCGCGGCAGGGCGGTCAGGGTGAAGCCGCCTTGCAGCACGATCCGCGCCGCCGGGATCAGCCGGACCTGCGGCCCGCCGTCCCGCGCCAGCTCGCGCGCCTTGGTATGGGCGCGCACGATCCCCGCGACCGAGTTCAGATCGCCAATCGCGATCGCATCAAACCCCAGTTCGGCGGCGCGCAGAACATACTCCTCCGGGTGGGAGGCCCCGGTGAGGAAGGTGAAGTTGGACATGGCGCTGAGTTCGACAAAGGGCATGGGGTACCGTGAACAATAAGAGAACATCTTAGAGCATCCCGGTCGGACTCGCCAATGAGTCGTTTTTGGCGGCCGCGCGCCCCCGCCCGGCCGCCGGGGGTTTTCCACCCCCGGACCCCCGGAGAGTATTTGGACAAAGCGCAAGGGAAAGAGGGTGCCTTGCCTTTGCGCTTTGCCCAAATACTCCCGCCGGAGGCGCAGGCCGGGGCAGGGCGCCGCCTTCCGGCTTTTCGCGCATCGCGCATCGTGCTAGGGGCTAGGGCATGAATCCTATTCCCACCAAAGACCAGATCCGCCAATGGATCCTTGATAATCCCACCCTCGTGGCCAAGCGCGACATCGCCAAGGCCTTCGGGATCAAGGGCGACGCCCGCATCGACCTCAAACGCCTGCTGAAGGAGCTGGAGGAAGAGGGCACCGTCACCCGCACCGCCCGGCGCTATCATGAGGCGGATGCCTTGCCGCCCGTTGCCGTGCTGGAGGTGCTGGCGCCCGACAGCAATGGCGATCTGTTCGCGCGGCCTTTGGAGGCCGGGGTGCCGACCGATGGGCCGCGCATCCTGATCGTGGCGCAGAAGGGCGATCCGGCGCTGGGGGCGGGCGCCAAGATTCTGGCGCGGCTGGTCAAGGTCGAGGCCGAGGATCATGGCTATGAGGCGCGACTGATCCGCGCTTTGGGCGGCAATCCGGCCAAGGTGCTGGGGATCTTCCGTCTGGGGGCCGAGGGCGGCCGCATTCTGCCCATCGACAAGGGCGCCGACAAGGAATGGCGGGTGGCGCGGGATGCGACGCTGGACGCCCGCGACGGCGAGCTGGTCGAGGCGGAGCTGGTCGGCAAGCGCCAGCTTGGCCTGCCGCATGCCCGGATCACCGCCCGGCTGGGCGACCCTTCCGGGCCGCGCGCGGTTTCCCTGATTGCCATTCACCAGCACGGCATTCCCGACGCCTTCCCCGATGCCGTGATCGCCGAGGCCGATGCCATGGTCGCAGCCCCGATGGGCGCGCGCGAGGATCTGCGCGATCTGAACCTGCTGACCATCGACCCGCCCGATGCCCGCGACCGCGACGATGCGGTCTGCGCCGAGCCCGACACCGACCCCGCCAATCCGGGCGGCTTTGTTCTCTGGGTCGCCATCGCCGATGTGGCGCATTACGTCACGCCCAATTCGGCGCTTGACCGCGAGGCGAGGAAGCGCGGCAATTCCAGCTACTTCCCCGACCGGGTGGTGCCGATGCTGCCCGATGTGCTGTCTGGCGACCTCTGCTCCTTGCATGAACATGTCGACCGCGCCTGTATCTCTGTCCGCATGGTGATCGACGCTGCGGGCCACAAGCTGCGCCATGCCTTCACCCGCGGGTTGATGCGGTCCAAGGGGGCCCTGTCCTATGCCCAGGTGCAGGCGGCGCAGGATGGCCAGCCCGACGAAGCCACCGCCGCCCTGCTTGACGTGATCCACCCGCTTTACGGCGCTTACGAGGCGCTCAAACGCGCCCGCACCGCGCGCCAGCCGCTGGAACTCGACCTGCCCGAACGCAAGATCGTGCTGGGCGAGGATGGCAAGGTTACCTCGGTCTCCTTCGCCGAACGCTTCGATGCCCACAAGCTGATCGAGGAATTCATGGTGCTGGCCAATGTGGCCGCCGCCGAAGAACTGATCCGCCTGAAGCGCCCGCTTCTGTTCCGCGTCCACGAGGAACCCAGCCCGCAAAAGCTGGATGCCCTGCGCGAAGTGGCTGAGGCTTCGGGCTTCACGCTGGCCAAGGGCCAGGTCCTGAAGACCGCGCATCTGAACCGGCTGCTGTCGCAGGCCGAGGATACCGAGTTCGACGAGCTGATGAACATCTCCACCCTGCGCTCGATGACGCAGGCTTATTACAGCCCGGACAATTTCGGCCACTTTGGTCTGGCCCTGCGCAACTACGCGCATTTCACCTCGCCGATCCGGCGCTATTCCGACCTGATCGTGCACCGGGCGCTGATCTCGGCGCATGGCTGGGGCAAGGATGGGCTGTCGCCCTGGGATATCGAGAACCTGGAAGAGACGGCCAAGCTGATATCCGACACCGAGCGGCGCTCGATGGCGGCGGAGCGCGATACCACCGACCGCTACCTTGCGGCCTATCTCAGCGACCGGGTGGGTGCCGAGTTCTCGGGCCGGATTTCCGGCGTGCAGAAGTTCGGCCTGTTCGTGAAGCTGGACGAGACCCAGGCCGATGGTCTGGTGCCGATCCGCTCCATCGGGCGCGAGTTCTACCATTACGACGAGACGAGCCAGACCCTGACCGGGTCGGACTCGGGCCAGGTCATCGGCCTCGGCCAGCGCGTGCTGGTGCGGCTGACGGAAGCCACGCCGGTCACCGGCGGCCTGACGCTGGAGCTTCTCTCGATCGAAGGCGGGGCGATCAAGGCGGCGAGTGCCAAGACCGGGCGCTACAGCCCGCGCAAGCCGGTGGGCTTCAAGGCCAAGCGCGATGCGATCAAGCGCAAGGTGACCCGCAAGCCGCGCTGAGGGTTGATAAAATCGTGACTTGCCTGACGGGCCGGCTGGGGATATCTCCGCGTTTGCGGAACGTGATTCCGTATCACATGGATCTTGTCCTCATGCCAACCCTCAGTCGATTGACCGTGCCGTCAGGGCGCTAGACAGGGTTCGCTTGTGATCCTTGCCTGGCCGCTTCTGGTGGCCGGTCGCAAGGAGATACGACAATGAAAGCTTTCTTCAAAAGCCGCTTCGAACTGCTGTCCGAGTGGATTTCGGTGGCACTTGGCCGGCCGGCCGCCTTTCTGGGCGCGCTGGGCGTCGTGCTCGTCTGGGCCATCAGCGGGCCGCTGTTTGGCTATTCCGACACCTGGCAGCTGGTGATCAACACCGGCACCACGATCACCACCTTCCTCATGGTCTTCCTGCTGCAGAACACCGGCAACCGGACGATTTCCGAACTGCAGGACCACCTGCACCGGCTGGAGCGGCAGAATGCCGAGATCCTGTCCCTGCTGCGCGACACCCCGGCAGAGCTGCGCCGGGTGGCCTGAAGCGGCCTTGTGCTGCGCCGGGGCCTTTGCCACAAAGACCGCATGGGGCAGGGGTTTGCGACAGGGCTGGTGCTGGGGATGCTCGCTTGTGCGGGCGCCCCGGCGCTGGCCGAACCGCCGACGCGCCCGGCGTTGCACGCAAGGCAGGAGATTTCGGTGGCAACTGGCGATGTGACGGCATGGATCGCGGCCTTCCGGCCCCGGGCCCTTGCGGCGGGGATCTCGGAGGCCACGCTGGACGCGGCCCTGACCGGGGTCTCCTTGCGCGAAGATGTGGTCGAGAAAGACCGCAACCAGACCGAATTCACCCGCACCATCTGGGATTACCTCGACAAGGCGGTCTCCGACGACCGGATCGCGGCCGGGCAGAAGGCGCTGAAAAAGCGCAAGGCGCTCTTGGACAAGATCGAGGCGCAGTATGGCGTGGACCGTCAGATCCTGCTGGCGGTCTGGGGCTTGGAAAGCAGCTATGGCGTGAACCGGGGCGATATTCCGACCGTGGCGGCGCTGGTGACTTTGGCATCGGCGACCCGCCGCAGCGCCTATTTCGAGCGCGAGCTTCTGGCAGCACTCCGCATCCTGCAGGAGGGCGACGTGGCGCCTGCGGCGATGCTGGGCAGCTGGGCGGGGGCGATGGGGCATACGCAGTTCATGCCCTCAAGCTACCTCGCCCTGGCGGTGGATTTCGACGGCGACGGGCGGCGCGACATCTGGGATGACGATCCCGGCGATGCCTTGGCCTCCACCGCCGCTTATCTCGCCCGCTACGGCTGGCAGAAGGGCGAGCCCTGGGGGGTGGAGGTCACGCTGCCGGAGGGCTTCGACACGCTTCTGGCGGGCGAGAGGATCCACCATTCCGCCGCTGAATGGCAGGCCATGGGCGTGGCGCGGGCCGGTGGTGGCGCCTTGCCCGATTGCGGCCCCGCCTCGGTGCTTCTGCCCGGCGGCGCGCGCGGGGCGGCCTTCCTGATCTGCCCGAACTTCCATGTGATCGAGCATTACAACCCCGCCGACGCCTATGTCATCGCCGTGGGGCATCTCGGCGACCGGATAATGGGCGCTGGGCCGATCCTTGCCGCCTGGCCCCGCGATCTGCGCGCCCTGACATTGGAGGAGCGCGTGGCGCTGCAACACCGCCTGACCCTCGCGGGCTTTGACGCGGGCGGGGCGGATGGCCGCATCGGCCCCCTGACCCAATCCGCCATCCGCGCCTTTCAAACCTCGGTCGGCATCACGCCGGACGGCTATGCCAGCATGGACGTGCTGAACCGCCTGCCGTGACCTCTTGGCCTGCGGCCGCCGGAGCCGGGGGACTTCGCGTCCCCCGGGCCCCCTGCGGAGTATTGCTGCAGAGGGCAAGGGAAAGTGGTCTCGCCTTTGTGCTTTGCCCAAATACTCCCGCCGGAGGCTTCCACGGCCCAACCGGCGCAGGTGTCAGGCGAAAAGCCCCTGGCAGAACCAGCCGCCCGACATCTCCCCGCCATGGGCGTAAAACAGCCAGAGCCGCTCGCCGCCTTCCACCTCGACCCGCCAGTAGTCGCGCGGGCCGGAGCGCCAGTCGGGGTCGTCGAGCCACCATTCGGGGGTGATGCGTTCGGGGCCGGTGGCCATCCGCATCGCAAGGTCGCGGCGGCGCCAGCGGAAGCGGGCGGGCGGGGTCGGCTCCTGCGGGGCGGTGACCGCCTCGGGGCGGAACAGCGTCAGCGGGCGCGGGGCGCGGGGCAGGGGCCAGGGGGCGGGGTGCGGGGCGGACCAGGCGGCGGCCAGGGTTTGCGCGGCTTTTTCGGGGATATGGCTTTCGCCGGGGTGGAGGCGGGTGACCGCCTCGGTCCCCAGCCGCGCGCCGAGCTTGCCGATCAGATCGGCCAGCGCATGGTCGGCGGTCTGGCGCGCCGCCGCCGCTGCCGAGGCATCGCCATGGCCGCGGTGCTGGACGGCATGCAGCGGCTCGGTCTCCACCGCCTCCAGCCGCAGGCAGTCGATGCCGAAACCGGGGTCGATGCTGTCGAGCTTCAGCAGGATCAGCGGGCGGATCGCGTCGGGGCGGTCGGCGGGGCGGGCGAGGCCGATCTCCACCCGCTCCACCCGGCTGTCGCTGCGATACGCCTCCAGCCGGACGCGGCGGGCGCCCCGGGCACTGGCGCGCAGCTTCTCGCACAGGGGCTCCAGCAGGCGGTCGAGGCCGGCGGTGATATCCTCGGTCAGGCCGATCGGGTCGGGGAAGGTCAGGCGGGTGGCAAAATGCAGGGGGGCGCGGGCCGGGGCCACGGGTTCGGGTTCCATCCCCAGGGCCTGGTCCAGACGGCGCATCGTGTCGGCCCCGAAGCGCCGGGCGAGGCCGGCGCGCGGCAGGTCCAGGAGGTCGCGCACCCGGTGCAGGCCCAGACGGTTCAACCCCTCGACCGTCTCGGCCGACAGGCGCAGCGCCGGCAGCGGCAGCTCGGCGAGGGCCTGGCGCGTCTGGCCCGGCGGGGCGATCACGCCTTGCTGCAGGGGGATTGCGGGATCGGCCGGGGCATCGCCGCCGCGCTCCCACCCCCGGCGTTTGACGGCGCGCGACCGGGTGGCCCGCGCCTCCTGGTCGATCGCATCGCCGTTGCGCAGGGGCCGCGCCCGCCGCCCGGCATAGCGCGCGAGCGCCCAGGCCGCCCCCCGCGTATCGGCAATGCCGGCGCGCAGGGTCAGGCCCAGATCGGTGCAATCCTCCTCGATCTGCGCCAGCAGGGCCGCCTCGCCGCCGAAGAGATGCGCACAGCCGGTCAGGTCGATGACCAGCGCCGCCGGAGGCTCCTCGGCCACCCAGGGGCTGAACTTGCCGGCCCAACGGCGCAGCACGGTCAGGAAGGCCGCCTCGGCCAAAGGGTCCGCCGCCCGGGTCAGGAGCTGCGGGCACATGGCCGTTGCATCGCGCAAAGGCTGGCCCCGGCGCAGGCCCGCCGCCTCGGCTTCGGCGTTGAGCGAGGTCAGAACCTGCGCGCCGTTCTCGTCACCCACCATGGCAAAGGGCAAGGGCAAGGCATCCCGCCGCAGGCGCAACGCGCGTTCGGCGGCCAGGCGGGGAAACCAGAGCGAGAGGATTCGGCGGTTCGGCATGGGTGTATGTTCGCATATTGTTCGCGCCTCTCCAAGCCCGCGCCGCCCTGGTTCCGATCGGGTCTGGCGCAGACCGCGGGTGCGCGGCGGAGTTTTTGAATGACAATCGCGTGAAAAGTCACTTTTCAGACCAAAGTCCGTATCTCTTCGCCACAAAGCCCGGTCATAGTGGCCGGATCATTCCTGACGGGAGCCCCAAAATGAAATTCACCTCGAAGATTCTTGTACTTGGCCTGCTCATGGCCGGCGGTGTCGCTTTGGCTGAAGGTGCCACTGATCCTGACGTGAAGGCACGTCAGGAGGTGATGGACGCCAATGGCGCCGCGGCCAAGACCCTGGGCGGTATGGCCAGCGGCAAGATCGCCTTCGACGCGGCCGCCGCGCAGGCCGCCAAGGAATCGCTGATCGCCGATGCCAAGAAGATTCCGGAGGTGTTCAAGAACCAGGCCACCGATCCCGCCTCGAAGGCCAAGCCGGATATCTGGACCAGCTGGACCGATTTCACCGCCAAGGCCGAGGATCTGGGCAAGGCCGCCGAAGCGATGGACGCGTCGAGCCTTGACGGCGTGAAGGCCGGGATGGGGGCCGTCGGCGGCACCTGCAAGGCCTGCCACACGGCCTACAAAGCCTCGTAAGGCGAAAGACAGCAAAAAGGCCCCGGATCGCTCCGGGGCCTTTTTGCGTTGTGGGGGGCTTCAGCCGCAGGACAGCGACAGGATCCGCCCCGATCCATCCACCCGCGCATTCAGCCGCGTGGCGGAGTAATCCATCGTCACCATCATGCCGGGCCGGATGACGCGCAGGGTGCTGTAGGCGCCGCGTTGCGGCAGGACCGAGACCGGCTCGCCCACCAGGGTCTGCAGCGCATCGCCGCCGCAGGTGGCGAGGCTGGCCAAGGGGCCGGGCTCGGGGTTTGGCAGGGAGCCGGGCGCGGGCTCGCAAGCCGCAAGCGTCAGGCACAGGACGGGCAGCAGGATCAGGGGGCGCATGGCAATCTCCAACCATCAGGGGTTTCGTCAGGGGTATCGTCGGGACCAATCTGGCAGGGTGGTGGCGCCCCGTCCATAAACCCAGGACCCATGGGCGGAAAACCCGCATGACCTGCCGCGAACGGCGTTGCAATTTATGCCGCTCTGCCTCAGCTTGCGCCCCGAACCATTGAGAAAGGATCCCCCATGCGCACCCGTGCCGCCGTAGCCCTTGCCCCCGGCCAGCCCCTGCAGGTCATGGAGGTGAACCTTGCCGACCCCAAGGAGGGCGAGGTTCTGGTCGAGATCAAGGCCACCGGCATCTGCCACACCGACGAATTCACCCTCTCGGGCGCCGACCCGGAGGGCCTGTTCCCCGCCATCCTCGGCCACGAGGGTGCGGGCGTCGTCATCGCCGTCGGCCCGGGGGTGAAGTCGCTGAAACCCGGCGATCACGTCATCCCGCTTTACACCCCCGAATGCCGCGAGTGCCCCTCGTGCCTGTCGCGCAAGACCAACCTCTGCACCGCGATCCGCGCGACGCAAGGCCAGGGCCTGATGCCCGACGGCACCACCCGCTTCTCGATGCTTGATGGCACGCCGATCTACCACTACATGGGCTGCTCGACCTTCGCCAACCACACGGTGATGCCGGAGATTGCGCTGGCCAAAGTCCGCGAGGACGCGCCCTTTGACAAGATCTGCTACATCGGTTGTGGTGTCACCACCGGGGTCGGCGCGGTCCTCAACACCGCCAATGTCGAGGCGGGGGCCACGGCGGTGGTCTTCGGTCTCGGCGGCATCGGCCTCAACGTGATCCAGGGCCTGCGGATGGCCGGGGCCGACAAGATCATCGGCGTCGATCTGAACGACGACAAGGAGGAATGGGGCCGCCGCTTTGGCATGACCCATTTCGTCAATCCCAAGAAACTGCCCGAGGGCACCTCGGTCGTGCAGGCCATCGTCGACCTGACCAAGACCCCCTTCGACAAGATCGGCGGGGCGGATTACTCGTTTGACTGCACCGGCAATGTGAAGGTGATGCGCGACGCCTTGGAATGCACCCACCGCGGCTGGGGCCAGTCGATCATCATCGGCGTCGCCCCCGCCGGTGCCGTGATCGAGACGCGGCCCTTCCAGCTGGTCACCGGCCGGGTCTGGAAAGGCACCGCTTTCGGCGGCGCCCGTGGCCGGACCGATGTGCCGAAGATCGTCGACTGGTATATGGACGGCAAGATCGAGATCGACCCGATGATCACCCATATCCTGTCGCTCGATGACATCAACAAGGGCTTCGACCTGATGCATGAAGGCAAGAGCATCCGGGCCGTCGTGGTCTACTGACCTGCAAGAAAAGCCGGGGTTTGCACGCGTGCAAGCCCCGGCATCTCTTTGATTTTGAATGGTTTGTCGATTTTTGTTAGGGTTTCGTTAACCCGCGTTTCACGCCCGCGCGGTGGACAGCCGCCTCGGCCAAGCGGGGTGCGCCAGCCCAAAGCCATTTGCTGAACTGGGGCCTGCGCCGCCGATCTTCAAGCCCCGGATATCCCATAATATTGTGATTTGCAGGGCCGCTCCATCCGGGGTCTTTTAGACTCGGATTTTTCTGGAGTGACCAATGACCGCACACAACCTGCACCGCCGCCGTATTTTGACCGGACTGGGGGCTGTTCTGGCCACCAGCCTTGCCGCCCCGGCGCTGATGCAGGCGAAAGCCGATGTGCGGGCCAATATCTCCTCCTTCCGGACGCTGGAGTGGCAAGACCATTTCCCGAGCCTGCAGCATGGGGTGATCCTGGCCGACATGACCTCGCGCGCGGTGCATTACTGGGGCGAGGATGGGGTGACCTACAAGCTTTACCCCTGCTCGGTGCCCCTTTCCGAAGATCTGACCCGGCGCGGCATGACGGAAGTGGTGGAAAAGGTGGTGGGCCCGACCTGGCGGCCGACCAAGGACATGCTGCGCCGCGACCCGACCCTGCCGGAGGTGGTGGGGCCGGGGCCGGGCAACCCCTTGGGCACCCATGCGCTCTACCTGTCCTGGCCGGCCTATCGGGTGCACGGCACGCATGACACGCGCAAGATCGGGCGCCAGGCCTCCTCGGGCTGCATCGGGCTTTACAACGAACATATCCAGGAACTGTTCGGCATGGCCAAGGTCGGAACCCAGGTCAAGCTGATCTGACCTTGCAGAGCCGCGCCCGGCGCGCCAGTCTGCGGCAAATGGATCTGCGAGACGGCAATGGCTGCGACACAAGGACTGAAAGCGCTGGAACTGGCCGGGGTGGCGGTGACGCTGCACCCCTATGCCTATGACCCCAATGCCGAGGCGGTCGGGCTGGCGGCGGCCGAGGCTTTGGGCCTCGACCCGGGCCTGACGCTGAAAACCCTGATGGTCGAGGTCGATGGCAAGCCCTGCTGCTGCGTCATTCCCTCGGACCACCAGCTGTCGATGAAGAAGGTGGCCTCGGCCTTCGGCGGCAAGGCGGCCGCGATGATGCCCCCGCCCAAGGCGGAAAAGCTGACCGGCTACAAGGTCGGCGGCATCTCTCCCTTCGGACAGAAGCGCGCGGTGCCGACCGCGATCGAAGCCTCGGTGACCGAAGCGCCGAGGGTCTGGATCAACGCCGGCCAGCGCGGCCTCCTCCTGGGCATCGCCCCGCAAGAGGCGCTGACGGTGCTGCAGGCCAAGGCGGCCCCGCTCATCGCCGGTTAGATGGGCACATTGCCCATCCTACATATCCCCGCCCGTCCTGCCCCATTTGCGCTTTGCCCAAATACTCCCGCCGGAGGCGCAGGCCGGCCCAAGGCGCCCCCCTGTCCGGTAGGATGGGCAATATGCCCATCTTCCCTTTCCCCCGGGGCCACTTTCAGGCATCAAGGCCAAAACCGGAGAGCCCCATGAGCGATTTTTCCCCCATCGCGGGCCGTGCCCCGCGTCTGGCCGTGCTGATCGACGCCGATAACGTCACGGCGCGCAATGCGAGCGCCATCCTGGACGAGATCGCGAGCTTTGGCGAACCCTCGGTCCGCAGGGTCTATGGCGACTGGTCGTCACAGGCCCTGACCCAGTGGAAGGAACAGGCCCGCGATCTGGGGCTCGTCATGCATCAGCAATCGGCCAACACCAAGGGCAAGAACGCCTCCGACATCGGCCTGGTCATCGACGCGATGGATATCCTGCATGCCGGCAAGGTCGATGGCTTTGTCCTCGTCTCCTCCGACAGCGATTTCACCCGGCTCGCCAGCCGCATCCGTGAGGATGGCTTGCAGGTCATCGGCATCGGCGAGGCCAAGACGCCCGAGAGCCTGCGCAAGGTTTGCAACCGGTTTGTGCTGATCGAGAATATCGTCAGCGGCGCGGAGCCCGCGCCGCAGCCGAACCGCGCGGGCCGGTCGGAGCCTGCAGCCGAGCCGAACCCGACCAAGGAGGCGCCGGTCAAGGCGATCCCCTTCATCCTCGATGCGATGAAGAAGATCGACCCGGATCAGGACGATTACTCGCTGGGGCATCTCGGGCAGGCGATCACCCAGCTGCACCCGGATTTCGACCCGCGCACCTATGGCTCCTCGCGCCTGTCGGACCTGTTGCGCAAGATCAGCCGGTTCGAGGTTTTCTCGGTCGGCTCGGCCTTGAAGGTGCGCGACAAGGCTTGATTGGGGCGTGATCGGGGCCTGACGGCGCGAGGGCGTCATGCGCCCTCGTGCAGTTCCACCGTGGCCCAGGTCTCGAAACAGACGCCACCCGCCAGCGCCATGACGCCGATCGTGGCGCGGCCGCCGAGGCCCACCTCGCGGCCAAAGACCTCCACCAGGAGGTCCGAGAGGCCGGAGGAGACCTTGTGGACCTCCTCATACTCCGGCGTGCAGACCACGAAGTTCAGGGTGCGGACGATGCTTTTGACCCGGTCGAGCGACCCCACCGCCTGTTTGATGCCGCCCAGCACGTTGAGCCCGGTCTGGCGTGCCGCGGCATAGCCCTCATCGGTGGTGAGGTTCTGGCCCAGTCGGCCCTTGTGGGTGATCGCGGTCCCGATCTGCGCCACATGGCCGGACAGGAACAGCAGGCTGCCTATCCGGTGATAGGGTTTCATCGTGCCGTAATCGGCGCCGTAATAGCCGATCCGGTCGAAATCGGGGATATCGAGGCCCATGTGGTGGGCCAGAAGCTCGGGGGTCATCGCCTCTCCTCAGATCATCTTGATCACGTCTTTGCCCACGGCCAGCACATAGCCGCGCCGCGCCACGGTTTTCACCAGAAGCTCTGACACCAGCTGGTTGCCCAGGGTGTCGCGCAGGCGCTTGATGCGGGTGGCGCCGGCGGCCTCGTCGCAGTCTGCCTCGTTGCGGCCCGAGATCACCGCTTCGATCTGGGCGCCGGTCAGCACCTCGTCATCGAGCCGCGCCTCGGCCAGGACGGCCATGGTCTCCAGCGCGGCCTCGGTCAGATGAAATTCCAGATCGTTGATATAAACCGCCCGTGCCTCGCGGCTGATCGTCATGGTGGCGACCTGGATGCCGGATTTCTGGATCGCCGAGATGCGGCGGTTGAGGTTGATGATGGTGACCAGAAACACCAGCGTCGCGATCAGCAGCGCGGTGGAAAAGGCCAGGAGCACGAAGATGACGAAGCGGTAGCTTTTCAGCACCTCGGCAAAGCTGGTGCCCGACTGGGCCAGGATCTCCAACAGCTTGATCTCGGCGCCCGAGGTCAGGTCGTTGTTGTCGACAAACAGCTGTTCAACCTGCCGGTTGAAGGCATCGGCATCCGGCAGGCTGACGAAGAGAAACACCGCCGCCGCCAGAAGGATCAGAACAATCGCCGCAATTCCGAAGGCCACGACGCGGTTGCCCGCGCGCAGGCTGTCAGTAACGGAGGAAGAAGTCTCCGGCACTCGCTTTCCTTTCCTGCAGGCCCTCGGGGCCGAAACTCGACAGTATCTTCAGCAAGGTCCAGCCATCGGCGGCCAGACGCGGCGCCAGTTCGGCATGCGCCTCCTTCGGCTTGCCGCAGGCCGCGTCGCTGACCTGGCTGACGCCATAGGCCAGTCGCAGGGGATTGTCCTGCTTGGCCTTGTAATCCACATAGCATTCCGCACTTGCCGGCAAGGCAAGACAGAGGGTCACAACGACCGCGATCAGGATGCGAGTCGGATCAAATCTGCTCATTGGCGTTCTCCGCTTCTTTGGGTCACCTTGTCCGCAAGCGCGCTGCTATACAATATCAGCCGTGTGACATGGCCTTTCCAGCAGCTTTTTCAGCCCCGAAAGGCCGGGGGTGGGCCGGTCTGGTGCGCAACCTCTTTCGCCGGGGGCGGATTTGGGGTTTTGCTGGGGCATGATCCTGCCTGATTACACTTTCGAATCTGCGGCCCGGCTGCGCGGCCTGGCCCGGGTCTGCGGCATCGACGAGGTGGGCCGCGGCCCGCTGGCCGGGCCGGTCACCGCCGCCGCCGTCGTGCTGGACCCCGCCCGCATCCCCGAGGGGCTGCGCGACAGCAAGACGCTCAGCCTTGCCCGGCGCGAGGCGCTGGCGGCGGAACTGGCCGAAGTGGCCGAGGTCTCCATCGCCCATGCCACGGTGGAGGAGATCGACGCGATCAACATCCTGCAGGCCAGCCTTCTGGCGATGGAGCGCGCGGTGGCGGGGCTGCGCCTTTCCCCCGACCATTGCCTGATCGACGGCAACAAGATTCCGCGCGGATTGCAGGGTCGGGCCGAGGCGATCGTGAAGGGCGACGCGCGTTCGCTGTCGATTGCGGCGGCCTCGATCGTGGCCAAAGTGGCGCGCGACCGGATCATGGTGGATTTGGCGCAACAGCACCCCGGATATGGCTGGGAAACCAATGCGGGATACCCTTCTCCGGCCCATAAACAGGCGCTTCTAGATTTGGGGGTCACCCCTTGGCATAGGCGTTCGTTCAAGCCCGTCCACAACATCTTGTATCAAGATAAATCTCTAAGTGCTTGATTCAAAAAGGGTTTGACGGCGAATCGCCGATGACTCACACTGCCATCAACTAGCGGTGATCAACGCCGCAGGAATTGAGGGCAGACATGGCGACCAAGACGAAACCACCGGAAACGGCGGTGCTTCCGCGCAACCAGATTTTGGCGGGCGACTGCATCGAGCTGATGCGCGCACTTCCGGCCGGGTCGATTGACCTGATTTTTGCCGATCCGCCCTATAACCTGCAGTTGAAGGGCGATCTGCATCGCCCGGACAACTCGCTGGTCGATGCGGTGGACGACCACTGGGACCAGTTTTCCAGCTTTGCGAGCTATGACAGCTTCACCCGCGACTGGCTGGCCGCCGCGCGCCGGTTGCTCAAGCCGAATGGCGCGATCTGGGTGATCGGGTCCTATCACAACATCTTCCGCGTCGGCGCCGAGTTGCAGAACCAGGGCTTCTGGATGCTGAACGATGTGGTCTGGCGCAAGTCGAACCCGATGCCGAACTTCCGTGGCAAGCGCCTGACCAATGCGCATGAGACGCTGATCTGGGCCGGCCGCGACGAGGCCAGCAAATACACCTTCAACTACGAGGCGCTGAAGGCCTTGAATGACGGCGTGCAGATGCGCTCGGACTGGGTGCTGCCGATCTGCACCGGGCATGAGCGGCTGAAGGACGAAAACGGCGACAAGGCGCATCCGACGCAGAAGCCGGAAAGCCTGTTGCACCGGATCATCGTGGCGACCACCAATCCGGGCGATGTGATCCTTGACCCGTTCTTCGGCACCGGCACCACGGGTGCTGTGGCCAAGATGCTCGGCCGCGATTTCATCGGGCTGGAGCGGGAGGAAGCCTACCGCAAGGCCGCGCAAGACCGGATCGACCGCGTGCGCCGTCTGGACGCTTCCTCGCTTGAAACCACAGGATCGAAACGCGCCGAGCCGCGCGTGCCCTTCGGCCAGGTCGTCGAACGCGGCATGCTGCGCCCGGGGGAAGAGCTGTTCTCGGTAGGCTCGCGCCATATCGCCAAGGTGCGCCCGGATGGCACGCTGGTCGGCAATGACGTGAAAGGTTCGATCCACCAGGTCGGCGCCCATCTGGAAGGCGCGCCCTCCTGCAACGGCTGGACCTATTGGCACTTCAAGCGCGACGGCAAGATGATCCCGATCGACATCCTGCGCCAGCAGATCCGCGCCGAGATGGAAGCCGACGCCCAGCCCGAAGGTGCCCGCAAGCACTGACGCTTCCGGTTAGATGGGCAAATTGCCCATCCTACACTCCCCATCAGCATTCAAACGCCTGCTCTGCGGACCGCCCGCGGAGCCACTTCCCCGCCATGCCCTGCGCGTGGCGGGGCTTTTCCTTGGCCATTCATTCAGATCCAAATATCCCCGCCGGAGGCTTCGACCTTTCGGCCTGCGCGCCTTCTGGCCTCAGGGTGCGCCCTTCGGCATCGGGGTTGTGCCGGATGTATAGGGCGTCCAATCCTCGATATCGGGGTAGAACTGCTTGCGCCAGGCGCGGACGCGGCGGTTCATCACCCGGCGCCAGTATTTCGGGGCGAGGGCCAGCCCGGCCATGACCGGATAACCAAAGGGCAGCTGCGGCGCCTCGGCCTCGGCATGGGTTTGCAAGAGGGGGAAGCGGCGGTCGGGTTTATAGTGGTGGTCGGAATGGCGCTGCAGGTTGATCAGCAGCCAGTTCGAGGCCTTGTGGCTGGCGTTCCACGAATGGCGCGGCAGGACGTGTTCGTATTTCCCCTCGCCCAGATAGCGCCGGGTCAGGCCATAGTGTTCGACGTAATTGGTCAGCTCCAGCTGCCAGACCGCGATGAAGGCCTGAAAGAGGAACAGGATCAGCCCCTGCCAGCCGCCAAGGCCAAGGGCCAGCGCCAGCATCAGCGACTGCAGCAGGGCATAGCGCAGGAAGGGGTTGCTGGCGGAGAGCGGTGGCTTGCCGCGCCGTTTCAGCATCGCGGCCTCGGCCTTCCAGGCGGAGAGGGGGCATTCGCGCAGGACGCGGAAGAAATAGTGATGAAACCCCTCGCCATAGCGCGCCGTCACCGGGTCGCGCGGTGTGCCGACGTAGAGGTGGTGCACCTTCAGATGCTCGGACCGGAAATGGCTGTAGAGCACCGAGGCGAGGAGGAGGTCGGCCAGCCAGCGCTCCAGCCGGTCGGATTGGTGCATCAGTTCATGGGCATAGACGATGCCGATGGTGCCCGACATCACCCCTTGGCCGAAGAAGATCGCCAGCTTCTCGGCCCAGTTCAGGTTGCCCGCCTGCGGCACATACCAGAGGAGGAGCAGCAGCATCAGGAATTGCACCGGGAACCAGATGAGGGTGATCAGGCGATACCAGAAGAGATCCTCCTCCGGCGTTTCGGGGTCGGCGTTGGCTTCGTTGCGGCCGAGGATCGCGTCGAGCAGGGTGTAAAGGCCCCAAGTGTAAAGCGGCATCAGGAAGACCGTCCAGCCGCCATGGGCCACGGCGATCAGCGCCAGGGGCACGGTGCCCAGCGACAGGAAGAAGGGCAGGGCGCTTTCCAGTTTGCGGAACTTGTCGGCGGCGATCAGGGCCATGGCAACCTCGGTTTTCCTCAATCTAGCCTTCGGGGCGGCAGGCTCAACCGCCGTCTTTCCCCGGCAGGGCGGCGTCATGCGCCTTGCGCATCAGACTGGGCAGGTCTTGCGGCGAAAATGCGTTGGCACCAAGGAATTCGCCGCGTGAGGCTTCGGTTTCCTGCGGCAGATCGGCGCGCAGGACGGTGAGTTCCAGATGGAAATGGGTGAAAGTGTGCTGAACCACACCCGCCGGAAGCCAATCGCCGGGGGCGGGAGCGCCGGCTTCTGACCCATCCCAGCCGGTGCCGGGAAAGCCGAGCGTGCCGCCGAGCAGGCCACGCCCTTCGCGCCGCTCCAGGAGGATGGCGCCATCGGCGCGGCGGCCGACCCAGACGGTGCCCTGCCGCGTGGGCTTGGCGGCCTTGGGCATCTTGCGCGGCAGGTCGGCGGCGATGCCAAGGGCGCGCGCCTGACAGCCCGCCATCCAGGGGCAGATGCCGCAGGCGGGCGAGCGCGGGGTGCAGATCGTCGCGCCAAGGTCCATCACGGCCTGGGCATAGTCCCCGGCACGCAGGGCGGGGGTCATCTTCGCCGCGGCCGCGACCAGAAGGGGCTTGGCGGCGGGGAGCGGCGTTTCAATCGCAAAGACCCGGGCCATGACGCGTTCGACATTGCCGTCCACCACCACCTCGGGCTGGCCATGGGCAATCGCCGCCACCGCCGCCGCCGTATAGGGCCCGACCCCGGGCAAGGCGCGCAAGGCGGCGAGGTCGGAGGGGAAGACCCCGCCGTGCCGTTCGACCACGGCCCGCGCACAGGCGAGCAGGTTGCGGGCGCGGGCGTAGTAGCCAAGCCCGGCCCATTCGGCCATGACCGCGCCATCCTCGGCGGCGGCGAGGGCCTTCACATCGGGCCAGAGCGTGGTGAAGCGGGCGTAATAGGCTTTGACGGCCGCAACGGTGGTTTGCTGCAACATGACTTCCGACAGCCAGACCCGGTAGGGATCGGCCACCACCCCCGCCGCCTGCGCCGCGGGCCGCACCCGCCAGGGCAGATCGCGGCCATGGGCATCGTACCAGGCCAGCAGATCCGCCGCGCTCACCTTTCCGCTCACCTCCTCGTCACGCAATCTTTATCCCCGCGTTTAACGCAATATGCTGGCAGCCACCCCGCCCCAAGGCTTAGATGGATGCAAGAGCAAAGCAGGACCAGATGGCCCGAAAGACGACCCAGACGCCGGATGCGACCCCGACCCGCCGGATGCGCGGGTTCGAGCCGGCTGCGCAGCTCTTGACGCAGCGCATCCGGGCGGCGGGCGAATCGCGGGGTTTTGCCGTCGCCCGTCTGCTGACCCATTGGGACGAGATCGCCGGGCCCGAGATGGCCAGGGCGACCCGCCCGGTCAAGGTGCAATATGGCCGCGAGGGGATCGGGGCGACGCTGACGCTCCTCGTCTCCTCCGCCCAGGCGCCGATGGTGCAGATGAGCCTGCCGCGCCTGATCGAGCGGGTGAATGCGGCTTATGGCTATGCCGCCATCTCGCGCATCACGCTGACCCAGACCGCCGCCACCGGCTTTGCCGAAGGGCAGACGCCGTTCAGCGCCGCCCCCGCCGTCAAGGCCGCCGATCCGGCCCTGACCGAAAAGGCCGCCACCCTGGCCAAACCGATTCACGACGAAACCCTGCGCAGCGCGCTTGAAACGCTGGGGCAGAATATTTTAACTCGCCGCACATCCACGGAAGGCCAAAAACGATGATCCTGACCCGCCGCAGCCTGCTGACCCTGACCTCCTGCGTGGCGGCCCTTGCCGCGACCGGCGCCTGGGCCGATACGACCGCGCCCGCCACGACCACGCCCGCCACGCCCGAACCGGCCACTCCTGCGCCGGCAACCCCGGCACCGGCCGCCGATGCCGCAGCGCCCGCCATTCAGGACTATGGCATTGGCGATGTGAACGCCAAGGTGAAGATCGCGGAATACCTCTCCTTCACCTGCCCGCATTGCGAGCATTTCCATGCCGAGGTCTATCCCAAGCTGAAGGCCGACTATATCGACACCGGCAAGGTCCGGCTCGACTATCACGAGGTCTATTTCGACCAGTATGGCCTGCTGGGCGCCATGGTCGCGCGCTGCGGCGGCGAGATGCGCTATATCGGCATCGTCGACATGCTGTATGACAAGCAGCGCGACTGGGCTGCGACCTCGGACGTGACCGAGGCGGTGACGGCGCTGAAGACGATCGCCCGCACCGCCGGGATGGATGACGCGACGGTCGATGCCTGCCTGCATGACCAGAAGATGGCCGAGGCTTTGGTGGCGCATTACCAGTCCAGCGTGGCGACAGCTTTCCCGAACGACAGCTTCCAGGGCACGCCGTCTTTCATCATCAACGGCACGACCCATGCCAACATGTCCTACGAGGATCTCAAGAAGATCATCGACGCCGAGCTTGCGAAGTAAATGACTCCGCTTGATGGTGTGAAGGTCGTCGAACTGGCGCGGATTCTGGCTGGCCCCTGGGCGGGCCAGACCCTGGCCGATCTGGGGGCCGAGGTGATCAAGGTCGAGGCGCCGGAGGGGGATGACACCCGCCGCTGGGGCCCGCCCTTCATCACGCAGGGCGAGGATGTCTCGGCGGCCTATTTCTACGCCACCAACCGGGGCAAATCCTCGGTCACCTGCGATTTTCGCACGGCGGAAGGCCAAGCCATGGTTCGCGCGATGGTGGCAGATGCCGATGTGCTGATCGAGAATTTCAAGGTGGGCGGGCTCGCGAAATACGGGCTCGACTATGAAAGCCTGCGAAAGGTCAACCCGAAGCTGATCTATTGCTCGATCACCGGCTTCGGCCAGACCGGGCCCTATGCCCATCGCGCCGGCTATGATTTCATCATCCAGGGCATGGCGGGGCTGATGTCGGTGACCGGCGAGCCGGAGGGCCAGCCGCAAAAGGTCGGCGTCGCGGTGACCGATGTCTTCACCGGGGTCTATGCCGCCACGGCGATCCTCGCGGCGCTGGTGCAGCGCGGCCGCACGGGTGAGGGCCAGCATATCGACATGGCGCTGATGGATGTGGCGACCTCGATCATGGCCAATCAGGCGATGAACTACCTGGCCACCGGCACGGCGCCGCAGAAGATGGGCAATGCCCACCCCAACCTCGCGCCCTATGCGGTTTTCGACTGCGCCGATGGCTGGATCATCCTCGCCACCGGCAACGACGGCCAGTACCGCAGGCTCTGCACCCTCCTCGGCCTGCCGGAGATGGCCGAAGCGCCGGAGTTCGCCACCAACGCCATGCGCATCGCCAACCGGGAGGAGATGACCCGCCGCCTGACCGAAGCCACGCTGCGTTTCAGGAAGACCGACCTCTTGGCGGCCTGTGAGGCCGAGGGCGTGCCCGCCGGCCCGATCAACAGCCTGGACGAGGTTTTTGCCGACCCGCAGGTCGTGGCCCGCGGCATGCAGATCAGACCAGATGGAATCCCCGGCGTGCGCAGCCCGATGACCTTTTCGGGCGCCAGCCTTGCTTTGGACCATACCGCGCCGAAACTGGGGCAGCACGACTAGGCGGGGCCCCCCTTTCATTGGTCCATAAATATCCCGGGGGTGCGGGGGCTGGCCCCCGCTTCCGCCTTTGGGCTGACAAGCCGGGAGGCGCGGTTCAGCCCTTGGCCTGAATCCGCTCGATGTAATTGCGCATCTCGTCGGTTTCCGACCGCGCTTCGCGCAGGCCTTCCATCGTGGCCTTCAGCTCGGCCTCGGTCTGGGCGATCTGGCCCATCAATTCGGCCTCGCGCTGTTCCAGATACATGATGGCCTGATCGCGGGCCTCCTCGGCCTCGTGCAGGGCCTGGGCCAGGCGGTCCATTTCGGCCACGTCACCGCCGGCGACGCGGGTGAAGCGGTGCAACAGCCAATAGGCGAACCAGCCGAAGGCGAAGGCCAGAAGCAGGATCACGGCGGTGGCGATGGTCAGTTGCATGCGGTTCATGACTTGGGCCTGTTCAAGGGGAATACCCGTCTGGGCGGGGCAACCTGTCCGGGAAGTTCACCCTGTCTGGGCGGTGCGGGCCGCCGCGTCAAGCGCCCGGCTCACTTCGACGGCCGGGGCTTGGGGTGAACGATTGGCTGGTCGGGGGCAAGGGGCGTGCCATCGGATGCGGTCTCTGCGGTTTCTGCGGCGCCCTGGGCCGGACTGGCGGGGAATTGCACCACGGGGCCGGCGGGCGGGGTCGATTTCGGGAAGAGCGCGGCCAGGCCCTTGGGCGCCTCTGCCCCTTGGTCGCCGCCTTGCCCCGGCACGCCGCCGATCGGCTGGTCGATCAGGGTGAATTCGATCCGCCGGTTCGCCTCGCGCCCGGCATCGGTGCCGTTGTCGGCAATCGGCACGCCCTCGCCATAGCCCACGGCGCGCATCGCCGAGACATCGACCTGCCGGCCTTGCAGGGCCACCATGACCGCCTCGGCCCGGGCCTGGCTGAGCGCGAGGTTGCCCTGCGCCGAACCCTGGGCATCGGTATGGCCACCAATCTCCATCCGGATCGCGCCGCAGTTCTTGAAGGCCAGCGCCAGCCCGTCCATCACCGCGCCCGAGGTGCTGTCCAGTTCGGCCGAGCCGGGGTCGAAGGCGATCTTCTGCCTGACCTGCACGGCCTGCACCCGCTCCAGACATTCCTGCGGCGTGGGCAGGCCCGCCATCGGGTCCAGCACCTTGTCGTAGCTGACATCGACCTTGTAGGTCTTGCCCTGACCCAGCTTGTCGGCCAGGAGCTGCGAGATGGTGTCGGTCGCGTTCTTTTGCCCCGAGACGCCGGAAACCTCGACCGTATCGGTGCGCACCACGACCTTGCCGCTGTCGAGGTTGGACAAGGCCTGCACCCCGGCCAGCACCCTTTCGGTCCAGCCATCGGGCAGGGCGGGGTCGAGAACGGTGGCGACATAGACCTTGTCGACGCCAAAGCGCGCCTTGGCAAAGCTGGCCACGGCGGCCTGCATCCGGTCATCGCCCAGACGGCCGCGCAGTTCGGCGCGGTGGCTCTTGCCATCCAGCGCCGCCGTGAACTCGACCGGGCCGGCAGCGATTTGCGCCTTCTCCGGCATCTTGGCGTCGAGCGAGAAGACATCCGGCAGCGCCGCGCGCAGTTCGCCCACGGCGCGGTCGAAGGCGGCCTGCGTCACCTCGTCGCCCGCCAGAAGGGTTATATCGGCATCCGAGAAGGTCACCGTGCCCGACCCCATCGCCGCCACCGCCGCGATCCCTGCCGTGGTCGCATCCGCCCAGGACGGGCTCGGCACGCCCATGCCGATGGTGCAGGACAGCGTGCCCTTGGCCCCGGCCGCCGCCGCCGCCGCAAGGATCTTGGCCTGCGCCGCCTCGGTATCGGCGGAGCAGGCGTCAAACCGTGCCCCGCGCGCATCCATCACGAAGCGGAAGGTGAAGGGCGTCAGCACCGGGCGCGGCGCGGAAATCGTGGTCGTGACCTTCAGGCCCCTCGGCGCGGCCCGCAAAAGCGCCGCCTCGAACCGGCGTTTTTCGGTGTCGGAGGCCGCGATGGCGACGATGGTCACCCCTTCGGCAGAGACCGAGATTTTCGAGCGCGGCAAAAGCTCCAGCGCGGTGACGCCGAAGGCCAGGGCATCCTCCCAGCCATCGGGGGCGGGGTAGCTGGCGGTTTCCAGCATGTCCATCGGCGCATTGGCGGATTTGAGCGCCTCTGCCGCGTCGGTCAGGGTGCCGCGGTCGCCGCCATCGGGCAGAAGCCCGATCAGCTGGACGCCATCGTCATTGCGCAGGATCTCGACCGAAAAGCGCGGCGGGGCCACGACCTTGGCGGGCTCGACGGCAAAGCCATCCTGCAGGCGGCCCGAATCGACCACGCTGCCGGCGACATTCATCGCGGCAAAGCGCAAAGCCTCGGTGGGTGCCGTGCCGGAGAGGGCGACGATCAGGCCATCGGTGTCGACCTGGGCCCAGTCATAGCCCGCCGTCAGCATCTTGGTGCGGATCACCTCGGCGGTGCGGGTTTCGACCAGTTGCGCCAGACCCCAGCCCGAGGCAAGCGCCAGCGCCGTGGCCCCGGCAAAGGCCAGCGCAGCCACAAGCCCAGCCGAAATCGGGGGCTTGGCGGCGGCAGGCTTCAGGTCAGGGGCGGGCAGATCGGCCAAGCGGTTCCTCCAAACTCGGTCCGCGATGCTTAGACGCTTGGCCCCCGTGGTTCAATCAAACAGCCGCCGCCACGGCAAGAAACAGCGCAACCAGAAGCCCGGCGTCGCGGTTGGAGCGGAAGGTTTTGAGGCACGAGGCCGGATCGTCGATGTCGAGCCGGCGCATCTGCAGCGTCATGTGCCAGCCAAAGGCCCAGATGCCCAGAAGCGCCAGCCCGAGGCTTGCGACATCGCCGCGCTGCCGCAGGGCGAGGATCACCGCCAGCGTCATCAGCCCCACGGTGGCCACGACAAAGCCCCAGAGCCAGGCGCGGCTGTTCTCGCCAAACAGCCGCGCGGTGGATTTGACCCCGATCAGGGCATCATCCTCGCGGTCCTGATGGGCGTAGATCGTGTCGTAATACAGCGTCCAGACGATGCCCGCCGCGTAAAGCGCCAGCGAGGCCGCATCGACGCGTCCGGCATGGGCGGCAAAGACCAAGATGGCGCCCCAGTTGAAGGCAAGGCCCAGAAAGACCTGCGGCCACCAGGTGAAGCGCTTGGCGAAAGGATAGATCCCGACCAGGGCCAGCGATGCCACGCCGAGGCCGATGGCCAGCCCGTTGAAAGTCAGAAGAATCAGCGCCGCGACGCCCGCCTGCACCGCCATCCAGACCAAGGCCCCCTTCACCGTCACAGCACCCGAGGGCAGCGGCCGGCTGCGGGTGCGCGCCACCGCGCCGTCGATGTCGCGGTCGGTGATGTCGTTCCAGGTGCAGCCCGCCCCGCGCATCAGGAACGCCCCCACCGCGCAAGAGATCACGAGCCAAACGTCCCAGGCCTGAAACCCGGTCTCCAGCGCCGCGAGGGCGATCGCCCAATAACAGGGGATCAGCAAAAGCCAGGTGCCGATCGGCCGGTCGGCGCGGCTCAGCCGCAGATAGGGCCGGGTCCAGAGGGGTGCATAAAGATCGACCCAATTGTCCTTCGGCGCATCGGAAACCCTCTGGCCCTCTGGCATTTGCGGCGTCTGGGACATAGGTTCGCTTTCATGGAAGAGGCAAAGATCAGGCTCTATGTAGATCAGGCGCTGGCGGCAGGGCAACCCGTGGCCTTGGGCGAGGGCCAGGCCAATTACCTGTTCAACGTGATGCGTTTGGTGGTCGGCGCGCGGGTTCGCCTGTTCAACGGGCGCGACGGCGAATGGCTGGCCGCGGTGGAACATGCGGCCAAGCGCAACGGCATCCTGCGCTGCACGGCGCCATCCGCTCCGCTTGTGGCGCCGCCCGACCTCTGGCTGCTCTTCGCCCCGATCAAGAAGGCCCGCACCGATTTCATCGTGGAAAAAGCGGTGGAGATGGGGGCGGCACGGATCATTCCGGTGCAGACCCGCTATACCAACGAACGGGTGCGCGAGGATAAACTCCGCGCCCATGCGATTGAGGCGGCTGAACAATGCGAGGCGACCTATGTGCCGCCGGTCGAGGATCTGATCCCGCTCGACAAGCTCTTGTCCGGCTGGGACGCCACCCGCCGCATCCTCTGGGCGGATGAGGGGCTATCGGGCCGCGCCGCCCTGCTCCAAGCCGCTCCCGGGCCTTGGGCCATCCTGATCGGCCCCGAGGGCGGCTTTTCCCCCGAAGAGCGCGCGAAACTCGCCGCCTTGCCCTTCGTCACGCCGATCAGCCTTGGCCCCCGCATCCTGCGCGCCGATACGGCGGCGGTGGCGGCGCTGACGGTCTGGCAAACCACGCTGGGGGATTGGCTGTGACCCCCGCCACCCTCGCCGACCGGGCCGAGATCGAGGCATTCCTCGCCCCTCAGGCCGCGGTGGCGATGTTCCCGCTCAGCAACCTGCGCCACTATGGCATGGCGGGTGGCCATCCGCTGGCGGTCCATTTCTGGCTGGCCCGCAGCGAAGGCCGGATCACCGACCTTCTGGGGCAAAGCGAGGCCGGGATGGTGATGCCCGTCCTGCCCTCGCAGGATTTTGCCGGCGCCGCCCGGGCGCTTGCGGGCCGCAAGGTGATTGGCCTTGTCGGCCCGCGGGCCTGGGTGCGCGGGCTGTCGCAGGCCTCGGGCCTGACCGCAGCGCCCAAGACGCTGGACCGCGACGAGCCGCATTTCCGGCTCGAGACCGAGGCCCTGCTTCTGCCCGAGGGGTCGGGCCGGATCGTGCCCCTGGCCGAGGCGCCGCCGGATGTCATCCGGGACTGGATCCGCGCCTATATGATCGAGGCACTGTCCACCCCGCCCGTCCGCGCCGATGCCGAGGTCGAAGAGCGCTATCAGCGCTATCTGCAGGCCCAGAGCCATGTCTGTCTGATCGAGGGCGATGCCCCGCTGGCGATGACCGGTTTCAACGCCCGCCTGCCCGATATGGTGCAGGTCGGCGGCGTCTATACCCCGCCGGCCCTGCGGGGACAGGGCCATGCGCGCCGCGCGCTGGGCCTGCATCTGCAGCAGGCGCGCGCCGCGGGCGTGCGCAGCGCCATCCTGTTTTCCGCCAGCCTGGCCGCCAGCCGCGCCTATATGGCGCTGGGGTTTCGCCAGATCGGCGACTGGACACTTTTGCTTCTGGAGGGTCCGCAGGTGATCCATGTCTGAACCGCGCTGGCTGATCCGCCCCGAGGTCACCGACCTTCTCCGCCGCTACCGCGAGGCGCTTGCGGCGGCCTGTGTCGTGGCGCTGGGGCTTTGGGTGGCGGCCTTGGGCGGCTATGTCCTCGTGCCGCTGGGCCTGATCATCGCCGGCCTCGGCGCGGTGCTGACCCTGAGCGGGTTGCGCAAGGCGCGCTTCACGCAGAAGGTCGGCGCCCCCGGTCTGGTCGAACTGGACGAGGCGCAGGTCGGCTATCTGGGCCCGGAACTGGGCGGCTATCTCAGCCTCGACGAACTGGTCGAGATCCGGCTCTTGGCCCTGCGCGGCAAGAGGATGTGGCGGCTGAAGCAGGCCGATGGCCAGGCCCTGCTGATCCCGGTCGATGCGGCGGGCGCCGACCGGCTGTTCGACGCCTTCGCCGGCTTGCCCGGCATGGACACCGCCGCCCTGGTCGAGGCGCTGCAGCCCACCGGCCTGCATGAAACCGCCATGGCGCTGGCGGCGGAAACCCGTGTCATCTGGCGGAAACAATCCGGGTCCAGACTGGCGCGCTCCTGAGTCCCGGGGGGTGCTGCGCTGTCGCGTTGAAATTTGTCCATGAAGTTTCATGATGGATGGCCCATGCCGCTCTGCCCTCCCTTGACTTGCCGCGCGGACCGCGACAGGTCTTGGCGCTCTGAACATGCCGATGCGAAAGGTGCTGCCTGATGTCGATACCCCAATCCGGTGGCGGGACCATCGAAAGCTTCGACCAACTGGCCGAACTCCTCGCGTCGGGCAACAAGCCCAAGGCCGAATGGCGCATCGGCACCGAGCATGAGAAATTCGGCTTCCTGAAGGATACCCACGCGCCCTTGCCCTATGCGGGCGAACGCTCGATCTCGGCCCTGTTTGCCGGGCTGGAGCAGCGCTTTGGCTGGACCCCCGTGCGCGAGGCCGACAACATCATCGGCATGACGCGCAACGGCGCCAATATCTCGCTGGAGCCGGGCGGGCAGTTCGAACTGTCGGGCGCGGCCGTCTCCAACCTGAACGAGACGGCGGACGAGTTGCAGAACCACCTCGACGAGGTGCGCGCGCTGGCCGATCCGATGGGCGTGGGCTTCATGGGCATCGGCGCCGCCCCGGAGTGGAGCGCCAACGACATGCCGGTGATGCCGAAAGGCCGCTACCGGCTGATGACCGATTACATGGGCCGCGTCGGCACCCATGGCACCCAGATGATGTACCGGACCTGCACCGTGCAGGTGAACCTCGACTATGCGTCCGAGGCCGACATGGTGAAGAAACTGCGCGTGGCGCTGGCCTTGCAGCCGGTGGCGACGGCGCTTTTCGCCTCCTCACCCTTCTTTGACGGCAAGCTGAACGGGCATAAATCCTGGCGCTCGCGCATCTGGCGCGGGTTGGATAATTCGCGCACCGGCATGCTGCCCTTCGCCTTCGAGGGCGATTTCGGCTTTCAGGCCTATGTCGACTGGGTTCTGGATGTGCCGATGTATTTCGTCTACCGCGACGGCAAATACATCAACGCCTTGGGTCAAAGCTTCCGCGATTTCCTGAAGGGCCAGCTGCCCGCGCTACCCGGCGAAAAGCCCACCCTGTCCGACTGGGCCGACCATATGACGACGGTCTTCCCCGAGGCCCGCGTCAAAAAATACATCGAGATGCGCGGCGCCGATTGCGGCGATCAGGCCCATATCAACGCGCTGCCCGCCTTCTGGATCGGCC
This sequence comes from Rhodobacter sp. P2_H5, assembly GCF_056403335.1. Lineage (NCBI taxonomy): Bacteria > Pseudomonadati > Pseudomonadota > Alphaproteobacteria > Rhodobacterales > Rhodobacter > Rhodobacter sp. P2_H5. Next base: position 40,842 of record NZ_JBFUFS010000018.1, on the reverse strand, counting down.
TCATGTATGATGACGCGGCGCTCGATGCCGCCTGGGATCTGGTCAAGGGCTTCGATGCTGAAACGCGTGAGGGGCTGCGGGTCGCGGCCTCGGTCTCGGCCCTGCAGGGCGAGGCGAATGGCGTCAAGATCCTCGACCTCGCCCGCGCCGCGGTGGGCCTCAGCCATGCCGGCCTCGCCGCGCGGGCGCTGGGCGAAGAACGCTTCCTCGCCCCGGTCTACCAGTCGGTCACCACCGAAAAGACCCAGGCCGACCGCTGGCTTGATCTCTTTAATGGCGACTGGAAGGGCTCGCTCGCCCCGATCTACGCGGCCTCCAGCCTCTAGACTTCGTTCCTTTGCCCTCTGCCGCAATACTCTCGGGGGGCTCGGGGGGCAGACAGCCCCCCGCCCCGGCCCAGGGCGACCGGGTTATTTCTTCTGGCCGATCTTGGGCTCGGTCCCGGCCTTGATCCGCTCCAGATTGGCCCAGTGCTTCCAGTAGATCAGAATGGTCAGCGCCATGGTCAGGAACAGCATCTGCCCTTCTTGAAAGACCATCAGCCACAGGGTCGACAGCGCCGCCGCCACCAAAGCCGAGAGCGAGGAGATGCGCGAAAGCGCCGCCGTCACCGCCCAGGTGGCGCAACAGGCGAGACCCACGCGCCAATCCAGCACGATCATCGTGCCAAGGAAAGTCGCCACCCCCTTGCCACCCTTGAAGCCGAGCCAGACCGGGAAAAGATGGCCGAGAAAGCTGCACAAAGCCGCGACCTGGGCCGCATCCTCGCCCGCCACCAGCCGGGCCAGCGCCACCGCGATGCCGCCCTTGCCCGCATCCAGCAGCAGGGTCGCCAGCGCCGCGCCCTTGTTGCCGGTGCGCAAGACATTGGTGGCCCCGATATTGCCCGAACCGATCTTGCGCAGATCGCCCAGGCCCAGCGCCCTTGTGATCACGATGCCGAAGGGCACCGAGCCCAAGAGATAGGCCCCCAGAGCCACCAGAACCAGCACCAGCGGCGGTGTCACGAACAACGGCATCTTCAGCCCCCAAAAACCTGAACGCCCGCCACCCAGGTGGCCAGCACTTTACCTTCCATCCGCATCAGGTCAAAGGGCGTGTTCTTTGACTTGGACAGCAGTTTCGACCGGTCGAGCACGAAGGGCGCATCGGGGTCGAACAGCACCAGATCCGCCGGCGCCCCCTCGGCCAGCCGGCCCTGCGCCAGGCCAAGCCGTTTGGCCGGGTTCAAGGACAGGGCGCGCCACAGGGTCGGCAGGTCCATGTCGCCCGAATGCACCAGCCGCATCGCGGCGGGCAGCAAGGTCTGCAGGCCCACGGCGCCCGAGGCCGCCTCCTCGAAAGGCAGGCGCTTCGATTCCTCGTCGGCGGGCGTGTGGAACGAGGCGATCACGTCGATCGCCCCCTCGGCCACCGCCTGCACCAGGGCGAGCCGGTCGTCTTCGCTCCGCAGGGGCGGGGTCAGCTTGAAGAAGGTCCGATAATCGCCCACGTCATAATCGTTCAGCGTCAGGTGGTGGATCGACACCCCCGCCGTCACATCCAGCCCATTGGCCTTGGCCCGGGCAAGCGAGGGCAGGGCCCGCGCCGTGGTGATCTGGTCGGCGTGATACCGGACCCCGGTCATCTCGACGAGGCCAAGGTCACGGTCCAGGCCGATCCGCTCGGCCATCGGATGCACGCCGGGCAGGCCGCGCAAGGACGCAAACTTGGAATTGGTCGCCGCCGCCCCCGCCGAAAGCCCCGGCTCCTGCGGGTGGCCCACGACCAAAGCCCCAAGCGAGCGCGCATAGGTCAGCGCCCGGCCCAGGGCCTTGGTGTTGGTGGAGACATGGAAGACATCGGTAAAGGCCACCGCCCCGGCATCGAGCAGAAAGCCGATCTCGGTCATCTCATCGCCCAAGCGCCCCTTGGTCAGGGCCGCCATATGCCGGATCCGCACGACACTTTCCGCCGCGCGCCGCGTCACAAACTCCAGCGTTTCGGGCGTATCGATCGCGGGCGCGGTATCGGGCCGGGCGATGATCGTGGTCACTCCACCCGCCGCCGCCGCCATCCCTGCCGAGCGAAAGCTCTCCTTGTGCCGCTCCCCCGGTTCACCAATCTTGACGCCCCAGTCGACGATGCCGGGGGCAAGGCAGAGGCCGCCACAATCAAACACCTCCGCCCCCGCCGGCTGCGCCGCATCCCGCGCCACGATGAGCCCGTCCTGCAGGGTCAGGGAGCCAATTGTGTCCGTCCCCGCCTCGGGGTCGATCAGGCGGGCATTGGTGAGGTGGAGGGTCATGGGGGTGAACTTCTCGTCATGAATGTGGGGATAGTAAGGTTCGCTTGGCCCAGCCGATTGATGTCGTAAGCGAAACTGTTTGCGTCTGTCATCCCCAGATAAGCTAGGCGAAGGGTGCCGTTTTGGGGAGACTGCACCGTCAGGCCAAACCTATTGAACCACTTTGTTCTGCAGCCAGCGACGGGCATTTCGTGCAGGGTCGGCTTGGCCCATCGCGGGCCGGAAAGAGCGATAACTCTCTGGTTTGTCAGGTAGTATCGTGAGGTCCATATCAGCCTGAGGAGCAGGAATATCACGAGCGGAATCGCAAAATAGCGTGAGAAAAAGAACGGCTCTCGCGCGGCCGTCTGAAGAGGCGACATTACGAGATCCATCCCGAACCCAATCAAGAGCATGCCAAGGACGGGTCCCAAATACCATCTGGATTCAAGGGCAGAGGCGGCTTGTCGAAGCAAGACTTCTCCTGGTTGAAGTTGAATTTCGGGCGGAAGATTGACTCCTGCCGCCACGCTCAACTCCCCCACCAGACCACCAGCCCGGTGATCACGAAGATCACCAGCAGGGCCGCCGTGGCCACCATGCCGCCGATCCTTGCGTCGGACATCGGTTTTTTCACACCATCACCCCGACCGCCGCCCGCCCCCGTTCCGCCCGCAGATTGCGCGCCAGAAGGTCCATGCAGGCCATGCGGACGGCGACGCCCATCTCGACCTGTTCCTGGATGACCGAGCGGTTGATGTCGTCGGCGATCTCGCCGTCGATCTCGACCCCGCGGTTCATCGGGCCGGGGTGCATCACGATGGCATCGGGCTTGGCGTGCTTGAGCTTTTCGGCATCAAGACCGTAGCGGTGGTAATATTCGCGCTCGGAGGGGATGAAGCCGCCGTCCATCCGCTCCTTCTGCAGGCGCAGCATCATCACGACGTCGGCGCCTTCGAGGCCCTTCTTCATGTTGTCGTAAAGCTCGCAGCCGAACTCCTGCACACCGGGGGGCATCAGGGTCGGCGGCGCGATCAGGCGCAGGCGGTTTTCCATCTTGCCGAGCAGGATCAGGTTGCTGCGCGCCACGCGGGAATGCGCGATGTCGCCGCAGATCGCCACGGTGAGCCGCTGGATGCGGCCCTTGGCGCGGCGAATCGTCAGGGCGTCGAGCAGGGCCTGGGTCGGATGCTCATGCCGCCCGTCGCCCGCGTTCAAGACGGCGCAATTCACCTTTGACGCCAGCAGGTTGACCGCGCCCGACGACGGGTGCCGCACCACCAGAAGATCGGGCCGCATCGCGTTCAGGGTCAGGGCGGTGTCGATCAGCGTCTCGCCCTTCTTGACCGAGCTTTGCGCCACCGACATGTTCATCACATCCGCGCCGAGGCGTTTGCCGGCCAGTTCGAAACTCGCCTGGGTCCGGGTGGAGTTTTCAAAGAACATGTTGATCTGCGTCAGGCCCGCCAGCACGTCCGAGGATTTGACGGTGCGCCGGTTCAGATCGACATAGCGGTCGGCCAGATCCAGCACTTCCATGATCTCGGAGGGGTCAAGCTGCTCGATGCCAAGCAGATGGCGGGCGCGGAAGGTCATGGGGCTCTCCTTCGGTTTTCCGGCTTATGCCAAACATGGGGGCAGGGGGCAAGCGAACCTGTCGCATGCCGGGTTGTTCTGGCCGGGGCCGCGGCCTACCCTGCGGCGCATGGGAATCAATCACGACATCATGGCGCCGGAGCATTGGCAGGCGGCGCTGGCGGCGCTGGACTGGCAGGCCGAGATGGGGGTGGGCGACTGGGTGCAGGAAGACCCGGTCAACCGCTATGACCTGCCCGAACGGCTGGAGCGTCCGGCCGTGGCGCTGCCGGCCAAGGCGGCGCCGGTGGTGGAGGCGCCCAAGCTGGACCCGGTCGCGGTGGCGCAGGCTGCGGCTGCGGCTGCGCAGACGCTGGAGGATTTGCGGGCGGCTTTGACCGCCTTTGAGCATTGCGAGCTGAAGAAGGGCGCCCGCAACACCGTCTTTGCCGATGGCAACCCGGAAGCGCGGGTGCTGATCCTCGGTGAAGCGCCGGGGCGCGAGGAGGATCAGGAGGGGCTGCCCTTCGTTGGCCGTGCGGGTCAGCTTCTGGACCGGATGTTCGAGGCGATCGGCCTGTCGCGGCAATCGCCTGATCCTGCCTCGGCGCTCTATATCACCAATGTCATGCCCTGGCGCCCGCCGCAGAACCGCGACCCCGAGCCAGAGGAAATCGCGATGATGCGGCCCTTTGTCGAGCGTCACATCGCGCTGATCGACCCCGATGTGATCGTGACCATGGGCAACACGCCCTGCCTGTGCCTCTTGAACCAGAAGGGCATCCTGCGTCTGCGCGGCACCTGGTCCCAGGCTCTGGGCAAGCCCGTGCTGCCGATGACCCACCCGGCCTATCTGCTGCGCAATCCGGCCGCCAAGCGCGAGGCCTGGGCGGATTTGCTGAGCCTGAAGGCAAGGTTGAAATGAGAGCATGGCTTCTCGTCTTTACAGTTCTGGCACAATCGGCCTCGGCGGACGTCCAGCCCCTGGTGGACTATGCCTTGCTCCTCGAGACGCACCATGCTGAGACCAATTTGATCGCTCGCAATGGTTCGGTCGATCGATGGATCGATCTGGGTGATGGTGTCACAACAAAATGTCGTGGAAGCCAAGGAGAGGATTGCATCAGTGTGAATCTTGCCTCCAAGGGCCAGGACATGGGGTGCCGCCTGTTGGAAATTGCTGCGACGCTGCGACGTTTCTCCAGATGCGCCCCAGAAGGTGACATGGCGCAAGAGGCTGAAATCTCTTCAATGTTCTATTTACTGGTCGATCATTTTGCCAAGAATGCCGTCCCGCCCAGACGCCCCGAGGACCTTGCTGGCGCGCTCCTCACGCCGAATGCGATGGAACCCTCCTGTAGTCGATTGTTCAGCTTGTTCGGGCCAAATGTTAGCAAGTTTCAATCGAACCGGGCCGAAATCACGCGCTATGTTTCCCAGGCTCACTTACCTGTCACCGTTTGCGGGGCCGAGTTCCCCGATCTGGATGACCAGCAAGGATCCCGTTAGCCTTCTCTGTTGTCCTTCTTCCCTGCGGCCCTGACGCCGGTCAAGGACCTGTTGAGCTTGAAGGCGTGCAGTGCCTTGGCCCAGACCGGTTGCAGGTCATGAATTCGTGTTTGTAGCGTGCGGGCGGGCAGGTCGCTCTGGCTCTCGCTTGCATCTGCTGCCATCTTTGCCGGGCTGGCGCTGAGGCTGGCCTTGCTGCAACGGGGATGAGACATGAGCCGGATTGACGAGACGAAAGATTTCATCCCGGTCCGCATTGCGTTGCTGACTGTGTCGGATACCCGCACCGCGGCGGAGGATCGCTCGGGTGATACGCTGGTCGAACGGCTGACCGGGGCGGGGCATCTTCTGGCGGCGCGGGGGATTGTGCCGGATGACCGCGCCACCATTTCCGCGCAGCTCAGGGCCTGGATCGCGGATCCGGGGGTCGATGTGATCCTGTCGACCGGCGGCACCGGGCTGACGGGGCGCGATGTGACGGTCGAGGCGCACCGCGACGTTTACGAGAAGGAGATCGAGGCTTTTGGTACGGTCTTCACCATCGTCTCGATGCAGAAGATCGGCACTTCGGCGGTGCAGTCGCGGGCGACGGGCGGGGTGGCGGGGGGCAAGTATCTGTTTGCGCTGCCCGGCTCGCCGGGGGCCTGCCGCGATGCCTGGGACGAGATATTGCAAGCCCAGCTCGACTACCGCCACCGGCCCTGCAACTTTGTCGAGATCATGCCGCGGCTGGAAGAACACAAGCGCCGCAAGTAGCGCGTTCTGGCGCGATCACGCTATGGGGTCTCCGCCCGTCATGGCGCGCGCAATCCGGGCAAAATCAGCGTCGGAGAGTTTGGCCACCCCATAGCGGAAGGCCATGCCCCAGGAGGCGAGGCCGCGCGTGATCTCCAACTCCTGCAAAAGCGGGCGGATCAGGGCGAGGTTCGCCTCTTGCCACAAAACGGGGCGGCGCCACATCAGATGGCCCGCCACATCATGCGGGAAGGGGGCCGCCTCGGCGATCCGGCCGATCAGGGTGAAGGCCTGCAAAGGCGGGCCGTCGGGAAAGGTCGTGCGGGGCGAATAGACCACCACCCCATCGCCCGGCCTCATCCGCCGAAGGGCCGCGTCCTTGCCGTGGTTGGCCTGCACGATCCCTTCCGCCATGCCGCGTGCGGCATGGTCGGCGGATGCGGTGACGACCCAATGGTTCTTGTCTGACATTGAAACACCTCCGCCCACCGGACTAGCAGGGGAGTGCTGTCAGATCCTGTCAGGATCAGTTCAGATGATCGGGCAGGGCGAAGCCGCGCAGCAGGTCGGCGGCGGCGCTGGGTTTCTTGCCCTCGCGCTGGGCCTCCCGCACTTCGACAGCACCGCTGCCGCAGGCGATTGTCAGGCCGTGCAGGACCTGGCCGGGGGAGCCTGTGCCGTCCGCGAGGCGGGAGCGCAGGAGTTTCAGGCGCTCGCCCGCCACGTCGCACCAGGCGCCGGGGAAGGGGGAGAGGCCGCGGATCTGGCGGTCGACCTCGACCGCGGGGCGGGTCCAGTCGATGCGGGCCTCGGCCTTGTCGATCTTGGCGGCGTAGGTGACGCCCTCGGTGGGCTGAGTTTCTGCGGACAGGGGCAGGGTGGCGAGGGTCTGAACGATCAGGCGCGCGCCCATGGCGGAGAGGCGGTCGTGCAGGTCGGCGGTGGTATCCTCGGGGCCGATCGGTGTGGATTCGCGCAAGAGGACGGGGCCGGTATCGAGGCCGGCTTCCATCTGCATGATGCAAACGCCGGTCTCGGCATCGCCGGCCATGATGGCGCGGTGAATGGGGGCGGCGCCGCGCCAGCGGGGCAGCAGGGAGGCGTGGATATTGAGGCAGCCGCGACTAGGTGCAGCGAGAATGGCGGGGGGCAGGATCAGCCCATAGGCCACGACAACGGCGATTTCGCTGCGCAGCGAAGCGAAGTCATGCTGCGCCTCTTCGCTGCGCAGCGAAGCGGGGTAACATACCGGAATGCGTAGACTTTCGGCGCAATGCTGGACGGGGCTTTTCCGGTCGGCCTTGCCGCGTCCGGCGGGGCGGGGCGGCTGGGTGTAGACCGCAGCAATTTCATGCTGCGCAGCGAGGGCCTTCAGCGCGGGCACCGAAAAATCGGGCGTGCCCATGAAGGTGATCCTCATGTCCGCCTCCGCAATTTCTCGGACTTGGTGATCAGCATTGACCGTTTCAGGCCCGAGAGGTGGTCGAAATACATCTTGCCGGCCAGATGGTCGATCTGGTGCTGGACCGAGGTCGCCCAGAGGTGGACGAAGTCGCGCTCCTCCATCTCGCCCTCGGCATTGAGGTAGCGGACGGTCACGGCGCGGGGGCGGCTGATCACCGCAGAGACGCCGGGCAGGTTGGGGCTGGCCTCCTCATGGGTGCGCATCTGGCCGGAGGCGTGCAGGACCACCGGGTTGGCCATCAGCACGGCCTTGCCGCGTTCCTCGGAACTGTCGACCACGGCGAGGCGCAGGGGGACGCCGATCTGCACGGCGGCGAGGCCATAGCCCGGCATCGCCTCCATCGTGTCGACCATGTCGGCCCAGATGGCGCGGACTTCGGGGGTGATTTCGGTCACGTCGGCGGCGACAGTCCGCAGGACCTGCGCCGGCCAGGGCACACAAGGACGGATCATTGCAGCACCGCCTCGGCCCGGGCGCGGGCCTCGGGCGACAGGTGGTCGAGGGTGACGATCCCGTCGAGGTGGTCGATCTCGTGCTGAGCGCAGATGGCGCGGAAGCCGGTCAGCTTTTGCGCGGCGATGGCGCCGTCTTCGGTCATCCAGCGCAGGATGATCTCCTTGGCGCGGCTTACCTCGGTCAGGATGCCGGGGATCGAGAGGCAACCCTCGGTGCTGGGCACCTGTTCGTCCGAGCGCCAGATGATTTCGGGGTTGATGAAGGTCTCGGGCGCGGCGTCGCCGGATTTCCAGCTGGCGTCCATCACGAAGACCCGCGACAGCACGCCGACCTGGGGGGCGGCGAGGCCGCGGCCTTCGGCGTCATACATCGTCTCCAGCATGTCGCGTGCGAGGGTCAGGGTCGCGTCATCGACCGAGGCCATGGCGGCCACGGTCGACAGGCGCGCGTCCGGCCAGCGCAGGATGGCACGCTTCATCGCGGGCCACGCGCGGGGCCGCCATGGTCGCCGCGAGGGTCGCCCTTGTGGTCGCCTCGCCCTTCGCCGCGCGCTATCTCGCGTTTCAGCTTTTCCATCTTGCGGGTGATCATCTGGCGCTTCATCAGGCCGAGGTAGTCGATGAAGAGCTTGCCGTTCAGATGGTCGATCTCGTGCTGCACGCAGGTGGCCCAGAGGCCGGAGAAGGTCTCCTCCCGCGCGGCGCCGGTCTCGTCCATCCAGGTGACGGTCACCATGTTCGGGCGTTCGACATCGGCATATTGGTCGGGGATCGACAGGCAGCCTTCCTCGTAGGTCGAAAGCTCGGAGGAGGACCAGGTCACCGCCGGATTGAACAGGATCAGCGGGCGCGGCGTTTCCGGCAGCTTCATGCAATCCATCACGATCAGGCGCTTGTTGACGCCGACCTGCGGCGCCGCAAGCCCGATTCCGGGCGCGTCATACATGGTATCGAGCATGTCGCGGGCCAGTTTCGCCAAATCCTCGGTGACTTGCGCCACGGGGTCGCAAAGCTTCTTGAGGCGCGGATCGGGGTGGATCAGGATGGGGCGGATCATGCAGCAGGATTTACGGTTTGGCCGGGTTTGGCGCAAGAGGTTCGACAGGCAGGAATGAAATTCTGCCAAATTCGGTAATTTGGAAACAGATTCCAATATGTTGTAAAATATCGGGAAGACTTCCCGTTTGTGATGATGTACTTGGAATAAAATACTCCATAAAGGACCATGAAATGAAAGCCGCGCCCAACTTTGACACGATCATCAACCGCCTTGGCACCCATTCTGTCAAATGGGACAGCATGGAGCAACTCTATGGTGTGCCCTCTGGGGATGGTCTGGCCATGTGGGTGGCCGATATGGACTTCCGCCCGCCGGCCTCGGTGCAGCGGGCGCTGGAGGCGGTGGTGGCCCATGGCGTCTATGGCTATTTCGGCGATGACGCGGCCTATCTGGAAGCGATCCGCTGGTGGATGGAGACGCGGCACGGCTGGAGCCTCGACAAGAGCCACATCTTCACGACGCATGGTCTGGTGAACGGCACCGCGCTGTGCATCGACGCCTTCACCAAGCCGGGCGATGGCGTCGTGCTGATGACGCCGGTTTATCACGCTTTCGCTCGGGTGATCAAAGCCGCCGACCGCAAGGTGGTGGAATGCAAGCTGAAGCTGGAAGACGGGCTGCAGGTGCCGGACTTCGCGGCCTGGGATGCGCAGATGACCGGGGCGGAGAAGATGATGATCCTGTGCTCGCCGCACAACCCGGGGGGCCGCGTCTGGACGCTGGAGGAGCTGAAGGGCATCGCCGATTTCTGCAAGCGGCACGACCTGATCCTCGTCTCGGACGAGATCCACCATGACATCGTGATGCCGGGCCACAAGCATCACGTCATGGCCAATATTCCCGGCATTGCCGACCGTCTGGTGATGATGACGGCGACGACCAAGACCTTCAACATCGCCGGCGCCCATATCGGCAATGTGATCATTGCGGACGAGGGTCTGCGGGCGCGCTTTGCCAATGTGATGATGAAGATGGGGATCTCGCCCAACGCCTTCGGGATGCACATGGTGCCCGCCGCCTATTCGCCCGAGGGCGCGGCCTGGGTCGATGCGCTGAATGTGTATCTTGACCAGAACCGCCGGACCTTCGATGCGGGAATTGCGGCGATTCCGGGTTTGAAATCTTCGCCCCTGCAGGCGACTTACCTCGCCTGGGTCGATTTCTCGGGCACCGGCATGACGACGGAGGAATATTGCGCCCGGGTTGCCAAGGGCGCGCGAATCGCCACCAACGCGGGGGCGCCCTTCGGTGCGGGCGGCGAGAGCCATCTGCGCTTCAATCTGGCGATGCCGCATGCCCAGGTGGTCGAGGCGGTTGCCCGCCTGACCGAGGCTTTCAAAGACCTGCAATAAAGCAGGTCAGTTCTTCGGCAAAAGACCGACAGGCAGCGTGGGATCGAGCCAGAAATCCAGCGGCGCCTTGTCGGTCACCGGGGTCAAGCGTTTGAATTCGCAGGTGATTTCATCGCCTTCGGTATTCGTTGCCATGATCAGGCATTGAAAGGCGTGGCGGTCGCCGTCATAGACATCGACCAGCCCGCGCAGGTGCGGGGCCAGGGCGCCATCCAGCACGAAGCCGTCGTGCCAGAAGCGCAACACCGGAAACACCGCCTCACCGACCTGAATCCGCAGGCGCGACTTGCGACGCTCCTTGGATTTGCGTGCCATTTCCAGACCGTCGCTCAGTTCTTTCGGCAGATATTCCAGCATGATCTTCTCCCTCACCAACAGTCTGGCGCGTCAGGTGTTAAAAACAAGGTGTCAGAAGGGCGTATCATTTTTGCGAAGGTAGCGTGGCGGGCGGGCCACAGCCCAGGATCGCAGTGCGGGGCGCCTTGCCGGTTTCCTCCGCCCGGGCAATCCGCTAGCCTCGCCGCGTAACCGGAGGATTTTTCATGCGTCTGCCCCTCTTCGCCTTTTTGACCTGCACCGCACTTGGCCTTTCGCCAGCCCAAGCCGCGCCTTGTGGCGGCAATTTTCAGGATTTTCTGGCCAGCATGGGCGCCGAGGCCAAGGCCCAGGGCCTGCCCGACCGCGCCATCCACGCCTTTCTGGACGGGGCGCAGCTTGACCCCGCCGTGATCAAGTCGGACCGCGGGCAAAGCTTTTTCCGCAAGACGTTTCTGGAGTTCAGCCAGGCCCTGATCAGCAAGAGCCGGATCTCGAACGCGGCGATCTATTCGAAGAAATACGATGCCGCCTTCCGCGCGGCGGAGAAGAAGTTCGGCGTCTCGCGCGGGGTGATCCTGGCCTTCTGGGCCTTCGAGACCGACTTCGGCCAGGTGCAGGGCAATTTCGACACCCGTAACGCGCTGGTGACCCTGGCGCATGACTGCCGCCGCCCGGATATCTTCCAGCCGCAGGTTCTGGCCGCCATCGCCCTGACCGCGAAGGGTGATTTTTCGCCCGGAGTGACCAAGGGCGCCTGGGCGGGCGAGATCGGCATGGTGCAGATGCTGCCGCGTGACATTCTGGAGCGCGGCGAGGATGGCGACGGCGACGGCAAGATCACGCTGAAGACCTCGGCGGCCGACTCGATCCTGTCGGCGGCGCATATGCTGCAGTTTTACGGGTGGCAGGCCGGGCAACCCTGGCTGCAGGAGGTCAAGGTACCGGCCGATCTCGACTGGGCGCAGTCGGGTCTGGATACCACGCTGCCCACCAGCCAGTGGGCGGCGATGGGGGTGCAGGCCAAGGAGGGGAGGCTTGCCAATCTGCAAGCCTCGCTTCTGCTGCCGCAGGGGCGCAAGGGGCCGGCCTTTCTGATCTATCCAAACTACAAGGTCCTGTTCAACTGGAACAAGAGCTTCGTCTATGTGACGACCGCCGCCTATTTCGCGACGCGGATCGAGGGCGCCTCGGGCTATAGCGCGGGGACGCCGGACCCGGCGCTGTCGCCCGATCAGATGACCACCTTGCAGAAGAAACTCTCCAAGCGCGGCCATGATGTCGGCAAGATCGACGGGGTTCTGGGCGCCGCCACCCGCGCCGCCGTGCAGAAAGAGCAGGAGCGTCTGGGCATGCCCGCCGATGGCTGGCCGACCGCCGCCCTCTTGGGGGCGCTTTGATGCAGGTGACGATGGCGGAACTGATGGCCGCGCTGCCGCATATCGCGGCGGCACCCAAGACGGATGCGCCGATCCATTCGCTCTGCCTGCGCCCCGGCTATGGCGAGCGGCACTTTCCGGAGCGGATCACCATGACCCGCGCCCAAGGCATCCCGGGCGAACGCTGGATGACGGCGCCCTGGCTCAAGCTTGAAGACGGCTCGCCCGACCCGCGCATCCAGGTCTCGATCCTGCCTCAGCGGGTGATGGATCTGGTCTGGCGCGACCGCGAGGGGACGCCGCATCCCGGCGACCCGATCGTGGCCGATCTGGACTGTTCGCTGGAGAACCTGCCCGTCGGTACGCTGATCCGGGCTGGAACGGCCGTCCTGCGCGTCTCTGACCGTTTCAACGAGGCCTGCGTGAAGTGGAAGGTCCGCTACGGCACCGACGCCCGCGCCTTCATCGACGCGCCCGGCCACCCAGAGCTGCGCCTGCGCGGCGTGCTTTGTTCGGTGGAAGAGGACGGCGCGGTGGCCCGCACCGACCGGCTTCAGGTGATCCGCCGCGGCGTCACAGGGTAAAGGCCGAAGCGTCGAGCGTCAGCACGGTATCCAGCACGATCCGCATCTCTGCCGCGGTGTCGCCGGAGAGGTTGATGTCGATCCAGGTCTCGGTGCCATGGATCGTGGCGCGGATCTGGCCGGTGCCGGTGAAGGCGTGATTGCCGATGAAGCTGAGCGGATCATGCCCGCCGCCGGGCACCGCATCGAAGGCGGTCAGGACGATGCGATCCCCCTCGCCGGGGTTGAAATCGGTGATGTGGTCACGCGATGCCGCAGCGGGGCGCGACTCGGCGCCGGACAGGAAGATGAAGGCGTCAGCGCCGGTGCCGCCGGTCAGAACATCTGCGCCATTCCCGCCGGTCAGGCTGTCTTTCCCGGCGCCGCCATCCAGATTGTCGGCGCCATTGCCGCCCAGCAGGCGGTCCCAGCCGCCGTTGCCCTGGATGATGTCATTGCCCGCCAGGCCCTTGATCACGTTGCCGATCGCGCCGCCCCAGATGAAATCATGTCCCGTGGTGCCATTCAGCGCCTTGACCGAAGTTGCAACCTCGATCGCGGCGGAAATCACCGGGCCGTAACCAGCGCCGATCGGGTCGTTGACGTGGTCCGCCCAGCCGATCGAGCCGTTGTCGTCCCAGTAGATCGCATAGGAATCATTGATGAAATTATCGGGCTGGCCCGCGTGCCAGGCGGTGTAGGAATAGGTCTCGCCGGTATCCCACCCCCAGCCACCGCCGGGTTCGCTGCTGCCCGCAGCCTGGGTCAGGCCGATCCAGGGGCCGTTGCGCGCGTTGTCACGCGGCTCGCCGCCCCACAGCAGGTCGTCCTGCGCCAGAAAGCTGAGGAAGAGGCTGTTCTCCTCGGCCGAGGTGACAGCGGCCAAAGTGCCGCCATGCGCCGAGGCCAGTGCAACCGCCTGCGCATGGGTCAGGCCGCCATCGACGCGCGAAATGATATATTGACCAATAGGCATGATTAACCTCCCGTCAGAACGCCTGGGTGTCGAAGAATTTCGCTAAATACGGAACAAAATTAATCTATCGCCCGGTTTCTGGCAAGTCGGCTATCGGGTCGGCACCGGCACGTCGCCGCGGTAGTCGTAGAAGCCGCGCTGGGTCTTGCGGCCGAGCCAGCCCGCCTCGACATATTTCGTCAGCAGGGGGCAGGGGCGGTATTTTGTGTCGGCCAATCCGTCGTGCAGCACGTTCATGATGGCAAGGCAGGTGTCGAGCCCGATGAAATCGGCCAGCTCCAAGGGGCCCATCGGGTGGTTGGCGCCAAGCTTCATCGACTCGTCGATCGACTTCACGTTGCCCACGCCTTCATAGAGCGTGTAGACCGCCTCGTTGATCATCGGCATCAGGATGCGGTTGACGATGAAGGCGGGGAAATCCTCGGCGCTGGCGGCGGTCTTGCCAAGCTTGGCCACCACCTCGTGCAAGGCGTCCCAGGTCGGCTGGTCGGTCGCGATGCCGCGGATCAGCTCGACCAGCTGCATCACCGGCACCGGGTTCATGAAGTGGAAGCCCATGAACTTTTCTGGCCGGTCGGTCCGGCTGGCCAGCCTTGTGATCGAGATCGACGAGGTGTTCGAGGTCAGGATGGTCTGCGGCGCGAGGTGTGGCGCCAGGCTGTCGAAGATCGCCTGCTTGACGCTTTCCTTTTCGGTCGCGGCCTCGATGATCAGATCGCAGGGGCCGATCTCGGCAATGTCCAGCGTGGTCCTGATCCGCGCCATGGCCGCGGCCTTGGCTTCGGCCGTGACCTTGCCGCGGGCGACCTGGCGTTCGATGTTGCGGTCGATGGTGGCGATGGCCTTGGTCAGGCCCTCGGCGCTGATGTCGTTCATCACGACGTCATAGCCCGCCAGCGCGAAGACATGGGCGATCCCGTTGCCCATCTGTCCCGCGCCCACAATTCCCACAAGCTGAATGGCCATGTCGTCCCCCGTAAAGCTGGCCATCACCTTACGTCCGCCCCGCCGCATCGGCAAGCCCGCTGCACTGCAGCGTAAACATGGACAATTTGCGCCAAACCCGGCCATTAGCCGTTTGGAAAGAGGAATCGGGCAATCTCGGCGATGGGTGTGTAAAAAATCGGGTGGGTACAATGGCCTATGCTTTGGCAAGCGAGGGCGCTTTAGACTATTTTCCGTGCCATTACGGCACGTCCGGCCTGACGTTTCGCGGGCCGCGCCGGTCGCTGGACCGGCCTTATGTCGCCTTTCTGGGCGGCAATGAAACCTATGGCAAGTTCATCCCCGATCCTTTCCCCGACCTGGTCGAGGAAGAGGTGGGCTATGGCGCGGTCAACCTCGGCTGGTCGAACGCCGGGCTGGACCTTTACCTGTCCGAGCCGGGCCTGACCGAGATTGCCGCCGGAGCGGAGGCTGTGGTGCTGCAGGTGCTGGGCGCGGGCAACCTCACGAACCGCTATTACAAGGTGCATCCGCGCCGCAACGACCGCTTTCTCGGGCCGACGCCGATGCTGAGAACCCTGTTCCGCGATGTCGATTTCACCGAGTTTACCTTCACCCGGCATCTGCTGTTCACGCTGCAGGAACGCTCGCCCGACCGGTTCGAGGTGCTGGCGGATGAGCTGCGCAGCACCTGGCTTGCGCGGATGGCGCAGCTGATGGCGCGGCTGCCCAAGCGGACGCTTCTGCTCTGGGTGGCCGATCAGCCGCCGCCGCAGGTCGGGCGGCGCGCCCGGATGGACCGGGACCCTTTGCTGATCGACGCCGAGATGCTGGCCGCCGTGCGCCCCTTGGCCCGGCTCTATGTCGAGGCGGTGGTGCGCGAGGGCGAAACCGCGCCGGGCCGGGATCTGGGCGGCATGGTCTTTGCCCCCGAAGATCGCCGCGCCGCGCATCGTTTGCCGGGTCCGAGGCTGCACCGCGAAGTCGCCAAAATGCTGGCCGAGGCGCTGGACAAGGCGATTCCCTGACCCGCGCCGCGGCGGCCCTGCCGGGGCAGGGGGCGAAAAAACCGCCGCAACAGCGCGAACTTCGCTGTAAAACCTGAGGATTGCGAGTGGCGCTGGCCGCAAGACAGCGCTAGCCTTGCGCTTTACCGGCCGGATCTCCGGCCCAAGGCCTTCGCACATATCCCAAGAGGCCCGGGGGGCGGACCCTTCCGGCGGCCTGCAAGAAAGACTGAGATGAAAAACTTCCTCGACCTGCACAAGACCGACGCGGCAGACCTGCGGCACATGATCGACGCGGCCCATGCGATGAAGACCGCGCGCCGCGACCGCCCGAAAGGCGCCCCGGATGACGACCAACCGCTGGCCGGGCGCATGGTGGCGCTGATCTTCGAAAAGCCCTCGACCCGGACCCGCGTCTCTTTCGACGTCGGCGTGCGCCAGATGGGTGGGCAGACCATGGTCCTGTCGGGCAAGGAGATGCAGCTGGGTCACGGCGAGACCATCGCCGACACGGCGCGCGTCCTGTCGCGCTACGTCGACCTCATCATGATCCGCACCTTCGAGGAAGCCACCCTTCTGGAGATGGCCGAACATGCGACGGTGCCGGTGATCAACGGCCTGACCAACCGCACGCATCCCTGTCAGATCATGGCCGACATCATGACCTATGAAGAACACCGCGGCCCGATCGCCGGGCGCAAGGTGGTCTGGGCGGGCGACGGCAACAACGTCTGCGCCAGCTTCATCCATGCCGCTGGCCAGTTCGGCTTTGATCTGACCTTCACCGGGCCGGAAACCCTCGACCCCGAGGCGAAGTTCGTCGATTTCGCCCGCGCCCGCGGCTCGGATATCCAGATCGAACGGGACCCGGCCCGCGCCGTCCTGGGCGCCGATCTGGTGGTGACCGACACCTGGGTGTCGATGCACGACCCGGAATCCGCCAAGGAGCGCCGCCACAACCAGCTGCGCGGCTATCAGGTCAACGAGGCCCTGATGGCCCATGCCAAGCCCGATGCCCTGTTCATGCATTGCCTGCCCGCGCATCGCAATGACGAGGTGACCTCCTCGGTCATGGACGGCCCGCATTCCGTGGTGTTTGACGAGGCGGAAAACCGGCTGCACGCGCAAAAGGCCATCATGCGCTGGTGCCTTGGCGCGTAACGCCGCGGGGCCGCGATGATCCGCGGGCTGGCGCTTGCCCTTGTCGCGGTCCTCGGCTTCTTGCTGGTGACGGGGGACTCCGGTCTTGCCGCACGGCTTCAGGCTTTGGTCTGGCCTGTGGCGCCCGGCCCGATGGTCGAAGTGACGCGCCCCGATCTTGCCAGTCCGGCAGAACACGAGGGCGCCGTTTACACGCCCCCGGCGCACCGCTTTGCGCCTCACACTTTCGCCTTCGCGGGGGCGGAGCGGCGGTACTACCTGCTGCCTGCACAGGGCACGGGCAGCGGCTTGCCGCCGCTGGTCCTGCTGCTGCACGGCTCGGGGCGCGACGGGCGGGCGATGCTGGACATGTGGCAGGGCGTGGCGGGGCAGGGGGCCATGCTTCTCGCGCCCGATGCGCGGGATCTGCGAGGCTGGAACCCGGCCGAGGATGGGCCGGCGTTTCTGACCGCCCTTCTGGCGCAGGCCGCGCAAGCTGCGCCTTTTGATCCGGCGTTTGTCTATGTCTACGGCCATTCCTCGGGGGCCAATATGGCGCTTTATCTGGGCCAGTGTACGGATTTTGCCGCGCGGGCCGTGGCCGTTCATGCCGGGGCGCTGGAGGATTGCGGCGCTCCGCACCACGCGCCCGCACGGCCCTATCTGATCCAGATTGGCGACCGGGACGCGACCTTTCCCCTCGCGGCGGTGCGCGCTTCGGCGCAGGGGATCGCAGCCAGGGGCAGCCCGGTGACTCTGGAAGTGATCCCCGGCCACGGCCACTGGTACTATGACGCGGGCCCGGCGCTGGCCGCCGATGCCTGGGACTTCTTCCAGCGCCAGTGACCACGCGGGCGCATGGCGCGGATGTGAGGGCCGCCCCCTTCCACACGCCCGCAATTGGTGCCATCAGTCGGCGCACCGTTCCGCAAGACCTTCCCAGGAGGAAAACATGCAATCCCCGGTTCCCGCCTTTGTCCATTCGCTGACCGCGCTGTCCAAGATCCTCGACAAGGCCGAGGCCTTTGCCGAAGCCAGGAAGATCAAGCCCGAGGTGATCCCCCAGCTGCGGCTGATCGCGGACATGCTGCCGCTCTGGCGCCAGATCACCATCGCCACCGACCACGCCAAGGGTGCCAGCGCCCGTCTGGCCGGGATGGAGGTGCCGTCCTTCGCCGATACCGAAACCACGCTCGCCGAGCTGAAAGAGCGGATCGCCAAGACCATCGCCTTCATCACCTCGATCCCCGACAGCGCCTATGAGGGTGCCGAGGCACGGATGATCACGATCAAGGCCGGCCCGCGCGAGATCACGTTCCCGGCGCCGCAATACTACGCCACCTATGCCCTGCCGAATTTCTTCTTCCACATGACGACGGGCTATAACATCCTGCGCAGCAATGGGGTCGAGATCGGCAAGGGCGATTTCCTCGGCGCCTGATACGAGCGGGCGCTGTCGGGGCAAGGGGCTTTGACAGCGCCGCCAAACGGGGAGGAGGACGGAGCAATGCAAGACACAATCCTTCTGGTGATCGACCTGCAGGAGGCGATGCGCGCCGAGCGGGATGCCGGCTGGCCCTGGGCCAACCCCGATGCGCCGCAGGTGGCGGGCGCGCTTCTGGCCGCCTTCCGCGCGGCGGGTCTGGGCGTGGTGCATGTCCACCACCATGGCGACGATCCGGACGATGGCTTTCATCCCGCCAACCCCCTGTCGCGCGCGATGGCGGAGGTTCAGCCGCGCGCGGGCGAGGCGGTGGTGATCAAGCACGGCTCCTCGGGCTTCATCGGCACCGGGCTGGAGGATCTCTTGCGCAAGGAAGGGGTCACATCGCTGGTCGTGGTCGGCGGCGAGGCCAACATGTGCGTCGAAAGCACGACGCGGATGGCGGGCAACCTCGGGTTTCGCACCACGGTGGTGGCCGATGCGCTGGTGAACTTTCCGCGCCGTCTGCGCGATGGCAGCACCGTCCCGGCAGAGATGGTGCTGGAGATGTCGCTGGCCAACCTGACCTCTTTCGCCCGCATCACCGACAGCGCCAGCGTCCTGGCCGAGATCCCCACTTCCTGACGAGTTAGCCCATGACGCCAGAACAGATCGCCGCCCTTTTCACCCGGTCCGACGGGTCATACCTCTTTGCCCGCTGGGGCCGGCCCATCGTTCCGGTGGTCTTCGGTGTCGAGGACAAGACGCTGGAGGTGGTGAAGGGCGCGATCGAGGCGGTCGTCACCCTCGCCGGGCACAAGATGGCCGAGACGGACGCCGAACTGGGCGCCAACCTGATGGTCTTCTTCCTGCGCGACTGGGCCGAACTGCCGCAGGTGCCGGGGCTGGACGGCATCGTGCCGGAACTTGGGCCGCTTTGCGACAGGCTGGCTGCGGCCAATGCCAACCAGTACCGCCTGTTCCGCTTCGATGCGCAGGGCGCGATCAAGGCGTGCTTCGTCTTCCTGCGCATGGATGCCGCCCTGGCGGATCTGCCCGCCGAGGATCTGGCCCTGGCGCAGATGGCGCAGGTCATCGTCCTGTGGTCGGAACGCGCCTTTGCGGGCACCTCGCCCCTCGCGCGCCTTGGCGGCGCGGTTGCCCTGCGCCCCGAGATCGCCGGCCTGATCCGCGCCGGCTATGATCCGGTGCTGCCGGCCTGCGCCACGGACCCTTCGCATGCCTTGCGGCTGTATGGCCGGCTGATTGCGCAGAATCTTCAGCTCTGATTAACCGCGCATCGCTAGGGTCTGCCGGAAAGAAACGCAGCGGGGCCCGTGTCATGCTGGATGACCAGAACAGCGAAACCTTGATCATCCGCAGCATCATCGACCGGATGAACGGCTTTCTCTACCGCTGTCGCAACGACAAGGCCTATTCCATGCTGTTCATGGCGGGCGATGTCGCGGCGCTGACCGGATGCGAGGCGCGGGCCTTCACCGGGCCGGAACAACGCTCCTACGCCGCGATGACCCATCCCGATGATCTGGACCCGGTCTATGCCGCGGTGGATCAGGCGCTGGCGACGCGGACCAACTGGGCTGTGGATTACCGCATCCTGCGTGCCGATGGCCGCGCGCTCTGGGTGCGCGAGGTGGGGGGCGGGGTCTTCGACGGCGACGAGCTTTTGTACCTGGAGGGGGCGGTGATGGACAGTGACGCCACCCGCCGGGCCGAGATGCGCAACATCGAGATGCTGGAAGCGATCTCTGACAAGGCACGGCTGTTGCTGGGCAACACCGTGCCGATTGTCGAGGTGCTGCGCACCCTGCGCATCCTTGCGATTAACGCGCGGCTTGAGGCGGGGCGCGCCGGGCCTTCGGGTGCCAGCTTCGGCTTCGTGGCGCATGAGGTCTCGCGCCTGGCCGAGGAGACCTCGATCCTGGCCGAACGCATCGCCACCGTGACCGGCCAGTTGCAGGACTTGCTGAAGGCGGGGTGAGGGCCTAACCTTGGCGCCATGCAGCCCCACAGCTTTACCTTGCGCGTCTATTACGAGGATACCGACCTTGCCGGCATCGTCTATTACGCCAATTACCTGAAGTTCATCGAACGCGCCCGCAGCGAATGGGTGCGCGGGTTGGGGCTGGACCAGACCCGGTTGCGCGCCGAACGCGGCCTTGTCTTCGCCGTCCGAAGGGTCGAGGCCGATTACCTCAGCCCCGCCCTGTTCGACGACGTGCTGGAGGTGCAGACAGCACGCCACAGCCAGACCGGCGCGCGGCTGGTGCTGGATCAGACGGTGCTGCGCGGTGAGACTCGCCTGTTTTTCGCCCGGGTGACGCTGGTCTGCCTGAACGCGGCCGGGGCTGCTTCGCGCATGCCAGCCGAATTGATCGCGGCCCTGCGGGTTTAGGGCCCGTTCTGCAGGCAAAACCCCCGAAATCTTAAAGAAAGCTGCGCAAATTTTGTTACTGCGGCGGCAACAATGCGCCGCTTGTCGCTGAACTATTGGCATTCCCCCTTAAATCCATATAGAATCACCGCTAACACGGGGCAAAAGACCCCAGGATAACGAGCAGGCGTAATGGACCAGACAGCACTTGCGGCAGCGGCGGCAGCGCCGGCGATTGATTTTTCTTTGCTTGCCCTTTTCATCCGCGCAACCCTGACGGTGAAGATCGTCATGACGGGGTTGATGCTCATGTCCTTCTGGTCATGGGCCGTCATCATCCAGAAGCACATCCTGTTCCGCGCCGCACGCAAGGAAGCGGCGGTGTTCGACCGCGCCTTCTGGTCGGGCGAGCCGCTGGACGAGCTGTTTGAAAAGATCGGCAGCCAGCCCGAGGGATCGTCAGAGAAGATCTTCTCGGCCGGCATGCTGGAATGGCGGCGCAGCCACCGTCAGGACGGCGGCTTGATCGCGGGGGCACAGGCCCGGATCGACCGGGCGATGGATGTCGCCATCAGCCGCGAATCCGAACGCCTGAACAAGGGTTTGAGCTTTCTCGCCACGACCGGTTCAACGGCACCTTTCATCGGCCTCTTCGGCACGATCTGGGGTATCAAGCACGCCTTTGAAGAGATTGCCATCAGCCAGAACACCAACCTCGCCGTCGTGGCCCCCGGCATCGCCGAGGCGCTTCTGGCCACTGGCATCGGCCTGATCGCCGCTATCCCGGCGGTGGTGTTCTACAACAAGCTGAACTCGGACAGCGAGCATATCCTTGGCGGCTACGAGGCTTTTGCCGACGAATTCGCCACCATCCTCTCGCGCCAGCTGGACGCCTGAGCCATGGGTGCAGGGGTCATGAAATCCGCAGGCGGGGGTGGGGGCAGACGCCGCCGCCACCGTGGCCGCGCCGCCGCGATGAGCGAGATCAACGTCACGCCCTTTGTCGACGTGATGCTGGTCCTGATGATCATCTTCATGGTGGCCGCCCCGCTGTTGACGGTGGGGGTGCCGGTCAAGCTGCCGGAAACCGCCGCCAATGCGATGCCGACCGAACAGGAAGAACCTTTGACCATCACGCTGACGTCGGATGGTCTGATCATGCTGCAGACCACCGAGATCGCGGATGCGGAACTGATCCCCAAGCTGAAAGCCATCGCGGCCGAGCGCAAGTCCGACAAGGTCTTCGTGCGGGCCGATGGTGCGGTCACCTATATGCGGGTGGCGCAGGTGATGGGGGCGCTGAATGCCGGCGGGTTCAACAACATCGGGCTTGTGACCGATCCCGGTGGCCCCAAGTTCGACGGCAGCAACTAGGACCTGTTGATGAAGAAGGGTCTCATCATCTCGGGCATCGGGCATCTGGGCCTGATCCTCTGGGCTTTGCTCGGGGGCTTCCTGCATTGGTCCTCCGAGACGCCGGAGATTCAGGTCACGCAGGTTTCCTTGCTGACCACGTCCGAGTTTGACGCGCTGAATGCCGCCGCCCCCAAGGCGAGCGAGGCGGCGGACAAGCCCGCAGCGCAGCCGAAGGCCTCGGCGCCTGCAAAGTCTGATGCGGCCAAGGCCGATGCCGCCAAGGCGGATGCCTCCAAGCCGGATGCGCCGCAACCTGATGCGCCCAAGCCCGATGCCGTGCCGCCGGCGCCCACGCCGAAGCCTGCCGCGCCGAAACCGGCGCCCAAGCCCAAACCCGCGCCGCAGCCCGACCCGACGCCGACTCCTGCGGTCGAGACGCCGCCTGATCCGGTGACGCCGCCTTCCGACACGCCGCAACCGCTGCCGGTGGCCCCTTCGGACATCAAGCCCGCGCCGCGCCCGGCCGACCGGGTCGCCTCGACCCCGGTGGAGGCGCCTGACCAGCCCAAGGTCGCCGACGCGCCGGTGCCGGAAAAGAGCGATACGCCCACGCCCGATGCCACCCCGGTGCCTGACAAACCCGCCGCAGCGCCGCCCGAGACGGTGACGGCGGTGGTGCCGGACGCCAAACCCACGACCGAGCCCGCCCCGCAGCTGGCGCCCACTTCCAGCCCGCGCCCGCCGTCCCGCCCCGCACCCGACGCGCCCGACCCCACCGCGACCGATACGGCTGCGGCAGATCCGACCGAGCCGGATACGACAGAGGCGGACGCCCAGGCCGCAGCCGATGCCAAGGCCGCCGATGACAAGGCCAAGGCGGATGCCAAGGCCGCGGCGGATGCGAAAGCAAAAGCGGACGCCAAGGCTGCGGCGGACGCCAAGGCCAAGGCGGATGCCAAGGCGAAAGCTGACGCCAAGGCGAAAGCCGACGCCAAAGCCAAGTCGGACGCCAAGGCCGCAGCGGCCAAGGCGGCTGCCGATGCCAAGGCCAAGGCGGATGCCGCCGGCAGCGCCGCCGATCAGGCGGCGATCGATGCGGCGCTGGCAGATGCGACGTCACCCACCTCGGCCGATGCGGCGGCGCCGTCGACATCCGGCAGCGGCGGCTCGGGCGATCAGGCCCTGGGTGCCGCGCTCAATTCCGGCGAGGTTGACAACCTCCGCCATGTGATCGGCCCGCTGTGGAACATCGGTTCGCTTTCGACCGAGGCCAGCCAGATCACCGTGACCATGCGCGTCAAACTGAGCCCGGAGCAAAAGGTTCTGTCGGTCGAGATGGTGGATTTCTCTGGCGGTAGCCAGTCCGCAGCCAAACAGGCCTTCGAGGCCGCCAAACGCGCCGTCTATCGCGGGGCGACCCTGGGGCTTGGCCTGCCCGCCGACAAATACGACACTTGGAAATCCATGCTGTTCACCTTTGACGCGAGCCAAGGAAAGTTGCGCTGATGCTGACCTTTGCCCAATTCGCCCGTTTTCCCGCCCGCCCTTATGCCACGAGGACCGAATGACACAACGCCATTCCCTATCCCGCTTTTTTGGGCCGATTGCGCTTTGCCTCGGCCTGATGACGGCTGCTGCCGCGCAGGCAGAAGAGCCGCACATCACCTTCACCGATCCGGTAATCGAGCCGATGCCCTATGCGGTACCTGACTTTCAGGCATTGAACGGCGAGGCTACCCAGGCAGCGCACGATCTGGCGCGCGTGGTCGCGGATGACCTGAGTGGTACCGGGCTCTTCCGGGAAATTCCTGCTTCGGCCTATATCAGCGGGATCTCCGGCTTTGACGCTCCGATTGCCTATAACGACTGGCAGGCGATCAGTGCGCAGGTGCTGATCACAGGCGCTGTGCAATCCACGGGCGGCAAGCTGGTGGTGAAATTCCGCATGTACGACGTGGCCTCGGGCCAGCCCCTGGGTGATGGGCTGCAGTTTGCCGGCTCTGCCAAAAGCTGGCGGCGCATGGCGCATAAAGTGGCAGACGCCGCTTACAGCCGCATCACCGGTGAGGGTCCGTATTTCGACAGTCGGGTGATCTTCGTCTCGGAATCCGGGCCCAAGGACGCGCGGCAAAAGCGGCTGGCGGTGATGGACTACGACGGCGCCAATGTGCAGTACCTGACCGACAGCAAGTCGATCGTGCTGGCGCCGCGCTTTTCGCCGAGCGGTGACCGCATCCTTTACACCTCCTATGCCTCGGGCTTTCCGCGCATCTATGTGATGAACACCGGCAACCTCGCGACCAAGGTGCTGGATGAACAGCCCGGCTCGATGACCTTCGCGCCGCGCTTTGCGCCGGATGGTCATACGGTGGTCTTCAGTCTGGAAAAGGACGGCAACTCGGACCTTTACACACTCAACATCGACAGTGGCGCGCTGAAGCAGTTGACCAATGCCCCCTCGATCGAAACCGCACCTTCGTTCAGCCCGGATGGCAGCCAGATCGTCTTTGAAAGCGACCGCTCGGGCCAGCAGCAGATCTACATCATGCCGGCGGGTGGCGGCGAGGCGACGCGGCTTTCTTCGGGCAAGGGGCGCTATGGCACCCCGGTCTGGAGCCCGCGCGGCGACCTGATAGCCTTCACCAAGATCGCGGATGGCCGCTTCTACATCGGCGTGATCCGCACCGATGGCACGGACGAACGCCTGCTGACCGCCTCTTTTCTGGATGAGGGTCCGACCTGGGCGCCGAACGGTCGGGTGATCATGTTCACCCGCGAAAGCCCCGGTGCGACGGGCTCCGCGACGCTCTATTCGATCGATGTCTCGGGGCGCAACCTGCATCAGGTGCCAACGCCCGGTTCCGCTTCCGACCCCTCGTGGTCGCCTCTCCTGCCCTGATAAGCTGCCGCAGTCTGCTCACAGCCAACCTGTTAACAGACTGCGGCAAAGCTGTTATATTCCCGGCCATCGAGCCGCCAAGAACAAGGAAAACCCCCATGTCGTTTCGCTTTGCTATTCCCGTCAAGGTGTTGCTGATCGTCTCAGCCCTCGCCTTGTCGGCCTGCCGTAACCCCGACCGCTTTGGCGGTGCTGGCGGGGATCTGGGTGCCAACGGGGCCAATGGCGCCAATGGCGTGGGCGGCAACGGGGTGACGACCTCGGGCCTCGGCGATCCGTCCAACCCGACCTCGGTGGCCTATTTCAACCAGACCGTCGGCGACCGCGTGCTGTTCCTCGTCGACCAGTCCACCCTGTCTGACACCGCGCGCTCCACGCTGAACGGTCAGGCCAAATGGCTGCAGACCAACCCGGAATATGCGATCATCGTGGAAGGCCATGCCGACGAACAGGGCACCCGCGAATACAACATCGCGCTTGGCGCCCGTCGCGCCGACGCGGTCAAGAACTATCTGATCTCGCAAGGGATCTCCGGCAAGCGGATGCAGACCGTGTCTTACGGCAAGGAACGCCCGATCGCGATCTGCTCGGAGGAAAGCTGCTACGCGCAGAACCGTCGCGCCGTGACCGTCCTCTCGATGGGTTCGGGGTCGTAAGGTCATGATGCGCTGGCTTCTGGCTGCTACATTGCTTCTGCCGCTTCCTGCCGCCGCGCAGGATGCCAAGTCGCTTGCCGATGTGAAGGCCGAGCTGGCGCAGCTGGCCGCACAATTCCTGTCGCTGAAGAAAGAGCTGGTGACCACTGGCGCCGCCACCAATGGCAGCGCCGGGGGTGACGCCCTGCAACGGATGGATTCCATCGAGGCCGAGCTGACCAAGCTGACCGCCAAGACCGAAGAGGTCGAGCAGAAGGTCAACGCGGTGATCGCCGATGGCACCAACCGGATCGGGGATATCGAGTTCCGCCTTTGCGAACAGACCGAGGGCTGTGATCCCGCCAGCCTGCCCGCGACGCCCGATCTGGGTGGCATGGCCAAGGGCGTTGCCAGCAGCAGTGCCGGCACCGCGACCAAGCCGAAGCCCAAGCCTGCGGCGGACGGCACGACCACGGCGCCCGCCCCGGGCACCGACACCACCCCGGCCCCCGCACCCGCCGATACCGGGGTCGAGATGACCGTCAATGAAAAAGCAGATTTCGACCGGGCCAAGGGGGTGCTCGATTCCGGTGACTTTCCTGGCGCCGCGGATCTCTTTAAGACCTATGCCCAGGCCTACCCCGGGGGCCCCCTAGTCCCGCAAGCCGACCTGCTGCGCGGGGATGCCCTTAGCCAGACCGGCGACACCGCCAATGCGGCGCGGGCCTATCTCGACAGCTTCTCGGCCAGCCAGACCGGGCCTTTGGCCGGTCAGGCGCTGACCAAGCTCGGCCAGTCGCTGGGCAAGCTGGGGCAGGGGCCCGAGGCTTGCGTGACGCTCGCCGAAGTTGGCAAACGCTTCCCCGGCTCGGCGGATGAGGCCAATGCCAGGAACGCCATGGCGGCGCAGGGCTGCCCTTGACGGATCTGCCCGCTCGCCTTCTGGCGGGATTTGAGCGGGCCGGGCTGACGCAGACCGGCTCTTTGGCCCTCGCCGTCTCAGGCGGCGGGGATTCCACCGCGATGCTGCATCTGGCGGTGGAGGCTGGGCTCAAGCCTGCCGTGGTGACGGTGGATCACGGGTTGCGGGATGGTTCCGCCGCCGAGGCCGCGATGGTCGCTCGCGTGGCGCAATCGCTGGGCCTGACACATCAGACGCTTCTCTGGCAGGGCTGGGACCGGACCGGCAACCTGCAGGATCAGGCGCGCAAGGCCCGGCGCCGGCTGATGGCCGAATGGGCGCGGACGGAGGGGATCGACGCGATTGCCCTGGCCCATACCAGCGATGATGTGGCCGAAACTTTCCTGATGCGGCTGGCGCGCGGCGCGGGGGTCGATGGCCTGGCCGCGATGTCGGCGCTTTGGGCCGAGAGTGGGGTGACCTGGGTGCGCCCGATGCTGGGCTTGGCGCGGGCCGATCTGCGCCATTGGCTCAGCGCGCGGGGCCTGACCTGGGCCGAAGACCCCTCCAACCAGAACCTGCGCTTTGAACGGATCAAGGCGCGTCAGGTCCTGCCATTGCTGGAACCGATGGGCCTGACGCCCGCCCGCCTGGCCGAGGTCGCATCCCATCTGGCCGAAGCGCGGCAGGCGCTGGATGCTCTGGCCGATGACTGGGCCGCGCGCTGCCTGATCCCCGAGGCCGGCACTGTCCTGATCCTGCCCGCGCTCTGGCAGGCCCCGTCAGAGACCCAGCGCCGGCTACTGACCCGCATCCTCTTGTGGATCGCCCCCGCCGCCTATGCCCCGCGCGGGGCGCAGATTGGCTTTCTGGCACAGCGGCTGGCGTCGGGGCAGGCGGCGACATTGGCCGGGTGCCGCTTCATCGTCACCCCCAAGGGCCTGCGCGCCCTGCGCGAGGCCAGGGCTGCAGCGCCGCGCACCCAAGCCGCCGTCTGGGATGGGCGTTGGCGGATCATCGGACCCAGACCACAGGGGGCCGAGATTGGCGCCCTGACGGCAGAGGGCCTCCTCCAATGCCCCGACTGGCGCGCCACCGGCCTGCCGCGCGCCGCCCTGCTGGCCTCCCCCGCGCTCTGGCTTGAAGACAGGCTGATCGCCGCCCCCCTTGCCGGGCTTGGATCAGCGGCCTATAGCGCGATACCGCTACAAACATGGCTTGGGCGCAACTCTGCCATCTTATCGCATTGAACCGGCCAAACGAATGTCTATCTTGTAAGCCAAAGCGGTGTGTCTGCGTCAGGCATGCTGCGTCAGAAGGAGTTCCAGGTGGGAAACGCACGCAATATTGCATTCTGGGTGGTACTGTTGGTGCTGGTGCTGGCACTGTTCAACCTCTTCAACAGCTCCAATAACTTCACGGCCCAGACGGTTTCCTATTCGGAGTTCATCGGACGGGTGAACTCGGGTGACGTGAAGTCGGTGACGCTGGACGGTGAACAGATCCGCGTCACGGCCAAGGATGGCAGCCATTACATCGCGATCCGCCCGACCGGCGAACAGGTGACGGACAAGCTGCTCGACAAGGGCGTGGAAGTCCGCGCCGACCCGCAAGAGCAATCGAGCCTGATGACGGTGATCACGGCCTGGCTGCCCTTCGTGCTGCTGATCGGGGTCTGGATCTATTTCATGAACCGCATGCAGGGCGGCGGGCGCGGCGGTGCGATGGGCTTTGGCAAGTCGCGCGCCAAGCTTTTGACCGAAAAGCAGGGTCGCGTGACCTTTGACGACGTGGCCGGCATCGACGAGGCCAAGGAAGAGCTGGAAGAGATCGTAGAATTCCTGCGCAACCCGCAGAAATTCTCGCGTCTTGGCGGCAAGATCCCGAAGGGCGCCCTTCTGGTTGGCCCGCCCGGTACCGGTAAGACGCTTCTGGCCCGCGCCATCGCGGGTGAGGCGGGGGTGCCTTTCTTCACCATCTCGGGTTCCGACTTCGTGGAAATGTTCGTTGGTGTGGGCGCCTCCCGTGTCCGCGACATGTTCGAACAGGCCAAGAAGAACGCGCCCTGCATCGTCTTCATCGACGAAATCGACGCCGTCGGCCGTGCGCGTGGCGTGGGCATCGGCGGTGGTAATGACGAACGCGAACAGACCCTCAACCAGCTTCTGGTCGAGATGGACGGGTTCGAGGCCAACGAGGGCGTGATCATCGTCGCCGCCACCAACCGCAAGGACGTGCTGGACCCCGCGCTGCTGCGTCCGGGCCGGTTTGACCGCCAGATCCATGTGCCCAACCCCGATATCAAGGGCCGCGAAAAGATCCTCACCGTTCACGCCCGCAAGGTGCCGGTTGGCCCCGATGTCGATCTGCGCATCATCGCGCGCGGCTGCCCTGGCTTTTCGGGTGCTGACCTTGCTAACCTGGTGAACGAAGCCGCCCTGATGGCCGCGCGCTTTGGCCGCCGGTTCGTGACGATGGAAGATTTCGAGCAGGCCAAGGACAAGGTCATGATGGGCGCCGAGCGCCGGTCGATGGTCTTGAGCGATTCCGACAAGGAAATGACCGCCTATCACGAGGCTGGGCACGCCATCGTCGGCATCTCGCTGCCGAAATGTGACCCGGTCTACAAGGCCACGATCATCCCGCGCGGCGGTGCCCTTGGCATGGTGATGAGCCTGCCGGAGATGGACCGCAATTCCTGGCACAAGGACCAGATGAAGAGCCGCATGGCGATGGGCATGGCCGGCAAGGCCGCCGAGATCTTCAAATGGGGCGCGGATTCGGTCTCCTCGGGGGCCAGCGGCGACATCCAGAACGTCTCGGCCGTGGCGCGCGCCATGGTGATGCGCTGGGGGATGTCGGATCTGGTCGGCAACATCGACTATTCGGAAGCGCATGAAGGCTACAACGGCGCCACCGGCGGCTTCTCGGTCTCGCCCGAGACCAAGACGCTGATCGAGGCCGAGGTGAAGCGCCTGATCGACGAGGCCTACGAGCTGGCCTACAAGATCATCTCGGAGAAATCCGAGGGCTTTGAACGGCTGGCGCAGGGTCTCTTGGAATACGAGACCCTGACCGGCGACGAGATCCGCAAGGTTCTGGCGGGCGAGCCGCTGGACAGCGACGATGACAAGACCTCCTCGGGCGGTGGCTCGACCTCGGTCCTGTCGATCCCGAAGACGAGGGTCACGGTCGCCAAGCCGGGGATCGAACCGGAGCCCTCGGCGTGAGCCTGAGTGCCAAAACCGACTGGAACCCCGAAACCTACGCAAGGTTTCGGGGTTTGCGTTTGCGCCCCCTTGTGGACCTTTTGCTGCAGGTCGGCGATCTGCCCGAAGGGGCGGTGATCGACCTTGGCTGCGGCGATGGTGCGGCGGTGGGACCGGTGCGGCAACGCTATCCGGCGCATCCGCTGATCGGGGTGGACAATTCGCCCACCATGCTGGCCCGGGCCGAGGGCTATGACCGGCTGATCGAGGCGGACGCCGCCACCTGGCAGGCCGATGCGCCGCCCGCGTTGATCTTCTCCAACGCTGCCCTGCACTGGCTCCCTGACCATGACAGCCTGATGCCGCGCCTGGCGGGAATGCTGGCTCCCGGCGGCACGCTGGCGGTGCAGATGCCGCGCCAGTATCTCGCCCCTTCGCACCGTTTCCTGCGTGACATCGCGGCAGCACTTTACCCCGACCGCTTCGACTCCTGCCATTTCGAGGCGCCGGTGCAGACCGCACAGGGCTATTGGCAGCTCCTGTCGCCCCTCGGCGCGGTGCAGGCCTGGGAGACGGAATACCTGCAACGGCTTGACCCGACCGAGGGCATCCACCCGGTCCATGCCTTCACCCAATCCACCGCCATGCGCCCCTATGTCGAAAAGTTGACCGAGGCCGAGGCCCGCGCCTTTGCCACCGCCTATGATCAGGCGGTGCATTCCGCCTATCCGCTGCTGCCGGACGGGTCCTGCCTGATGCCGTTCCGCCGGGTGTTCTTCACGCTGAAAGTCTGACCCATGCCGATCCTGAAACCGACGCAATTCACCGGACGCATCACCTTTCTGGGGCGGATGATCGGCACTTATGGCCTTCTGGACACCGAACCCGCCACGACCCTGACCGCGACCTTTGCCGGCATCGCGGGCGAGGCGCATGAGGGCGTCGTCGTGCCCTCCTGCAGCCGGATGACCGCGCAGTACCCCGAGGGCACGCCGGTCGCCAACACGCGGCAGGTCTCGGTCCTGTCGGCCGAGGAACTGGCCGAGACGGCAGAGCGCATGGGCTTGCCCAGCCTGGACCCCCGCCTTCTGGGGGCCACGATGGTGATCGAAGGCATCCCCGATTTCAGCCATATCCCGCCGGGGTCGCGGCTGCAGGGCTCCTCCGGGGCGACGCTGGTGGTCAACCTGAACAACCGGCCCTGCACCATCCCCTCCCGCGCGATCGAGGCGGCGCATCCGGGCTTTGGCAAGGCGTTCAAGCCTGCGGCCGCGGGGCGACGCGGCGTGGTGGCCTGGGTCGAACGCGAGGGCAGCTTTGCCCTCGGCGACACGCTACGCCTGCATATCCCCGACCAGCGCGGCTGGAAGTTCAGCGCCGCGGCCCTGGCCGGTTAAGCGCACAGGGAACTGCGGACCTTCAACAAGTTGAAGCCCTTGCCCGTTGCCAGAACGCGGCCTGCGGCTTAAGGCCGGGACAGCCCCCCTGTTCAGGCCTTCCAATGTTCCGCGTGCCATTCGAGACCCTGCACCACCGCTACCGCGCCCTGCGCCTGCGTCTGGCAGAGTTCCAGCGCGCCGCGCGCAACCATGAGACCTGGCTGATCGGCTGCGCCATCCTGCTCGGCGCCGGGGTCGGGCTGATCACCTATGGTCTGCGCGAGTTGGTGACCTTTCTGCATGCGCTCGATTTCGGACTGGCACCGGGCGAGTTCCTCAGCGCGCAACTGACGCTGCATCCCCTGCGGCTGGCGCTGGTGCCCGCACTCGGCGGGCTGGTGCTGGGTCTGGTCACGCTGGCATGGCAACGCTGGCGCCCGGTCGAGATTGTCGACCCGGTCGAGGCCAACGCGCTCTATGGCGGCCAGATGTCGTTGCGCGATTCCCTGCGGCTGACCGGGCTGACCCTGATCTCCAACGCCAGCGGCGCTTCGGTGGGGATGGAGGCGGGGTACAGCCAGCTCGGCTCCGGCCTCTTTTCGGTGGTGGGGGCCAAGTACCAGCTGCGGCGCGAGGATCAGCGGCTGATGGTCACGGCAGGCGCGGCCGCGGCGATTGCGGCAGCGTTCAACGCGCCGCTTGCCGGGGCGTTCTACGGGTTCGAGCTGGTCCACGGCAGCTACAGCACGCGCGGGCTGGCCCCGGTGACCGGCGCCGCCCTCGCCGGCGCCATGGTGATCCGCCTTCTGGGCAGTGACGCCCCGCTGTTCAGCGTCGCCGAGTTCTTCGTCATTCCGAACGGCTTCTACCTGCTCTTCGCGGCCCTCGGCCTTTTGGCGGCGGGGCTTGGCATCCTGACCATGCAATCGGCCACCTGGGTCGAACGCGCCCTGCGCGCGGTGCACATCCCGCAATGGCTGCGGCCGGCGGTGGGGGGCGGGCTTCTGTCGCTGATCGCCCTCTGGTCGCCGCAGGTGCTGGGCGCGGGGCATGGCGCGATCGAGTGGCACCTGAACCAGCCCTTGCCCCTGGTCATGATCCTGGCGCTTCTGGTGGCCAAGCTGGCGGCCTCGGCCGTCTCGCTCGGCGCGGGGTTTCGTGGCGGGTTATTTTCCTCCTCGCTGTTTCTGGGCGCGCTTCTGGGGGCGGCTTTTGTCGACGCGACGGCGCATGTCCTGCCGGTGATCTTCGCGCAGCGCCATGTCTTCATGCTGGTGGGCATGGGGGCAGTGGGGGCGGCGATCATCGGGGCGCCTTTCACGATGATCTTCCTGGTGCTGGAGGCGACCGGCGACTTTCCGGTGACGATGGGGGTCGCCATCGGGGTCATCGTCGCCTCCACCGTGGTGCGGCTGACCTTCGGCTACAGCTTTTCAACGTGGCGCTTCCATCTGCGCGGGCTCAGGCTGCGCGGCGGGCAGGACATCGGCTGGATCGCGACCTTGCGGGCGGGGCGCCTGATGCGGGCCGACGCCAAGGTGGTCGATCAGCGCCTGTCGCTGGCGGCCCTGCGCCGCCGGGCGCCGATTGGTGCCGCGAAATACCTTTTCGTCACGGATGAGACCGGGGCCTATACCGGCCTGATCGACGTGGTGGCGCTGCACGATCCCGACCTCGGCGATCTGGCCGACCTTGCCGTGGCCGCCGACCTCGCCCATGCGCCGCAAGCCTATCTGCTGCCCGAGGCCGACATCGCCGAGATCCTCAAGACCTTCTCGGACCGCCAGTCCGAGGTGCTGCCCGTGCTGGACGCCCCCGCCAGCCGCAAGGTCGTGGGCTATCTGACCGAGGCCTATTGCCTGAAACGCTATGCCCAGGAGCTGGAGCGCCGGCGCAGCGACGAGTTGGGGATGCCTGGCTAGGGATTTCCCGGATCGGGCCCTTCTTTCCGATCGGAAACCGGCGCTGGCGAATTTGACGCGGGCTTGGTCGGAAAAGCGACTCTGACGAGTCGTTTTCTTCGCTATCACGGGCGGGCTGCCATTTGCCGACCGGGAGAGAGACATGGCCTTCAAAACCGACATTGAGATTGCACGCGAAGCGAAGAAAAAGCCGATCATGGACATCGGCGCCAAGCTTGGCATCCCTGCAGAACATCTGCTGCCCTATGGCCACGACAAGGCCAAGGTCGGGCAGGACTTCATCAAGTCGCTGGAAAGCAGGCCGATGGGCAAGCTCATTCTGGTGACCGCGATCAACCCGACCCCTGCGGGCGAGGGCAAGACCACCACCACCGTGGGTTTGGGCGATGGCCTGAACCGGATCGGCAAGAAGGCGATCGTCTGCATCCGCGAGGCCTCGCTCGGCCCGAACTTCGGCATGAAGGGGGGCGCTGCGGGAGGCGGCTATTCCCAGGTCGTGCCGATGGAAGAGATGAACCTGCACTTCACCGGCGATTTCCACGCCATCACCTCGGCCCACAACCTGCTGTCGGCGATGATCGACAACCACATCTACTGGGGCAACAGCCTCGACATCGACCAGCGCCGGATCATGTGGCGCCGGGTGATGGACATGAACGACCGCGCGCTGCGCGATATCGTGGTGTCTTTGGGCGGCGTGTCGAACGGCTTCCCGCGCCAGACCGGGTTTGACATCACGGTGGCGTCGGAGGTCATGGCGATCCTCTGCCTGTCGAACGATCTGGAAGACCTGCAAAAGCGCCTCGGCGATATCGTCGTGGCCTATACCCGCGAGAAGAAGCCGGTCTATTGCCGCGACATCAAGGCCGATGGCGCGATGACAGTTCTCTTGAAAGACGCGATGCAGCCGAACCTGGTGCAGACGCTGGAAAACAACCCGGCCTTCGTCCACGGCGGCCCCTTCGCCAACATCGCCCACGGCTGCAACTCTGTCATCGCGACCAAGACTGCGCTGCGTTTGGGCGAATATGTCGTCACCGAAGCGGGCTTTGGCGCCGACCTGGGTGCGGAGAAGTTCTTTGACATCAAGTGCCGTAAGGCTGGCCTCAAACCCTCTGCTGCGGTCATCGTGGCCACCGTGCGCGCGATGAAGATGAACGGTGGCGTCGCCAAGGCCGACCTCGGTGCCGAGAATGTCGAAGCCGTCAAGAAGGGCTGCCCGAACCTTGGCCGCCATATCGGCAACGTCAAAGGCTTTGGCGTTCCGGTGGTGGTGGCGATCAACCACTTCTACTCCGACACCCATGCCGAGATTCAGGCGGTGAAGGATTATGTGGCCGCCCAAGGCGCAGAAGCGATCCTGTGCCAGCACTGGGCCAAAGGCTCCGCCGGGATCGAGGATCTGGCGCATAAGGTGGTCTCGCTTGCCGAAAGCGGCGCTGCCAATTTCTCGCCGATCTATCCCGACGAGATGCCGCTGTTCCAAAAGATCGAGACCATCGCCAAGCGGATCTATCACGCCGATGCGGTGCTCGCCGACAAGTCGATCCGCGACCAGCTGAAGGCCTGGGAAGCGGCGGGCTATGGCCATCTGCCGATCTGCATGGCCAAGACGCAATACTCCTTCTCGACCGACCCGAACCTGCGTGGCGCGCCCACCGGCCACTCGGTGCCGGTCCGCGAAGTGCGGCTTTCGGCCGGGGCGGGGTTTGTCGTGGTGATCTGTGGTGAGATCATGACGATGCCCGGCCTGCCCAAGGTCCCCTCGGCCGAGGTGATCCGGCTGAACGATCAGGGCTTCGTGGAAGGTCTGTTCTAGGGGGCCTGTTCTAAGGTGAAGTTGTTCCTTGCGCCGCCTTTCGCTAGAAGGGCGGCGCAAGGATCGAGGTGACTGCGATGAAAGCTGCCGACTGTACGACGATGACCGATATCCGGGCCGAGATTGACCGGGTGGACCGCGAACTGGTGGCGTTGTTTGCCGAGCGGACGACCTATATCGACCGCGCGGCCGAGATCAAGACCGGCATCGGCTGGCCCGCCCGGATCGGCGCGCGCGTCGAAGAGGTGGTGGCGAATGTCAGGGCCGAGGCCGTGCTGCATGGCCTGCCGCCAGACAAGCTGGAGAAGTTGTGGCGCAAGCTGATCGACTGGTCGATTGCCCGCGAAGAGGAAGTGTTGAGCAAGGAGGCCGGGCCGGAACCCCCGCCGTCCGACCTTACGAAAGGATGACATGAGCGCGACCCTGATCGACGGCAAGGCGATTGCCGCCCGCATGATGGCGGAGACTCGTGCGGAAGCGGCCGAGTTGGCCGAGGCGGGCTGGCAGCCGCGCCTGATCTCGATCTCGGTCGGGGATGTGGCGGCGGCGGAGCTTTACGTCCGCAACCAGCAGCGCCAGGCCGAGGCCGCCGGGGTCGCCTTCGAGGCGCGCAACTATCCGGCCGAGATCAGTCTGGAGCAGTTGACCGGGGTGCTGGCCGGATTGAACGCCGATCCGCGGGTCAATGGCATCATCATCCAGCGCCCCCTGCCGGCGCATATCCCGGTGAAAACCCTGCAAAAGGCCGTGCATCCCCTGAAGGACGTCGAAGGGATGCATCCCGCCTCGATCGGCAATATCGTCTACAACGATCTGGCCCTTGGCCCCTGCACGGCGGTGGCGGCGGTGGAGATCCTGAAGACCCTGCCCCTGAAGGTCGAGGGTCTGGATGTCTGCGTGATTGGCCATTCTGAGATTGTCGGCAAGCCGATTGCCTTTCTGATGATGGGTCTGGGGGCGACAGTGACGGTCTGCCACCACATGACGCGGCAGGTTGCCGTCCATTCGCGCGCCGCCGATGCGGTTTTTGTGGCGGTGGGCAAGCCGGGACTGGTGACGGGGGCCATGCTGAAACCGGGGGCGGCTCTGATCGACATCGGCATCAACCGGGTTGAGGGCAAGACCGTGGGCGACGCCGATTTCGCCAGCTGCGCCGAGGTGGCCGGCTGGATCACTCCGGTTCCGGGCGGCGTCGGTCCGGTGACGGTCGCCATCCTGATGAAGAACGCGGTCCTTGCGACCCGCATGCAAATGGACCATTACCGCGCCGCCTTTGCGGTCGCTTGAGGAGAAGAAGATGACGGCAAAGGTGATCGACGGCAAGGCTTTCGCGGCTGGCGTGCGCGCCCAGGTGGCCGAGGCGGTGGCGCGGCTGAAAGAGCAGAACGGCATCACGCCGGGTCTCGCCGTGGTGTTGGTGGGGGAAGACCCGGCCTCGAAGGTCTATGTGAAGAACAAGCATGCCTCGACCATCGAAGTCGGGATGAATTCCTTCGAACACCGGCTGGACGCCTCCACCTCGGAGGCCGATCTTCTGGCGCTGATCGCATCGCTCAACGCGGATCCTGCGGTGCATGGCATTCTGGTGCAGTTGCCGCTGCCGGGGCATCTGAATTCCGACCTCGTGATCAACGCGATTGACCCGGCCAAGGATGTCGACGGGTTCCACATCTCCAACGTCGGGCTTCTGGGCACCGGGCAGAAGAGCATGGTGCCCTGCACGCCGCTGGGTTGCCTGATGATGTTGCGCGATCACCATGGCTCTTTGTCGGGGCTGAATGCGGTGGTGGTCGGGCGGTCGAACATCGTGGGCAAGCCGATGGCGCAGCTTTTGCTGGGCGACAGCTGCACGGTGACGATTGCGCATTCGCGGACCAAGGACCTGGCGGCGGTCTGCCGCGGCGCGGATATCCTCGTCGCGGCGGTGGGCCGGCCCGAGATGATCACCGGCGATTTCGTCAAGCCGGGTGCGACGGTAATCGACGTCGGCATCAACCGGATCGAGCGCGACGGCAAAGGCAAGCTGGTGGGCGACGTGCATTATGCCAGCGCTGTCGAGGTGGCCGGTGCGATCACCCCGGTGCCGGGCGGCGTCGGGCCRATGACGATTGCCTGCCTTCTGGCCAATACCCTGACCGCCTGCTGCCGCGCCAATGGTTTGGCCGAGCCGAAGGGTCTGACGGCCTGAGCCGGCCCTGGAAGATGGGCAAATTGCCCATCCTACCAACCCCTGTTGCGCCTATCGCATCGGCCGGGGCAGGCATCTTGCCCCGGTCAGCACCGCCAGCGCGCGGGGCTGCATGAGCGCCTGCAGATCCGGGTGATCGCTGAAAAGCCCGCCGGTATAGGCGCCATAGGCGGGCAGGATCACCCGCGCTGTGTCAATGAGGAAACAGGGTGCGGTGCGGCCGGGCAGCCGGGCCTTCGGGTGATAATGACCTGATATTTCTAAACTTTCTGGCGTGGCGATGTGGCGGAAGGTCAGGCCTGCCACGCGCAGTTCCGCCCGGTGTGTGCCGCCAAGGTTGACGGGGCCTGCGTCATGGTTGCCCTCGATCCAGGTCCAGTCGCGCCCGGCCATCAGACGGGTCAGCCAGAGCCGGTCGCTCTCCTCCATCTCCGCGGCTGCCATCAGGTCATCGAAACTGTCGCCGAGGCAGATGACAGATTTCGCCTGCGTGGCCTCAAGATCCGCATCGAGGCGGGTCAGGGTGGCGCGGGTCTCGTAGGGCGGCAGAAGGCTGCCGCCGCGCCGGGCCAGGCGTTCGGATTTGCCGAAATGCAGGTCGGAGACCGTCAGCAGGCTTTGATCCGGCCAGAACAGCGCGCCGGAGGGCAGAGCGTGCAGGGTGGCAGGGCCGAGGGGGAAGGCATAGGGCATGGCGCCTCCGGCGGGAGTATTTGGGCAGAGAGCAATACAGGGGAAAGGTTAACAGAGGGAAGAGCCTGCGTTCACTCCAGCCCGGCATCGCGGAGGAGTTGGCGGGCGGCGTCGGCGGCGAGACGCTCGCGGCCCGCCCCATGGATCGGGACCACGCCGGGTTCCAGCATCAGGGGGGCGGCGAGCGGGGTGATCTGGGGGAGGCGGATCAGGTCGATGCGGGGGCCGACGCGGGTGAGAAGCGCCTCGATCCGGCCGAAGTCGACGAGGCCGCGCAGGGCCTCTTCCCGGGTGATGTCGAGGAGGAGGTGGTGCGGGTCAAAGCGGCGCAGCGTGTCGTAGAGGATGTCGGAGGAAAAGGTGGCCTGCCGGCCGGACTTGCGGCGGCCCTGGTTGGAGCGTTCGATCAGGCCGGCGATGATAGCGGTGTTGCGGAAGGTGCGTTTCATGACGGCGTTGCCGGCGAGCCAGGTTTCAAGGCCGTCGCGGAGGCGGGTCTTGTCGAAAAGGTCCGTGTTTTGAAGGGGTTCGAGGCCCCAGATCAGGGTGGCGTAGTCGGTGGCGACGAAGCCCAGGGGGGCGAGGCCGGCCGCCTCCATCTCTTTGGTGACGAGGAGGCCCAGGGTTTGCTGGGCGTTGCGGCCGGCGAAACCGTAGATGCAGAGGTGTTCGCGCCCGTCGTGGGGGAAGGATTCGATGAGCAGGCGGTTGGGCTCGGGCAAGCGGGAGACCTCGCGCTGGTGGGCGAGCCATTGGGCGGTGTGGGCGGGCAAGTCGGGCCAGCTGTCTTGCTGGAAGATCTGCAGGATGCGGTCGGAAAGCTGGGTGGAGGTGGCGAATTTGGTGCCGGAGAAGACGGCGACCTTGGGCGGGCGGCCGGGGTCGCGGGTGACTTCGACGGTGAGCTCGCGGAGGTTGGAGAAGCGGACGACCTCGCCGCCGATCAGGAAGGTGTCGCCGGGGGAGAGGGAGGCGGCGAAGTATTCCTCGATCTCGCCCAGGGGGGCGCCACGGCCTTTGAGGGCGACTTTCAGCGTCTCGATGTCGATGATCGTGCCAAGGTTCTGGCGGATCAGGGCTGCGACGCGGGGGTCGCGGAGGGTCCATTTATCGCCCCGGATCATCAGGCGTTGCCAGCGGTCATAGGCCTTCAGCGCATATCCCCCGGTAGCGACGAAATCGAGGCAGGCGTCGAATTCCGCTTTGGTCAGAAGGGCATAGGGGCCGGCGGTGATGACTTCTCGGTAGAGGGCGTCACCGTCGAAGGGGCCGGCGCAGGCACTGGCGAGGATGTGCTGGCAGAGCACATCACGGGGGCCGGGGCCGCGTGGCTCGCCGTCGAGGGTATGGGCTTTGACGGCCTCCAGCGCGGCCTGGCATTCGACCAACTCGAAGCGGTTGGCGGGGACGAGGAGGGCCTTGGAAGGGGCGTTGTAGCGGTGGTTGGCGCGGCCGATGCGCTGGACGAGGCGCTTGACGTTCTTGGGGGCGCCGACCTGGATCACGAGGTCCACGTCGCCCCAGTCGATGCCGAGGTCGAGCGAGCCGGTGCAGACCACGGCGCGAAGCTGGCCTGCGACCATCGCGGCCTCGACCCTTTCGCGCTGTTCGCGGGAGAGCGAGCCGTGGTGGATGCCGATGGGGAGCGCATCCTCGTTGGCCAACCACAGGTTATGAAAGAAGATTTCCGCCTGGGCGCGGGTGTTGTGGAAGATCAGGGTGATGTTGTGCTGACGCACCTGTTCGAGGATGGCGGGGATGGCGTATTTGCCGCCGCCGCCGCTCCATGGCGGGCTCGTGTCGGTGGTCAGCATCCGGATGTCGGGGTCGGGGCCGGGGTCAGCCACTAGGATTTGTGTTTGCGGACCCAGGAAGCGGGCGAGGGCGGGCGGGTCTTCGACGGTGGCGGAAAGGCCGACGCGGCGCAGGCCGGGGGCGAGGGTTTCGAGGCGGGCGAGTTGCAGCATCAACTGGTCGCCACGCTTGGATTCGGCCAGGGCGTGGATCTCGTCCACGATCACCCGCTGCAGGTTTTCGAAAATTCTTGGGGAATCTTCGTAGGTTAGCAGGAGGGCGAGGGATTCTGGCGTGGTCAGCAGGATGTGGGGCGGGTCGGCGCGTTGGCGGCGACGCTGGGTGTAGGTGGTGTCGCCGGTGCGATCCTCGATCCGGATGGGGAGGTTCGCACCCTCCACCGGGCGGCGCAGGTTGCGGCGGATGTCGGCGGTCAGGGCCTTGAGGGGGGAGATGTAGAGCGTGTGGAGGCCTTTGTATCCATTGGATAATTCGGCGAGCGTCGGCAGGAAGCCCGCAAGGGTCTTGCCGCCGCCGGTCGGCGCGATGAGCAGGGTGGAGGCGTCTTCGGACCGGTCCAGCATGGCGAGCTGGTGGGGGTGCAGGGTCCAGCCTTGGGTTTCGAACCATGCGGAGAGGGTCGGGGGGAGTTGCATGGGGGGAAGATAGGCGGTTTTGCCGGCAGGTGCGAGCGGTGTGTTAAGGCGCGGAATTTATGGAGAAAAGGGCCAAGTTGCCGAAAGGTTAACGGTCTTGCCCGCGTCTTCCTTTTGTCTTCCTTCCGTCTCTACACCGGGAAAGATGTCTTGGGGTCCGAATTGACTGGAAAATGGTTAACGCAAGGGCCGAATCGGGCATTTGCTTCGCTGAATTGATCTGAATAGATTGGCACGATGATCGCGACCCGCACCCTTTGGCGCCCCGTTGGGCCGGAAGAACTGGCCTTGATCCGGTTGAGCGGGATGAAGGCCTTTCCGCCGCGTCTGCCGGAGCAGCCGATCTTCTATCCGGTCACCACCGAGGACTATGCGGTCAAGATCGCCCGAGACTGGAATGTGAAGGCCAGTGGCGGGGGATTCGTTACCCGGTTTGAAGTTCTGACCAGCTACCTCGGCGGCTTTTCGGTGCAGGATGCCGGCGGACGGGCGCATCGGGAATATTGGATACCTGCGGAGGATCTGGGCGCGTTCAATGCCGCGATTGTCGGGTTGATCGAAGTGATCCACGAATTCCGGTAGCAACTGTCTTTCAGGCTTTGGTTTGGTTGTAGTCTTTGCCTGTTTTGACCATTGCGTTGAGAATTGTCAGGAGTTTTCTTGCGCAGGCGATGATGGCGACTTTTGTCGGTTTTCCGGCGGCGGCGAGTCGTGCTCTGAAGGCTTTGATGTTCGGATCGTGGCGTGAGGCGATGAGGCCGGCCAGGTAGAGGCTGCGTCTGATGGCGGGTCGCCCGCCCCAGATGCGGCGTTTGCCGCGCAGCCGCGCAG
>NZ_JBFUFS010000017.1:0-89783 GCF_056403335.1 Rhodobacter sp. P2_H5 | reverse complement strand
CCGTGTTGCGGTTGAGGCCGCTGACCTGCGCGATCTGACTGGCCGTGAGATCGGCCGCGACGAGCCTGATGAAGGCCCGAAATTGGGCTTCAGAAAGTTTCGAACTTTTTGCGTAGCGATTCATAAGCCTTTTCATAGCATTGCGCCAGTTTTCTGGCTCTATGCTAGTCAAGACCCTCGGCGAAAATTCGGTACCAGTCGATTTTTCGCCGAAAAATCGTGGCGATTCGCATCAAAGGTTAACGGCTTCCCTCTCTCCCGCGCGTAGAGACGGAAGGAAGACGGAAAAAAGACGCAAGCAAGACCGCGTTTTCCCAGCGTTTTCTGCTGGTTAACCCCGCGCTCTCACACCAGAGTCGCGATGATCGCGCGCAGGGTCTCGATCCCCTCACCCTTCTCCGAGGAGGTCACGATGATCTCCGGATAGGCCGCCGGGTGCTTCTTCAGCGCATTCTGCACCTGGGCGATATTGGCCTCCCGCGTCTCGCGGTTGACCTTGTCGGCCTTGGTCATCACGACCTGGAAAGTCACGGCGGATTTGTCGAGAAGGGTCAGAATCTCTTCATCAACTTCCTTCACGCCATGCCGCGTGTCGATCAGCACAAAGGCCCGGCGCAACGTCTGCCGCCCGGCGAGATATTGCTTCAGCAAGGCCTGCCATTTCGCCACCACCGCCACCGGCGCCTCGGCATAGCCATAGCCCGGCAGGTCGACAAGATAGCGCGTCTCCCCCAGGGTGAAGAAGTTGATCTCCTGCGTCCGGCCCGGCGTGTTCGAGGCGCGGGCGAGGTTCTTGCGCCCGGTCAAGGCATTGATCAGGCTGGACTTCCCCACATTGGAGCGCCCGGCAAAGCAGACCTCCAGCCGGTCGGCCGGGGGCATATGCACCATGGCGACCACGCCTTTGAGGAAGTCAACCGGGCCCGCGAACAACAGCCGGCCCTTCTCGCTGGCCTCGAATTCCGGTTCTTCGGCGAGGGGGAAAGTCAGGCTCATTGCAGGCTCCATTCGTCGCCAAGGGCGACCGTTCCGCCCCGGATCACCCGGGCGAAAATTCCAAAATCCGTGTGGCCAAAGGCCTGGGTGAGGGCCGCAAGCGTCTCGCCCTCGACTTCGCCCGTGACGGGGTTGACGCAGGTGGCGCGACAGCGCCCGATGCGTTCTGTGACTTCCAGAACAGCATCCCCGATCGCCAAGTGCTTGCCAATCCAGTCAAATTCCCCCCAGGGCGCCAGCCCGTCGATCCAGAAATTCGCCCGCCAGCGGTGGATCGACAGATCCATCTCCATCCGCGCCGACAGATCGGCCAGCGAGGCAAGGTTCAGAATCGAGACCGTCGGATAATCGCTGTCCGTCATCCCGCCGTCAAAGCGCACGATCTTGACCGGCTGCGCCCGATCCTGCGGGATCAGCGGGCGCACCCAATCGATCAGGCGGGCGGCATCGCCCTCGTCATCGGGGTTCACCGACAGGGCGCCGATCTTCGGTTGCGACAGGTGAACCCGTTGAGAAGCCTCATCAAAACGCGCTTCCATCGCCATCAGTTGCGGCGATTTCACCCCGCGCAGGAAGCTGTTGCAGTTGTTCCAGCCCGGCGAGATCCGCGCCGCCTCATGAGCTACGGCCCAGCGGCGGTCCCAGGGCAAAGCCTCTCCTGCCGAAAGCGCAACGGACGCGAGAGCCTCGCGTCCGTGTGCCTTGATCGGGTGGCGGAAGATATGGGTCAACCGACCTGTCATTTTTTGCTCGGCGCCTTCGGACTGTTCGCCGCCACGGGTTTCGCCTTGGCGCGGATATTGCCGAATATGTCAGGCCTTTTGCCGTGGCTCCACATGATGATGTACTGCTGGGCAAAGGTGATCGTGTTGTTGGTGATCCAGTACAGCACCAGACCCGAAGCGAAACGGCCGAGCATGAACATGAAGATCCAGGGCATCCAGGCCATGATCTGCGCCTGCGCCGGGTCCGGGGGCGCCGGGTTCAGCTTCTGTTGCAGCCACATCGACACGCCCAGCAGGATCGGCAGCAGCCCGATGAACACCGTATGCAGCATGCTGGTCGCATCCGGCGCGCTCCACGGCAGGAGGCCGAAGAAGTTGAACAGGGTCGAGGTGTCAGGCATCGAGAGGTCTTTGATCCAGCCCACGAAGGGGGACTGGCGCAGCTCGATCGTGACGTAGATCACCTTGTAAAGGCTGAAGAAAATCGGGATCTGGATGAAGATCGGCAAACAGCCCGCCGCCGGATTGACCTTCTTTTCCTTGTACAGCGCCATCATGTCGCGCTGCAGCTTGGCCTTGTCGTCGCCGGCCTTGGCCTTCAACGCCTCCAGTTCGGGCTGCAATTCCTTCATCCGGGCCATCGAGACATAGCTCTTGTAAGCCAAGGGCAGGACCAGCAGCTTCAGGAAGAAGGTCAGGCTGATTATCGCGAGACCCATGTTGCCGATCAGGCGGTGCAGTTCGTGCAGCACAAAAAAGATCGGCTTGGTCAGGAAGAAGAACCAGCCCCAGTCGATCGAGTCGATGAAACCCGGTACGGCCTGCACGTCCGCACTTGCCTTGTAGCCGAAGAGGCGCAGCAGCAGGCCGGGGTCGTTTTCATAGGCGACGATGGTCTCCCATTCCTTGGCGCCGGCGAAGAACCGGGTCGAGGTCGTGGCCGAGGCGCCCGGGGCGATTGCCATGGTCGGCTGGCGGATCTCGGCCTGGTAGATGTCGGCGGTCGGCGTGTATTTTTCCACCGCGGTGAAGGGCTTGCCCTGATCGGGGATCAGGGTCGTCATCCAGTAGTGGTCGGTGAAGCCAAGCCAGCCGTCGCCCTTGCTTTCCATCTGCTTGCCGTTGACGCCTTCGAACGCGTCCAGCTTGGGCAGGTCGGAGTATTTCTGCTCGGTGATGCTGCCGTCGATGCGGCTGACCGGGCCTTCATGGACGACATAGACGCCTTCCAGCTTGGGCAGGCCGTGGCGCGCAATGATTCCATAGGGATAGACATGCGCCTCGGCGGTGCCGGCATTGCTGACGGTGTCGCTGATGGTGAACATGAAGTTCCCGTCGACCGAGATGGTGCGGGTAAAGGTCAGGCCCTTGCTGTTGGTCCAGGTCAAGGTCACCGGCGTGGTCGGGGTCAGCGTCTCGCCCGCGGGTGCCGTCCACAGCGTCTTGGAGCCGGGGACATCGGCCTCGTCGGTGCCTTGACCGGCGCCAAAGCCGAAAACGGCGTAATAGGGTTTGGCGGTGCCGACTGAAGACAGCAGCTTGACGGTGGGCGAGCTCGGGTCGACCGTCTCGTGATAGGTTTTCAGCGACAGATCGTCGATCCGACCGCCCAGCAGCGAGATGCTGCCGGTGAGTTTGGGCGTATCCACCGTCAAACGCGGCGCCTGAGGTTCGGGCGTCGCAGTCAAAGCGGGCGAGGTGGAGGCCGCGGGC
Organism: Rhodobacter sp. P2_H5; assembly: GCF_056403335.1. Classification (NCBI taxonomy): domain Bacteria; kingdom Pseudomonadati; phylum Pseudomonadota; class Alphaproteobacteria; order Rhodobacterales; genus Rhodobacter; species Rhodobacter sp. P2_H5. Next base: position 86,349 of record NZ_JBFUFS010000017.1, on the reverse strand, counting down.
GGCGTGACGGCCGTCGCCGTCTCGGGCGGCAGGGCGGTCAGGGTCGGCGTCTCTTTCGGGAACCAACTGGGGAAGAGCATGGGGCCGGCGACAAACCAGATCACGATGACCAGGGCCGAAAGCACCGTTGCGAGGAGAAGGTTCTTGTTCTGATCGTCCATGGGGACTGCCGCCGTTCTTGAGCTGAATCAGGCGACGTTCAACGACAGGGGGGGCAAAAGGTCAAGCGGTTTCGCCGTAAACCAAGGGGCTGGGCGGGACTCCTGTGCCGCGAGGGGGCAAAAGCGGGGATCATCCGGGCCTTGCCGCGGGCTTGCCTGTGCCCGATGCCTCAGCGGGCACGGTTGCCGATGCGTGGCGCGCCGGATTGACGGGCGACGTGGCGCGCCATCCAGTCGAGCGTCTCATCCACCGGCATCGGGCGGGCGATGCCGAAGCCCTGCACATGGTTGCAGCCAAGCTGGCCCAGCATCGCATGTTCGCCGGGGGTTTCCACGCCTTCGGCCAGGGTCTCCATCCCCAGCCGTTCGGCCATCGACAGGATCGCCGAGACGACCTTCTGCTGTTCGCGGTCCTCGTCCAGTTTGGTCACGAAGCTGCGGTCGATCTTGATGCGCCGCACCGAGAAGCGGCGGATCGAGGTGATGGAGGCATGGCCGGTGCCGAAATCGTCAAGATCCACGCCGCAGCCCATCTGGGCCACCGCGGCAATGTTGGAGACGATCACGTCATTTTCGGTATCGGCCACCACGGTTTCGAGGATTTCGACGGTCAGCCGGTCGGTGGTCAGGTTGAAGCGGTCCAGCTCCCACTTGAGCTTGCTGGCGAGGCCCGGGCTGCGCAATTCGGATTTGGAGAAGTTGACCGCAACCGTCGGCACCTTGTAACCCGCCTTGTCCCAGCGGGTCAGCGCCATCAGGGCGTTGTAGACCATGACCTCGCTCAACCGGGTGGACAGGCCGCAATTCTCGATCGCGGGCAGGAAATCGGCGGGCGAGATCAGGCCGCGGGTCGGGTGATGCCAGCGCGCCAGCGCCTCGAAGCCGGAGATGGCGCCGGTGTCGGTCGAGATTTGCGGTTGGAAATGGGCGCGGATCTGGCCTTCGTCCAGCGCAATTTCCAGATCCTCGCGCAGCGCGTCGCGGTCGGCGCGGGTGCGGGTCATATCCGGCGCATAGGCCCGGATCGCCCCGGGTCCATTGCGCAACGCCTCGTCCGCGGCAACCTGGGCCGCGTCCAGCAGGCCCGCCCCCGTCGCGTCCGGCGCCCGTTCGCCCAGGCAAAAGCCAATCGAGGCGGTCACATAGATCCGCGCGCCATTCAGGCTGATCGGCGCGGTCAGGGCCGATTGCAGGCGCGCGGCGAGCTGGATCGTGCTTTCGAGGTCGAGCCGCCGCCCCGGGCTGACGGCGACGGCGAAACCGCCGCCCTCCAGCCGGGCCACCACGTCGCCAGTGCGCAGGGCCGCGCAGAGGCGTTCGGCACAGCGGGTCAGAATCTCGGTCTGGGCCGATCGGCCGTGCTGATCGACCAATTCGGTCATCCCGTCGAACTGCACCACCACACAGGCCGTGTTCAGCCCGGTGATCGGCGCATCGCGCAGGATCTTTTCAAGAATGGCCACCATCTGCGTGCGCAGGGCCAGCCCGCTGAGCGCGTCCGGCAGCAGCGCCTGTGGCCCGGCACTGAAGCCGCAAGCCCCGGCGATCGTGAACAGTAAGGGCGCGCCGAGGGCCGTCAGGATCAGCACCCTTTCCCCGCCCAGCCAGAAGGCCGCAAGGGTCACCGCCGGGACAAAAACCATAAGCTCGGGGCGGCGGAACTGTCCTGCAAGCCACCTGAGCCCCCTGAAAGCTTGAGAGACGGCATGAGTCCGGTCGCGAACGGTCATGGGATGGGCTCCTCTGCGAGCGCGGATGGCAGTCCGCGTCCGAGCCAACCTAGAAGCCGATTACGAAGCGTTCCTTAATCCACATCCCGAAGTTGCGGAGGATTTTCCCCAATTTCTTCAGTATTCCGCAGCAATCCGGCGAAATCGAACAGGCCGGGGTCGGCCAGATGCGAGGGGCGCACGTTCATCAACGAGCGGAACATGATCTGGCGGCGGCCGGGGGTGCGGGTCTCCCATTCGTCCAGCAGCTTCTTGACCTGGGCGCGCTGCAGGCCTTCCTGGCTGCCGCAGAGGTCGCAGGGGATGATCGGATAGTTCATCGCCCGGGCGAATTTCTCGCAATCGGCCTCGGAAACGAAGGACAGCGGGCGATAGAGAAACAGGTCGCCCTCCTCGTTCAAGAGCTTGGGCGGCATCGAAGCCAGCCTGCCGCCGTGGAACAGGTTCATGAAGAAAGTCTCAAGGATATCATCGCGGTGATGGCCCAGGACCACGGCGGAGCAACCCTCCTCGCGGGCCACGCGGTAGAGATTCCCCCGCCGCAGGCGCGAGCACAAGGAGCACATCGTGCCGCCCGGTTTGATCTTGGAGGTGACGACGGAATAGGTGTCCTGATACTCGATCCGGTGCGGCACGCCCATCCGGGTCAGAAACTCCGGCAGGACAGTGGCGGGAAAGCCGGGCTGGCCCTGATCGAGGTTGCAGGCCAGCAGGTCCACCGGCAGCAGGCCACGCCATTTCAGCTCGGTCAGCACCGCCAGAAGGGTGTAGCTGTCCTTGCCGCCCGAAAGACACACCAGCCAGCGCGCGCCGCGTTCGATCATGCCATAGGTGTCGATGGCCGAGCGAACCTCGCGCACGAGGCGTTTGCGCAGCTTGCGAAATTCGGTCGATTGCGGGGCGCCAAAGAACAGCGGATGGATCTCGGCGCCATCCGGGCCGGCGGCATCGTCGAAATCGGTTTCATCATCCAGCATGTTGCACCTCTTTGGGCCAGCCTATGCCAGAAAGGCGGGTCGTTGGCCAGACTCCGTGCCGCTCAGGCCCCGCCGTTCAACCCCTGCCGTTCAGGCTCTGCCGCGCGAGGGGCGGGGCGTGCCGAGCCTCGGGTGCAGCTTGCCCGCCACGGTGAAGGCCAGACCCATCAGCGCCCCGGTCGCGGTGAAGATGGCGGCGGTCGGCCCCACGGCCAGCACGGCCCAGGCCATGCCGGGTGTGACAACCGAGGAGACGTCGCGGAAACTGGAATAGATCGCCGACATCTCGGTCCGCTCCGAGGGTTTGACGCTCATCAGGAACGGCAGGCCACCGACCACATCCAGCGTCACCAGCATGGTCGAGGCCAGCATCAGGGCCGCCACCGCGAGCCAGGGCAGCGGGGCCACCAGGCTCGCCAGGAAGAACAGGCCGCCGCAGATCGCAAAGGCGCGCCGGACCGAGATCCGCACCGAGGAGCGCCGGGCGAATTTCAACAGCGCCGGGGCGAGGAACAAGAGCGCGTTCGATACCGAAAGGGCGGTGCCGCCGACATTGGGCCCGAGGCCCTGCTCGATGCAGAAATAGGGCAGGTAGACGACATAGACCCACCAGCCGGTCGAGCGGATGACGGCAAAGCTCCACCCGGCGATCAGCCTCGGCTGGGCGAAGAAGCGGCCGAGGTAGGCCAGCGGGTTGATCGTCGGCCCCCTGGCGCGCGAGATGGCCTTGCCATTGCCCAGCCGCAGCACCCAGAAGGCGATGACCAGTGCCAGGGCAAAGCAGCCCGCCATCAGGAAAGGCGCCGGCCGCCAGACCGAATGCAGCCAGACCCCCAGCATCGGCCCGACCGCCCAGGGTGTGGCCGCAAAGAACATCTGCAAGCTTTGCCCACGGCCCAGATTCTCGCGCTCGACATAGTCCAGCACATAGGCGTTGAAGCAGACGAAGGTGGTCGCCGTGGCCATCGCATTGGCCATCAGGGACAGGGTGACCGACAGGGGCGTGCCGACGAAGGCCAAAGCCATGCCGAGGAAGTACAGAAGACAGCCGCCGGTATACATCCAGCGCCGCGGCACGACCCGGGTGAACCAGGGCACCATGAGCCCCCAGGTCATCGAGATCAGGCCGACGATGAAATAGGCCTTGGAGGAGCCCACCGTGGACCCCATCGCATCGCGCACCACCAGCGGCATGACCGAGATGAGCGAGCCCCTGACACAGGCCTCAAGCCCCGCCAGAAGGGCAAAGTTCCAAAGCGCGGGGGTGCGGGGCAGGGGGAAATGATCGGCGGCCATGGCTATCGAAACCACGCGCGCGCCGCCCCGTCTGGCCTTGATGCGACGGGTTGAGTCGGTCCGCGACGGAATAATGGGCGAAGGCTGCGGGACTTTGCCTTTTGGGCGGGCTTTCTCGCAACGACTTGGCGGGGGGTCAGCCGCCCGGTTTGGCCAGTTGGGCAAGAAGGCGGCTGCGGGCCTCGGGCAGGGGGGCGTCGGGCAGCGCGCGGGTCAGGAAATGACCGGTCACCGCCAGCCCCTCGGCCACCTCGGCGGCGGTGCCGTCGTGCAGGCTGAGGATGCGGGGCAGGGGCAGCAGCCGCGGCGCCCAGTCGGCGGCGGCCGCGCGCGACACCGCCCGCCCGGTGCGCGGCGAGATGAAGGCGAGGTCCTGAGTGGCGCCGGTCACCGCACAGCTGGACAGGTCGAGGCCGTAGCCCATCTCCTCCAGCAAAGCGACCTCCCACAGAAGAAAGGCGACCTGCCAGTCTACCCCGGCCTCCATCCGGTCCAGAAGGCGGATGGTCTGGTCGTAAAACCCGGGGTGGCTGGCGCGTTCGGGCAGGGCCGCATGGAGAAGGGCACAGACCGCGTTCAGGGCATCGAGGGCGGCGCGGTCGGCCCAGAGGGCGGCGCGGGCGTGCAGGGGTTCGGCCTTGAAGTGGCCCAGATGCTCATCCAGCCGCGCCTGCCAGACCAGGGCCAGCTGGGCGCCGGGCTGCAGCACCCCGGCCATCCGGCGCGAAGCTCCGCCCCGGACGATGCCCAGATGCCGGCCGTGGCTGGCCGTGAAAACCTCGATGATCGCCGAGCTTTCGCCGTGCAGCCGCACGGAAAGAAGCGCGCCCTCGTCCCGCCATTCCATAAGGGGGAGTATCGCCGGGCCGCGGGGCGGGCGCAAGAAATCCGTTGACCGGAGGCTTTGGCCAAGGATCATGGCCCCATGCGCCGCGCTTTCGCCCTTTTGATTGTCGCCCTCGCCCTGGGCGGGTTGTTCTGGCAATTCGAGATCAATGCCGCCAAGCCGGGCCTGTCGGGCGTCGGGATCCGGCTTTGGCTGATGCTGCGGTATTTCACCAACTTTGCGAACCTTCTGGTGGCTGTCACGCTCGGGTTTCACCTGGGGCGGAATTGGCAGGCCACGGCGACGCTGGCGATCGTGATGGTGGGGCTGGTCTATCACTTTGTCCTCGCCCTGCCGCAGCCCATGCCGGCGCCGCATTGGTATCCGGATTTCCTGCTGCATCGGGCGGTGCCGGTGCTGACCCTGGTCTGGTGGCTGATCTGGGGCGCGGGAGGGCTGCGGCTGCGGGCGCTGCCCTTGTGGCTGCTGCCGCCGGTGCTTTACGGGCCCTATGCCCTCATCAGGGGGGCGGCGACCGGGATCTATCCTTATCCGTTCCTCGATCTGTCGAAGCTGTCCGGGGCGCAGGTTGCGGTCAATCTGGGCGGCATCCTGCTTGGCTTTGCCCTCGGCGGGGTGGTGATTTGGGGGATCGGGATCAGTCGGAGAGGCCGTCTTCCTCCAGAAGGGTGCGGCCCTGGCGGTCTTCGAGTTCGATGACCCAGAGGTCGCGGTCGCGGGCTTTCTGGCGGGTGAGGTGGGCGTCGACCTCGACCTCGGGGCCTTCGGTCAGGAGGATCCAGATCCGGGCGTCGGCGGCGAGGTCGAAGCTGCGTTGAAAGGCGCGGGCCTGGCCGTTCAGGGTGGCGACCTTGACGATGACGGCGCCGGCGGTTGTGTCGCCTTTTTGCGTCACATAGGCCGGGATATCGGCCAGCCTCAGGCGGTTGAGATAGGCCGAGACCCAGATGCCGCTGGCCAGACGAAAGCCCATTTTAGCCCCCTTTTGCACGCGATTGCACGCGTGCAAGGTTTGTCAAATCATTGAACCATAACGGAAATAAAAACTCCGTTAGGGTTTCGTTTACGATTTCACCGCCCCGTGCACGCCCTATTTCGGCGCGTTGCCGTCTTTGAAATCGAGGCCCATCTCGGTGTAGCGCTCGGGCTCTTCCAGCCAGTTCGGGCGGACCTTCACCTCAAGGAACAGATGGACCGTGCGGCCGAGGAAGGCGGAGATTTCGGCGCGGGCGGCGATGCCGATGGCCTTGATCGTCTCGCCCTTGTTGCCGAGGATGATGCCCTTGTGACCGTCGCGGGCGACATAGATGATCTGGCTGATCTTGGCGGAGCCGTCGGGCTGATCCTCCCAGTTTTCGGTCTCGACCGTCAGCTGGTAGGGCAGTTCCTCGTGCAGGCGCAGGGTCAGTTTCTCGCGCGTCATCTCGGCGGCGATCTGGCGTTCGGGCAGGTCGGCGATCTGGTCTTCGGGGTAGAACCAGTGGCCTTCCGGCACGGTTTCGGCGAGCCAGGTCTTCAGCTTGTCGACGCCGTGGCCGCGCTCGGCCGAGATCATGAAGGTGGTCGTGAAGGGGAAGAGGGTGTTGGCCTCTTCGGCGAGCTGCAACAGCGTCTCGGCCTTGACCTTGTCGATCTTGTTGATCGCCAAAGCGACCTGCCCGCCCGAGGGGAAGCGGTCTTTCAAGCCGTCGATGATGGCCTTGGCGCCCTCGGTCAGGCCACGGTGCGCCTCGATCAGCAGGACGATCACATCGGCATCGGCGGCACCGCCCCAGGCGGCAGCGACCATCGAGCGGTCGAGGCGGCGGCGCGGGCGGAAGATGCCGGGCGTGTCGACGAAGACGATCTGGCTGGCGTCCTGCATCGCCACACCGCGAATCCGGGTGCGGGTGGTCTGGACCTTGTGCGTCACGATCGAGACCTTGGCCCCGACCATCTTGTTCAGCAGCGTCGATTTCCCGGCATTCGGCTCGCCGATCAGGGCGACGAAGCCCGCCCGGTGCGGTGCATTGTCGGCTTTGACTTCGTCGGTCATCTCTTACCCTCTATCCGCGCGAGCAGGGCCCGCGCTGCCATTTGTTCGGCCTGCCGCTTTGATCCGGCGCGGGCCTCTTCGGTTTTGCCATCGGCCAGCGTCACCCGGACGGTGAAGATCGGCTGATGGTCCGGCCCTTCGCGGGCCGCTTCGGTATAGCTCGGCGGCGCCATGCCACGGCCTTGCGCCCATTCCTGCAGGCTGGTCTTGGCGTCACGTGCATCCGCCTCGACCGCATTGATGCGCTTGCCCCAGAGCTGCAGGATCAGGCTGCGGGCGGCGTCAAAACCGGCGTCGAGGTAGACGGCGGCAATCACCGCCTCCATCGCATCGCCCAGAAGCGCCTCTTTGCGGCGGCCACCGGAGATCATCTCGGACCTTCCGAGTTTCAGGACCTCGCCCAGACCATGCTCGCGGGCGACGTCGGCGCAGGTCTCCTTGCGGACGAGCGCGTTGAAGCGCGGGGCCAGTTGCCCCTCGGCGGCGGCGGTGTCGGCGGAGAGGAGCGCCTCGGCCATGACGAGACCCAGCACGCGGTCGCCCAGAAATTCAAGGCGCTGGTTGTCGGCCCTGGTGGACGACGACATCGAGGCATGGGTCAGCGCCTGGATCAGCAGGGAAGGCTCGCGGAAGGCATAGCCGATGCGCTTGGAAAAGATCTGCAGGTCGGTCGAAAGCTTCACAGCCATGCGGCGGCGCCTGTGTCAGGGGTGGGGCTGAAAACGATCCAGCCCCGCTTGCGCGAGGCTGTACCGAAGAACCGCAGTATAGGGGGCGAAAAGGCCTCTGTCATGCGCGGGTCACTGGATCGCTTTGAAGTAGCGGTCCGAGCGCCAGGTCCAGAACTGGAACAGCGAGGAGCCGGCGGAGGAGAACATGATCCGATCGGCGCGGCCGATCAGATATTCGGCCGGAACGAAACCCACGCCGCCGACGCTCTGGCTGTAGCGGCTGTCCATCGAGTTGTCGCGGTTGTCGCCCATGAAGAAATAGCTGCCGGCGGGGACGGTGAAGACATCGGTGTTGTCGGCATCGCCGTTGGTGTCGATGTTCAACACGTCATGCTTGACGCCATTCGGCAGAGTCTCGATCGAACGGATCTTCTCGCAGGTGCCGCCCTCGCCCACCGGGGCGTTGGAGCAGCGCGGCGTGCCGCCCATCGAGCCCTGCTTCTCGTAGACCTCCTGGAAGACGCCATCGGGCACCTGGGGGGCCACTTCGCCGTTGATGTAGAGAAGGCCGTCCTTCATCTGGATCTTGTCGCCGGGCAGGCCGATCAGACGCTTGATGTAATCCTCGCCATTGACCGGGTGGCGGAAGACCACCACGTCGCCGCGCTGCGGATCGCCCGACAGGAGCGGGAGTTTGATGCGGCCCGAGATCGGGCAGGCGGCCATCGGGCAGGAGTATTTCGAATAGCCGTAGGCCATCTTGTTCACAAAGAGGAAGTCGCCGATCAGCAGCGTGTCCTTCATGGATTCGGAAGGAATCCAGAAGGGTTGCAGCAGGAGCGTGCGGAACAGGCCCGCGATCAGAAGCGCATAGACGACGGTCTTGATGGTTTCGACGATGCCGCCGTCGGACTTGTCCTTGGATGCCATGAAAGGGGCTTTCCTCATTGGTTCGGAGGCTAGATGCGCGGGAAGGCCCGGCGAGTCAAGGCAAAGGGGCCGTGCCGGGGGATGCCGGCGGTCAACTTGGTGCGAACTCGGGCGGGATGGGGGCCGGTTGGGCGAGCGGCAGCGCCTCGATCACGACGAAGGCCTGGGCCCAGGGGTGGTCGTCGGTGAGGGTGAGGTGCAGGACGGCGTGGTGGCCGGGCGGGGTCATGGCGGTCAGGCGGTCGGCGGCCCAGCCGGTCAGGTGCAGCGTGGGCTGGCCGGTCCAGAGATTGCCCACCGCCATGTCGCGCCAGGCGATCCCCATCCTGAGGCCGGTGCCAAGCGCCTTGGAGCAGGCCTCCTTCGCCGCCCAGCGTTTGGCATAGGTGGCGGCCACATTGCGCGGGCGGCTGTCGGCCTTGGCCTGTTCGACGGGGGTGAAGACCCGGTTGAGGAAGCGCGGGCCGAAACGGGCGATGGTGCCCTCGATCCGCTCGATATTCGCGAGGTCCGCACCGATGCCGAGGATCATGCCGTCTTGCCCTGTCTGTTGGGGGTTTCCCCCACGGTCGGAGCGCAACCTAGGGGCGCCGGGCGGCGCTGTCCAGCAGAAGCGGGGCGGGTTTCGGAGCCAGATGCCGGGTCAGGTTCTGCGCGATGTTCCGCGCAACGCCGGGCGGAACGCCGCGTGCAACTTGGGTTGCAGACCCCCTGAGGCGGAGGCTCCTCAGCCTTTGGCGCATGGTGCTGCGCTGCGGCAGACGGTTAGTGAGCCCCGGGCATCCAGGCCCGTACCAAGCATGGACATCAAGATGACGAAGCTTTCCACCACGATGACCCGAATTGCCGCTGCGACGCTTCTGGCCTTCGGCGGCACGGCCTTTGCCGCGCAGGCCGCGGTCGTGAAAGTCACGCTCTGGGACAAGGGGCCGGACTCGGCCACGCCGGATGACGCGCATCCGATGGGCCTCGGCAGCCCCGGGGCCGCTGCGGCCATGAAGATGGCGATGGTCGGCGTGAAGGCCGATGCCCAGACCGTCAAGGCCGGCAAGGTGACCTTCGAGGTGACCAATGCCTCCAAGGACATCGTGCACGAGATGATCCTTTCGCCGCTGCCCGCCGGGGGCAAGCCGCTGCCCTATCTCGCCGACCAGCTGAAGGTGGACGAGGACGCCGCAGGGCACCTCGGCGAGGTCTCCGAGCTTGACCCGGGCAAGTCGGGGGCGCTGACGGTCGATCTGAAGCCGGGCAAATACATCCTGTTCTGCAACATCCCGGCGCATTTCATGAATGGCATGTGGACCGAGATCACCGTCGACTAGGCAAACGCCCGGGCAGAGCCGCCGCGCGGTCCGAAACTTGCGGCAAATCATCCCGCCGTCATGACTTGCATCATGGCGGCGGTTTCTGTTCGGGCGCCTGATGGGGCAGGGCAAATTCGCCCGAGACCGACAAGGACCAAAGAGATGAAACATTCAGCACGTTTGACGATTGCGACCCTGGGCCTGTTTCTCGGCTTGCCGGTGACGGCCGCCTTTGCCGATGCGACGATCAAGGTCTCGCTCTGGGACAAGGGGCCGGATTCCATGGTGATGGACGACGCCCATATGAAGCGGATGGGCATGATGGACATGAAGATGGCCAGCATGGGGATGATGGGGATCACGCTCGACAAGACCTCGGTGGCGGCGGGCAAGGTGACCTTCGATGCCACCAATGACAGCAAGGATATCATCCACGAGATGATCGTCTCGCCGGTGCCGGAGGGGGCGACGGAACTGCCCTATCTGAAGGACGAGAACCGCGTCGATGAGGAGAAGGCCGGCCATCTGGGCGAGGTGGCCGAGCTTGACCCTGGCAAGAGCGGCAGCCTGACGGTGGAGCTGAAGCCGGGCAAATACATCGTCTACTGCAACATCCCGGGCCATTTCATCGACGGCATGTGGACGATCCTGACCGTCACCGAATAGCGCGCGGCCCGGGCCAGCGACGATTTTTCGCCGAAAAATCGTGCCCCCTGCTGCCGGGTGGCGCAGGGGGGCGATGTTGCGGGTGGAGGATGCTGCGCGTGACCAGATAGCGCACGGCTTTGGCCAGGGACGATTTTTCGCCGAAAAATCGGGGCTTGCCGCCGGCGGAGGGGGCGATTTTTCTGCGAAAAATCGGGTCTTTGGCCGATTGAGGGCTTGGGGTCAGGTCGCGCTGCGGGCCTGGTCCATGCGGTGGCGCATCTCGGCGATAGCATCCTCGAGGCCAAGGAAAATCGCCTCGCCGATCAGGAAATGGCCGATGTTGAGCTCCATCACCTCAGGGATCGCGGCGATCGGGGACACGTTGTCATAGGTCAGGCCATGGCCGGCATGGACCTCGAGCCCGAGGGAATGGGCGAGGGCGGCGCCGGCTTTCAGGGCCTGCAGCTCGGCCTCGGCCTCAGCCAGTTTACCTTCGGCGTGGAGGTCGGAATAAAGGCCGGTGTGCAGTTCGACCACGGCGGCGCCGATGCGGGCCGAGGCTTCGATCTGGTTCGCGGCATGGCCAATGAACATCGACACCCGGGCGCCGGCATCGCGCAGCGGGGCGATGAAGGCCTTCAGACGCGCCTCGTCGCCTGCGACGTCGAGGCCACCTTCGGTGGTGCGCTCGGTCCGCTTTTCGGGGACGAGGCAGACGGCATGGGGACGGGTGGCCAGCACGATGGCCTGCATCTCCTCGGTCGCGGCGCATTCGAAGTTCAGGGGGATGCCGAGACCGGCTTTCAGCGCGGCCATGTCGCTGTCGCGGATGTGGCGGCGGTCTTCGCGCAAATGCGCCGTGATGCCATCGGCGCCGGCAGCCTCGGCCAGGAGGGCCGCGCGCAGCGGGTCGGGCCAGACGGTGCCGCGCGCGTTGCGCACGGTGGCCACATGGTCGATGTTCACGCCAAGGCGCAGTTTTCCAAGCGAAGTCATGGCGTCTCCCCTTTGTCCTTGGCGCTTACTTAGACCGGATCGGGCGCGCAAGGAAAGGGCGCTTTGCAGGTTTTACGGCGTGGCGTCAGGGTCCTGCGGCGGCTGCGGGCGGCGCAGGGCGGCGCGTTGCTGCCTGCGGCGGCGGGAGAGCGTCTGGTAGGCGGTCAGCACCGGCACCGTCACCCAGGCCAGCAGCGCCGAAGTGGCGATGCCCGGCAGGATCGAGCCCAGAAGATAGGGCCAGTAGATCCGGTGCCAGAACAGGATCAGCCCGTCCCAATGCGCGGTGTCGGCGGTGAAGATCGCGCGGAAATTGTGCCAGAGATCGGCCCCCGCTGCGGCAAAGGCGGAAAAGACGCCGTTGATGCTGATCCCCTCGGGCGTGCCGAGCATCCAGTGGCCGAGGTTGAGCGAGACCAGCGCGATCAGCGGCGTGGTGACCGGGTTCGACAGGAGCGTGGCCAGAATCGCCGCCAGGATATTGCCGCGCAGGGCCCAGGCGAAGGCGGCGGCGGCGATGATCTGGAAGCCGAAGATCGGCGGGAAATTGACGAAAGTCCCGGCAAAGACCCCGCGCGCGATGCGGTGCGGCGGGTCGGGCAGGCGGCGCAGCCGGTGCCAGAGATAGCGGCCGCTCCGCTTGAAGCCGCCTTTGGGATAAACCTGTTCCTTGGACCATTCGGTCCAGGTCTGGGGGGTGCGGCGTTTGAACATATCTGCCCCCTTTCGAGCCAAGGTGTTGGAATGGCAGCGCTATGGCTTGCGCGCGACATTCCTGATGCGCGCAACCTGTGCCACATCGGTCTCCGCTTCAAGGGCGGTCATCACCATATGAAGGTGTTCGACATCCCGGAGGTCAACATCTATCTGCAATCTGTAAAAGTCCGGTTTCCGTTCTGTGAATTTCAGGTCGGAAATATTGGCTTTCTGATCGCCGATGACTGTGCAGATACGGCCCAGCACCCCGGCATCGTTCGAAATCGCCACGTCGAGCGAGACGGAATAGCTTGGCGCGTGGCGGCCCGATTCCCAGTGCAGGTCGACCCAGCGCGAGGGCTGCTCCTCCAGCTCCTCCAGCGCGCGGCAGTCGATGGCGTGGACGATGACGCCGCGGCCGGGGTAGGTGATGCCGACGATGCGCTCACCCGGGACCGGCTGGCAGCATTGCGCGCGTTTGAAGGTCTGGTCGGCGCCGAGGCCGATCACCGGGCGCTGGGCGTCCACCTCGTCGGCCTGCGAGGTCGAAAGTTCGGGGTAGAGGGTTTCCAGCACCTTGCGGGCGGTCAGTTCGGCGGAGCCGAGGCGGGCGAGAAGCTCGACCTCATCGGCCAGCCCGAGCATCTTGGCGGCGGTGCGCAGGGCCTTGTCGGTGGCCTTGCGGCCCACATGGTCAAAGGCGGCGCGGGCAAGTTCCTGACCCAGCTTGACAAAACGGCCGCGGTCTTCTTCGCGCAAGCTCCGCCGGATCGCAGCCTTGGCGCGGCCGGTGGTCACGATGTCGATCCAGGATGACTGCGGGCGCTGGCCTTCGGCGGTGATGATCTCGACCGACTGGCCGTTCTTCAGCCTTGTCCACAAGGGCACGCGGATGCCGTCGATCTTGGCGGAGACGCAGGAATTGCCGATCCTTGTGTGGATTGCATAGGCGTAATCGAGGGGCGTCGCGCCGCGCGGCAGCTGCACCACATCGCCCTTCGGCGAGAAGCAGAAGACCTGGTCGGAATACATCTCGAGCTTCACATTTTCGAGAAACTCGTCGTGGTCGCCTTCGTTGAACCGTTCGGTGAGGCCCGCGATCCATTTGGCGGGATCGACGGCGAAGGGGTTCTTGGCCCTGACACCCTCGCGGTAGGACCAGTGGGCGGCGACGCCCGCCTCGGCCACTTCGTGCATCTCGCGGGTGCGGATCTGCACCTCGACCCTTTTGCCGTCGCGGCCCGACACCGAGGTGTGGATCGAGCGGTAGCCGTTCGACTTCGGCTGGCTGATGTAATCCTTGAACCGGCCGGGCACGGCGCGCCAGCGCTGGTGGATGGCGCCGAGGATGCGGTAGCAGTCGCCCATGTTCAGGCAGATGATCCGAAAGCCGTAGATGTCCGACAGGCGCGAGAAGGCGAGGTCCTTCTCCTGCATCTTGCGCCAGATCGAATAGGGCTTCTTGGCGCGGCCATAGACATCGGCCTCGAGCTTTTCCCGCTCCAGCACGGTGCGGATGTCGGCGGTGATCTGGTGGACCACGTCGCCGCTTTCCTTCTGCAGGGTCAGGAAACGCCGGATGATCGAATTGCGCGCCTCGGGGTTCAGCACGCGGAAGCCGAGATCCTCAAGTTCCTCGCGCATCCACTGCATCCCCATGCGCCCGGCGAGGGGGGCATAGATATCCATGGTCTCGCGGCTTTTCTGGATCTGCTTTTCCGGGCTCATGCTTTTGATCGTCCGCATGTTGTGCAGACGGTCGGCGAGCTTGACCAGGATGACGCGCAGATCCTTGGACATCGCCATGAAGAGCTTGCGGAAGTTTTCCGCCTGCTCGCTCTGGCCGGAGGACAGTTGCAGGTTGGTCAGCTTGGTGACGCCATCGACCAGCTCGGCGACCTCGTGGCCAAACAGGCGCTCGACCTCGGTATAGGTGCTTTTGGTGTCTTCGATCGTGTCGTGCAGAAGTGCTGTGACGATGGTGGCGTCATCGAGGTTCTGCTCGGTCAGGATGGCGGCGACCGCGACCGGATGGGTGAAATAGGGCTCGCCCGACTTGCGGAACTGGCCCTCGTGCATTTTTAGCCCATAGGCATAGGCCTGCCGGATCAGGGCGGAGTTCGTGCGCGGATTGTAGTTGCGGACGAGGGCGATCAGGTCGTCGACGTCGATCATCCCCGTCCTGCCTTTCTGACCCTGAGGGGTCAGGGTTCTGCTTAGTTGTCGCCTTGCGCTTCCATCAGCGCACGCAGCAGCTTTTCTTCGGACATGTCGTCCTGCATCGGGCGGTCAATCTCACCCGACATCAGAAGCGCCATCTGATCGTCTTCCGGCTCGTCGACCTCGATCTGGGTCTGGTAGCTTTCGATCATCCGTTCGCGCAAGACCGAAGCGATCTGCGTTTCGTCCGCGATCTCGCGCAAGGCGACGACCGGGTTCTTGTCGTTGTCACGGTCCACCGTGGCCGGAGAGCCGGACTGGATCTCGCGCGCCCGATGGGCGGCCAGCATCACCAGTTCGAACCGGTTCGGAACCTTGTCAACGCAATCTTCAACCGTCACGCGGGCCATGGATGCTCCAATAGTTGGGGGCTCGGGAAGGGACTATCTAGTCCCGTGAAAATCTCTTGACAAGCGGCAAATTGGTCGCATGGCCCGGTTAGAGCCGACGAACCGCCGCAATATCGTGCAATGGCAGGGCCTGGAGCAGTTCGGTCACGGTCTTTTGCAGCATCGGGTGGCGCCAATCGGGGGCGACATCGGCCAGGGGGACCAGCACGAAGGCGCGGTCCTGCAGGCGCGGATGGGGGAGAATCAGATGCTCCGGTGCGGTGCGGATCTGGTCTTCGGGGGGAAGGTCACGCCAATGTGTCCAGGTTGCAGGGTCAGGCGAGATTTCGCCGTCGACCGCGATCAGATCCAGATCGAGCGTGCGCCCGCCCCAGCGCCGGGCCTGCGGCGCGCTGCGGTCGCGGCCGAAGGCGGCCTCGATCCGGTGCAGGGCGGCAAGGATCTGCGGCGGCGTCAGATCGGTGGCCAAGAGGGCCGCAGCATTGACATAATCCGGCCCGGCCCCTGCGGGGAAGCAGGGGGTGGCATAGAAGTGGCTGGCCCTGCGCAGGGTCAATCCCTCAAGGTCCAGTGCCGCGAGAGCCGCCTTCAGAATGTTAACGGAATCTTGTCCATTCCATGGCAGATTACCGCCGAGGGCGATCAACACACCTGTATATCGTTGCGTCATTTCGCGGTACACTTTCGTATAGGGATACTTGTGAGGACTTATCCCGGCTGATAGCTCAATGCTACAGCCCGGGGGCAAATGCAAAGGGCTGGAACGATTATCGCTTTCGCTGCATTTTTAGGATGGGCGAAAGGACTGAAGGGGAAAATTGATGTTTTACAAAGACGAGCGTCTTGCGCTGTTCATTGATGGTTCGAACCTTTACGCCGCTGCCAAAGCACTTGGATTTGACATCGACTACAAGCTTCTCCGTCAGGAATTCATGCGCCGAGGAAGGCTCCTGCGGGCGTTCTACTACACCGCCCTGCTGGAAAACGACGATTACTCGCCGATCCGTCCCTTGGTGGATTGGCTGAACTACAACGGCTTCACCATGGTGACGAAGCCGGCCAAGGAATATACCGACAGCCAGGGCCGCCGTAAGGTCAAAGGCAATATGGATATCGAACTGACGGTGGATGCGATGGAACTCGCGCCCCGCGTCGATCATATCGTGCTGTTCTCCGGCGACGGCGATTTCCGCCCGCTGGTGGAAAGCCTGCAACGGCAGGGTGTGCGGGTTTCGGTGGTTTCGACCATCCGCAGCCAACCGCCGATGATTGCCGATGAATTGCGCCGTCAGGCCGACAATTTCATCGAACTGGACGAGCTGCGCGATGTCATCGGCCGCCCGCCCCGCGAACCGCGCCAGATGGAGCGTGAGGATATCTCGATCGAAGCCAAGTAAGGCTTTGATCTTGGCAGCAGACCATGAAGGGCCGGATCGGGTGACTGATCCGGCCCTTGTTTCTTCGGCCCCCCGCGATTTTGACGGCGGCCTTCTGGCGCGCTGGCACTTCACCCTGACCGCGGCCGATGCCCTGGCCCTGTTGCGCCTGCGCCGCGAATGGCCGGATTGGGCCAAGATCGGCTTTGCTTTGGCCTGTCTCGCCGGGGGGGCGCTGTCTGGGCTTCTGGCGCCGGAGGGGCGGCTGTTCCCGGTGTTTCTGGCGGTCGAGGCGGGGCTGATCGCCCTGATCTTCCTTGGCCGCGACCTCTGGCGCCGGCTGCGGGCGCGGCGGATGGTGTCTGCGCCGATCCCTGGCGTGCTGGAGGAATGGATCGATTGCATCGCCGGAACCGAGATTTTCCGTGGTGAGGTGGCCTATCTCTCCCCCGAACTGATCGGCGAGGTGCTTTTGACGCCGACCCATCTGTTCATCCGCAATTATGAGACCGCCATCGTGGTGCCGCGCACCGCTTTCACCGATGCGGCGGAGGCCGAGGCTTTGGCCGCCCATCTGCAGGAACTGGCGCGCGGGCCCTATTACTTTGACGCACCGGACTAGACGCGCCGCAGGCTTGGCATTAGGTCTGGCCATCATGACCCAGGACCTGACCCTCTACCTCGCCGCCCCGCGCGGCTTTTGCGCCGGCGTTGACCGGGCGATCAAGATCGTCGAGCTGGCGCTGCAGAAATGGGGCGCGCCGGTCTATGTGCGCCACGAGATCGTGCATAACAAATTCGTCGTCGACGCCCTGCGCGAGAAGGGTGCGGTCTTTGTCGAGGAGCTGGACGATTGCCCCACCGATCGTCCGGTGATCTTCTCGGCCCATGGTGTGCCGAAATCGGTGCCTTTGGCGGCAGAAGCGCGGGCGATGATTGCGGTGGATGCGACCTGTCCCCTGGTGACCAAGGTCCATAACGAGGCGGCGCGGCATTCGGAGAACGGCTTGCAGATGGTGATGATCGGCCATGCCGGCCATCCCGAAACCATTGGCACCATGGGACAATTGCCCGAGGGTGAGGTTCTGCTGGTCGAAACGCCTCAGGATGTGGCGGGGCTTCAGGTCCGCGATCCGGCGAAGCTCGCCTATATCACCCAGACCACGCTGTCGGTCGATGACACCGCTGGCATCGTCGCGGCCCTGCAGGCGCGGTTTCCGCTGATTGCGGCGCCGCACAAGGAAGACATCTGCTACGCCACCACCAACCGCCAGGCGGCGGTCAAGGCGATTGCGGGCAAGATTGATGCTTTGCTGGTGATCGGGGCGCCGAACTCGTCAAACTCCAAGCGGCTGGTCGAGGTAGGCAAGGCGGCGGGCTGCGCCTATTCGCAATTGGTGCAGCGCGCGGCGGATATCGACTGGCGCGCGCTTTCGGGTATCCGCTCGGTGGGGGTGACGGCCGGCGCCTCGGCCCCGGAAGAGCTGGTCAACGAGGTGATCGACGCCTTCCGCGCCCGCTATGCGGTGACGGTGGAAGTGGTTGAAACCGCGACCGAAAACATCGAATTCAAAGTCCCCCGGCTGCTGAGGGAGCCCGCCTGATGCCCGATCTTTTCGCCTATACCGACGGGGCCTGTTCGGGCAACCCGGGCCCCGGCGGCTGGGGTGTCCTCATGTTGGCGCGCGAGGGTGGCCAGGTGATCAAGGAGCGCACGCTGTCGGGCGGCGAGGCGCAGACCACCAACAACCGGATGGAATTGCTTGCCGCCATCTCGGCGCTGGAGGCGCTGACCAAGCCGGTCGAGATTACCATCATCACCGACAGCGCCTATGTGAAGAACGGCATCACCGAGTGGATGGACAACTGGAAGCGCAAGGGCTGGCGCACGGCGGGCGGCCCGCCGGTCAAGAATGTCGATCTGTGGCAAAGGCTTGATGCGGCGCGGCTGGCCCACAAGGTGACCTGGCGCTGGATCAAGGGCCATGCTGGCCATGCCGAGAACGAGCGGGCCGACGAGTTGGCCCGCGCCGGGATGGCGCCCTTCAAGAAGGGCTGATCAGATCCAGTCGAGGTTGATCTTGCCGCTGGGCTGATGGTCGGCAATCGCCAGACGCAAAGCCTTGTAACGCTCGCGCAGGTCCTGGAACTTGCGCTCATGGGTTTCGGCGACGAGGCCGCGGATGTTCTCGAACAGGTTCTCGCGGTCCATCACTTCAAGGATTTCCAGCTCGGCACCCTCGATATCCATCTTCACAAAAGCGATCTGGCCGCGTTTGGCCACCTCGTCGCGGACAAGGCCGGGGAAGTCGATCAGGGGCACCTCGACCGAATTTCCCGCATCCACCCCGCGCCCGCCGGCCAGGATGGAGCTTTTGACCGAAGCCTGCGCCTCGTTGTCGTCGAAATTGGCGCCGCGCATCAGGGTGACCGTGCCGGAGCCGACGCCGACCGCCGCATGGACCAGCCGCACATTGGCACGGCCTTCAAATCGGGCGATGAGCTTGGCGAAGGTCACCGGGTCGGGCTCAAAGGCCACGACATCGGCGCCGGTGGCGGCGAGAACCTCGGTCACCTCGCCCTTGTTGGCGCCCAGATCGAAGACCAGATCACCGGGGCGAAGCAGGGTCGTGATGCCCTTCATGTAGCCCTCGGCCCAGGCCTTGCGCAGGTCGCGCTTGGCACGGCGGACCATCTTCTGCGCCTTTTTCTCGGCGGCGGATTTGGGTTCGGCCGGGCTGTCGACCTCGGCCTCGGGCAGAGGGTCGGCGGCGCTCTGGTCCATCATTCTTCCAGAGCCTTGCTCGGGTCGATGCCGACCTGCTCGCACATCCGCGCGGCATAAGAGCCGGGCAGCGGCGGGTTCTTGCGCCACCAGGGCTTGGTGCCGTTGGTGTAGAGATGGACCGAGAGGGTGTTGTCGGTGAAGTGGCCCTCGACCCGACCATAGGGGTCGTAAAAGACGTCGTTCAACTGGAAGGGCACCGGATACAGGTAATCCGGCGTCAGGGCCTTTTCGTAATCGCCGGTCTGCTGGGCGAAATAGGTGAAGGCCTGCGGGCCGAAGGCGGTGCGCTCGGCATTGTAGATCCGCACGGCGAGCGGCAGTTTCGGGTCCTGCTTTTCGATCTTCTTGCGCTGGTGCTTGGAGAACCACGGCGGCGCATCGGGCAGGTTGAAGTAGTAATCCAACAGGCGGCCCATCAGCTCGCCGTCTTTCGGGATATAGACCACGCCGCAGTTCAGGGCGCCGCGCATGCCGTGGCCGGCGTAGATGTTCTGCATCTCGTCCGGGAAGGGCTTGTGGCAGAAGGCGTCGCAGTCGATCCAGACCGCATCGGTGGCCTGGATCATCTTGTAGCGGAAGACGTTGGAGAGGAAGCTTTCCGAGGTTTGCGCCACGATCTCGCGGTCGATCGTCATGATCTCGGAGGCGGGTTTGACGATGACGCCGTCGGGGACGTTGCTGACCGTATCGGTGCAGTAAAGGGTGGTCGGATGGCCCTGCTGCACATGGCTGAGCAGGCACAACTGGTTGAGGTAATGCAGCTTTTCGCCGATCCAAAGCGAGGCGACGGGGCGGCGGACTTCAGTGCTCATCAGGAACCTCAAAGAAATGTCTGGTTTTCCGGCACAATGCCGGAGGGGTTGCGTTCTGTCCAGCGATGGACCGATTCAGCCCCGCTGGCGGAATGTGTTGCCCAACTGCGGGCATATCGCGGCGCTGGCGGGGCAGAATGGCGGCAGAAGGCGGGTTCAGTCGGCATCATCGCCCAGCTGAAAGCCGCGCGCGACATTGGGGTCAAAGCTGAAGGCAGGGGCGTAGTCCAGCTCCTCCAGCAGGGAAGCGACCTCGGGCAGGCGGTCGTGCCAGCTTTCGAGCAGGCGGCCGTAGAGCAGGATCTGCGCCGGAAGGGGGGCGAGGCGGGGCAGGGCGGCGGCCAGAACCTCGGGCGAAAGGCGCGGGTCGGCCAGCAGGAGGACTTTGGGTTTGACGCTGTGGACGAGGGCGGCCATCGCTGCGGCGGGGTCGGAGAGGGTGGCGTCAGACAGGGCGAAACGGTCGGTGAACGATCGTTCGTTTTTGGCCATGATGCGCTCCAATGTGGCGCGCAGGCTCGGGTTGTCCTCTTGCAGGGTCAGGCGCAGGTCGGGCCTTTCGCGCGCCAGATGCAGGCCGATGAAACCCACCGCCGCGCCGATTTCCAGCACCGCGCAGGCCTTGGGGATGACCTGCGGCAGCTTGCGCGCCAGACCGCGGTCGAACTTGCCCGCGGTAATCAGGGCCAGGGCCGAGGGCGGGAAGATGCGGCCATCCAGCGGCAGGTTCAGCCCGTGGTTTTCCACCCAATCCAGCGGCAGATCGGCCGAGACATCCGGTGTGCCGGGCACATAAAGCCCCATCGGCACCTGGGGGGCGATGGTCTTTGGCTCGCCCTTGCGGTCCTCTTTCGCCTTGGCGTTGCGGCTTTTTTCGACCTCGGTCATCAGGGCGGCGATCTTTTCCTTGTCGCGGGCCTGGGGTGGTTTGGCGACGATCTGGCTGATCGGCACCTGGCTCGCGCGGGCGAGGTCGGCGACCAGAAGCTGATAGGCTTCGGTCCCGCGCAGCTCGGCCAGGCGGCTTTCGGCGCGGGCAAGGGCGGCGTGGTGCAGGCGGTTCAGCTCGGGGTCCGACAGCAGGGCTTCGATGATCTCGTTGCGGCGCGCGGTGTAGCGCAGCATGGTGTCGTCGCGCACCTCGTTGCGGTCCTGCAGCGACCAGTAGTCGGAATTATACTTGTCTTTCTTGTTGTTGACATTGCCGCGCAGCTTGCGGATCGCGTAGCTGTCGACCGATTTCACCGCGTAGTGGTTCAGCTGGACCCAGTCGTAGCCGACGGTGCGGGTGATCGAACGCCAGCCGCGGAACTTGAAGTAATCCTCCATCACGGCGCCGGACCCAGTCAGCCATTTCACCCGGTCGGGGAAATCGGTCTTGATGTGGCGGGTCTTCATCTTGGGCCGGTGGATACCGAGCTTCCAATAGTCGGGGTCGAACTGGAACAGGGTCTTGACCCCCCAGCCCTTGTTCCAGGTGGTGGGGGCGGCGAGGCGGTATTGTTCGGTCACCGGATCGCGCGACCAGTCCACCACCCCGCCCGAGCCGAAGATGCGCCAGGTCACCACGACGCCATTGGCATCCTGCGCCTTGGCGGCGGTGATGAGGTCGTCGAGCGTGCCGTCGCCATAGCGGATCGAGAGGAACTCGTCGGCGTCAAACACCATGACCCAGTCGGAGAGGCCGACGACAGGCTCTTCCTGTGCGTAGTTCAGGGCGGAGGGTTGCGGGCGGATGCCCTCGGGGATCACGTTGCGGCGGTGGTGGGCGAGACCCAGCTCTTCCAGCCGGATCAGCATGTCGTCGGTGCCATCCGAACAATCGTTCGTATAGACCACAAGGTCGGTGAAACCGACCGCCAGGTGATGGGCGACCCATTCGATGACATAGGGGCCTTCGTCCTTCATCATCGAGACGGCGGTGACCTGGCCATGCGGGCTTTGATGCGCTTTCAGCGGGAAATCGACGCTGCCCCAAAGCGGTGCCGCGCCACGCGGGCGACCCTCCAGCGGGGCGAGCAGGCGTAGTTTCTTCGCGGGGCCTCCCTTGCCACCGCCGCCCTGCCCACCGCCAGCCCGGCCGCCGCCACCCTTGCCGCCGCCTTGCCCCTTGCCGCCGCCCTTGGCCGGTTTCGCCGCCTTTTCGCTCGCGTCTTCGCTCATCTGGTCCTGCCCGCCCTTTTGGCGCGATCCTAGGCGCGGCGGCGAAGCGGCGGCAAGCTGTTTGCCGGGGCGGAGCGGCCCAAAACCGGCAGTTTGGCCCCGAATCGGAGGCAAATCGGGCGGCGATGCCACAAAACGGGTGACAGAGCCGTGCCGCTTGCGCATGGTTCGGCCAGAACGAACCCGCGCCGAA
This sequence comes from Rhodobacter sp. P2_H5, assembly GCF_056403335.1. Lineage (NCBI taxonomy): Bacteria > Pseudomonadati > Pseudomonadota > Alphaproteobacteria > Rhodobacterales > Rhodobacter > Rhodobacter sp. P2_H5. Next base: position 64,156 of record NZ_JBFUFS010000017.1, on the reverse strand, counting down.
GGGCCGACGCCCCACCGGTGCCTGTTACGACAACTAGGCACCCCGGTGCCATGCCCCGACCGACGCGGGGCGCTGCGAACGGATCGAGGATTGCATGGCCCCCAAGCTGACCGTCTATTTCATTGTCGAGCCGCCGGAATATCAGGTGATGGCGGTCTATCTCTCGGCCTCGCTGCGCGAGAATTTCGGGGATACGGTGGCGCTGGTCGGCTATTGTCCGGAGCACAAGATCGACCTCGTCCATCCCGAGGTGAAGGCGGTTCTGGCCAAACTGGGCTGCGATCTGCGCAGCATGAAAACGGAAGGGCGCTTCTCGCCGGCCTATCCGCATGGCAACAAGATCCTCGCCACGCTGGAGAAGCGCGACACGGAATTTTCCTGTTTCATGGACAGCGATATTCTGACGCTGCGGCCCAACAAGGTCGAGAACATCATCAAGGAGGGCTGCGTTTCCCTGACGCCGGCCGCCTCGATGGGCTGGGCGAAACAGTCGATCTGGCCCGCGATCTATGAAGCCGCCGGGATGGAGATGCCGACCGAGCGCATCCGCCTGATGAAGCAGAAGAAGGGCAATGGGCGGATGCCCTATTTCTCTTCGGGGCTGTTTTCCTTCCCGGAAGCTTACCGGACGCCTGAGGGCAAGAGCTTTCCCGAGGTCTGGATGGAGGTCGCCCAGACGCTGGACGCGGCCCCCGACCTGCCCGCCAAGCGGCCCTATCTGGACCAGATGAGCCTGCCCCTGGCGATCCAGAAGGCCGGGCTGACCTGGAACCTGCTCCCCGATGCGCAGCATTTCATCCTCGGCGGCAAGGCGCGGGGCGAGCCTTTGCCGACCGACCGCGAGATCTTCACCGTGCATTACCGCCAATGGGCGCTGATCAAGGAACTGGGCCTGTCGGCCTATGCCAAGCAGCTGTTGATCACCCATGTCGGCATCAAGAAGGTCGCCCTGGCTGACGAGGCAGAGGCCGAGGACGACCCCAAGGCGCTGCGCCGCAAGCGCCGGTTCGAGAAGAACCTGGCCAAGGGGCCCAAGGTCGAAAACACCGCCGACAAGAGTGAGCGCAAGGAACGCAACCGGGCCCGCGCTCTCAAGAAAGCGGAAAAAACCGGCGCTTTGCCGCCGGCTGAGGCCAGCGCGCCGGCCGACGACAGCGCATCCGGGCAGGAAGCCGCCGAATAGGGCAGGGCCTGCGGCGGTGCACGGCAAATCGCGGAAATGTCAGTTGATCTGATCGGCAGGCAGGCCCATCTGGGATCAGAACCTGATCGGAGGCTGCCGTGGACGCATCGAGTCTGATTGAGGAAATTCGCTTTGGCTATGGCCCGCGTGCAGGCACGACCCCTGCGCCCGGCGGGGTGGAGCCGGAGCGGCTTTTGGCCCAGTTGTCGGCCAAGGACCCCGCTGCCGCGGTCTGGGACCGCCCGCCTCTGACCGAGCGGCTGACGATGATCGCGTCGTTTCGCAGCGAAAAGCAGATGGCGCTGAAGAACAATGTCGCGCCGAAGGATGCCGACCTCAGCGACACCGGCATGCAGCTGAAGGCGATGGAGGCAATGGACCTGCAAAGCTTCGTCTCGCGTCCCGCGGTGGCGGATCTGTTCTTTGTCGAGCGGCTGGTGAACCTCTGGGCCAACCGGATCACCGTGTCCAACGTCTCGGCCGGGGTCGGGCGCTATATCCAGTCGTTCCGGGACGAGGCGATCCGGCCCCATATCGCCGGGCGCTATGCCGATATGCTGCAGGCGACGCTCTGGCATCCGGCGATGCAGGTCTATCTGACCCAGACCGATTCGATCGGGCCGCATTCGCCGATCGGGCTGAAGAAGGGCCTGGGGCTGAACGAGAATCTCGCGCGCGAGTTTCTGGAACTGCATACGATGGGCCATGGCTACAGCCAGGCCGATGTGACGGAATTTGCCAAGCTTCTGTCCGGGATGGCGAATGACGAGACCGGCCCGCGCGTGATGAAAGCCCGGGCCGAGCCGGGGGAAAAGACCATCCTTGGCGCCACCTATGGCGAGGGGATGGACCAGATCAGCCGCTTTGTCGAAACCGTGGCGCATCGCCAGGAGACGGCGGATGCGGTGGCTTTCTTCATGGCGCGGCATTTCATCGCCGATGTGCCGCCGCCTGATCTGGTGCAGGCGCTGTCTGCGGCCTATCTCGCCAACGACACCCAGCTGGTGCCGGTCTACCGCACCCTGTTGCAGCATCCCGCCGCCAGCGACCCGGCGCGGCAGAAGGTGCGCAGCCCGCAGGAATATGCGGCTGCGGGTCTGCGCCTGATGGGGTTGAGCGGACAGGAGCAGGGGATGGCCGGCTTCAACAAGAAATCCATGCAGATCCCCGCGGCCGTGGGCCGCATGGGGCAGGTGCCCTTCAAGGCCTTGCGCCCCGATGGCTGGCCCGAGGTCGCCAGCGGCTGGATGACCCCGCCGATGATGGCGGCCCGCGTCGACTTTGCCGTCGATCTGGCCCGCGCCACCGGCGACCGGGCCGATCCGGTCGCCTTGACCAATTTCGCGCTGGGCGACACGGCCAGCCCGCTTTTGCTGCGCGCCGTGGCGGGCGCCGAACAGCGCTGGGAGGGATTGGCCGTGCTGATCGCCTCGCCCGAATTCAGCCGGAGGTAGCCCGAGATGGCCCATGATCTGTTGATGTCGCGCCGTGCCTTTCTGATCGGCTGTTCGGTGGCGGCCTCGCCCCTGCTGACGCCGGTGACCTTTGCCGCCGCCCCGGGCGAGAACCGTCTGGTGGTGATCGTGCTGCGCGGGGCGATGGACGGGCTGGATGTGGTGCGCCCGGTGGGCGACCCGGCCTATGCCGGCCTGCGCCCGAAGCTTGCCGCCGATGCGGGCGACGGGCCGGCGTTGAACGACTTCTTCACGCTCCACCCGGCGGCGGCCGGGATGATGCCCCTGTGGCAGGCCGGCGAGTTGGCCTTTGCCCATGCCGTGGCCACGCCCTACCGCACCGGGCGCAGCCATTTCATCGGGCAGGATGCGCTGGAAAACGGCACCGGCGGCGCCGATGGCAGCCTGACGCCCAATCACGACGGCTGGATGAACCGGGCCCTGTCGCTGATCCCCGGCGCGCACAAGGACACCGCGGTTTCGGTCGGCCAGCAGCGGCTGTTGATCCTCGACGGGGCGCATGACACCGACCATTGGTATCCGGTCACCGAAAGCCCGCTGTCCGCGCAGGGGCAATCCTTGCTGAACGCGGTCAATGCCGCCGACCCCTTGTTCGCCGAGCCCTATGCCGAGGCGCAGCATCTGGTGCGCAATCTGGATGGGGCGACGCTGCCCAAGGGCGGGCCGGGTTATGACCTGCTTGGCACCTATGTGGCGGAACGGCTGCTGGGCCCCTCGCGGATCGCCAGCTTCTCGTTCAGCGGCTGGGACACCCATAACATGCAGCAAAAGACCATGGTGCTGCAGCTGACCGGCCTGTCGGATGCGCTGATTGCGATGAAAGCGGCGCTGGGCAAGGCCTGGGGCACGACGCTGGTGCTGGCGATGACCGAGTTCGGCCGCACCGCGCGGGAAAACGGCACCGGCGGCACCGACCATGGCACCGGCGGCATGGCGGTGCTGGCGGGTGGCGCGCTCAAGGGCGGTCGCGTGCTGGGCAAATGGCCCGGGCTTGGCGATGGCAACCTCTTGGCCGAGCGCGATCTGATGCCCACGGGCGACGTGCGGGCCTATCCGGCCTGGGCGCTGCGCCACATGTTCGGCGTTGAGGCCGCGGGCCTGCAGTCGAGCGTGTTTCCCGGGCTGGATCTTGGTTCGGACCCCGGGATCCTGTTGTAAGCGGGTAAAAAACGGCGCGCCTGCGGCGCAAGTCCTTGTCTCGCCTCTGGCCTGCGGCCAACCGGCGCGGCGTTGGGCCGCAGGCCGGCGCGGGGGCGAAAGGGCGGTAGGGCTGTGGGCTCAGCCCGAGGTTCGGCTTGCCATTCCCGGAGGCTTGGCTACCGTTGCGCCATGGCCCGTCCCCGCACCCTTCCCGATTCCCAGGTTTTTTCCGCCATCCTTCAGCTGATCGCTGCCGAGGGCGAGAAGGCGGTGGCCTTCTCCTCGGTCTCGCGGGCGACCGGGCTGGCCGGGGCCTCGCTGGTGCAGCGCTATGGCGGGCTGCCGGCGATGGTCGAGGCGGCCTTGGCCTGGGGCTGGGATATTCTGGATGACCTGGCCTCGGAGGTCGAGTCCGAGGTCGTGGCCAATGACAAGGGGCCGCAGGCGCTTCTGAAGGCCTTGACCGAGCGCAGCGCCAGCCTGCCGATGGCGGCCTTGCTGGCGGGCAGCCTGCGCCATGCAAGGCTGCGGTTGCGGGCGGCGGAGTGGCGGGCAAGGGTCGAAGGCCTGCTCACCGCGCGGCTGCACGACGCCGAACGCGCCGCCATGGTGTTTTCGGCCTGGCAGGGGCAGATCCTGTGGGAGGGCACCGGCGAGAAGGGCTTCAAGCTGAAGGATGCGCTGAAGCGGCTGTCGTAGGCCTCAGCGGCGGCGGATGTAGGTTTTCCACAGCCAGATCAGCACGAGGGCGCCGAGGATGGCGCCGACAAAGCCCGCCATGTAGCTGGTAAGCTCGACCAGGACCCGGATCACCAGGCCGCCGATGATGGCGCCACCGACGCCGATGGCGATGGTCGTGGGGATGTCGGTCTGCAGCCGCATCATCCGCGTGGCAAGAAACCCCGCCGCAGCGCCCACCACCAGCAACAGAATGAACGGCATCAGATCCTCCGGCCTGGGTGGGTTCTGAACCGCCGCACCCCTTGGCAGATATGGGCAGCGGGGAGGGCAAATGGAAGGGACCTCTTGCCAGGAGGCGAGGCTTGCGGCAGGACTGCGGCCATGACCGGACCCGCAACCACACCCGCCCCGACCCCCGAGGCCTTTCTGGCCCCGCTCGCCCGCCTTGCCGCCCGTCATCCCGGGCTTGAGGGCGAAGTGCTGTGGGCCGCCGAGGTCGAAGAGGGCTGGCAGGTTCAGGATGACGCGACCGAGATGCTCGATGCCGAGGAGATCCCCTTCTATGCCGAAGGGCTGATGATGGAGGGGTTCGGGCTGCTGTGGCAGGCCATGGCCGAGGCGGGCACGACGGCGCCGGACCATATCCTCCTGATGGTCTGGGAACAGGGCGCCACGCCGCCGCCGGCGCCGGAGGCCGCCGAGGGCTGGACGATCCTGTCATCGGGGCGCTGGGACGGGACCAAGGCTTAGGGCAGCGGTGTTGCGGGGACTTCCGCCGCGGCATGGCGCATCTTGCGGATCGTGTCGGCGACCCAGATCCGGCTCAGCGCATGATACAAGGGCTCGCGCGCGATCAGGCGTGAGGTGCCATAGCCCAGCATCGCCGCGGCCATGATCGGCACCACGTTTTCATGCGTGCCGGTCATTTCCATGATGATGACGAAGGCGGTCATCGGCGCCTGCACGACACCGGCAAAATAGCCTGACATGCCGAGAACCGCGGCCAGTCCGGCGCTGGACCCGAAGGCCATGGCCATCACGCTGCCAAGCCCCGCGCCGACGGCGAGCGAGGGCGCGAAGAGCCCGCCCGGAATGCCCGAGACGGTCGAGGCGAGGGTGGCCACGAACTTGCCGAGGAAGAAGTACCAGGGCAGGGGATGGCCCTCGACCACCAAGCGGGCCTCGGCGTAGCTGGTGCCGAAGGTCAGGCCGCCGGTCGCGATGCCGACGCAGGCGACGACCAGGCCCGCGACACCGGCCACCATCACCACCTTCTGCCACTCGGCCCCGGCGTGCCAGCGGCGCAGGCGGCGGCCGATCCGCAGCGTCAGGGCGCTGAAGACCGCGCCGAAAGCCCCGCCGCAGACGCCGCAGGCGATGACCAGGGGCCAGTCGCCGGGAAAGCGCGCGGTGTCCTGCATGACGCCAAAGTAGGTGTAGCTGCCCTGCAGCCCCAGGGCGGCCACACCCGCGATGATCACCGCCGACAGGACCACGCCGTTCGAGCGCGAGTCATAGGCGCGCGACATCTCCTCGATCGCAAAGACGATCCCGGCCAAGGGCGTGTTGAAGGCGGCGGCGATCCCGGCCGCCGATCCGGCGAGGATCAGCCCCTTGGCATGGGCCATCCCGCCGACCCTCGCCGACAACAGCATGAGCGAGGCGCCGACCTGCACCGTCGGCCCCTCGCGCCCGATCGAAGCGCCGGTGGCGAGGCCGAGGATGGTCAGGAGGATCTTGCCGAAGACCAGCCGCAGCGACAGAAGATGCGCCCTTTCCTCGTCGTCACGCAGGTGGCGGGCGGCGATGGCCTGGGGAATGCCGCTGCCCTGCGCGCCGGAAAAGTGGCGGTAGGCCATCCAGGCGCTGAACATCATGCCCAGGGGTGTGATCAGCAAGGGCAGCCAGCGGTGCCAGCCCCCCGCGGTCATTGAAGCAAACAGGCCCTGCGCCCGGTCCGCCGCCACCGCGAACCCGGCCGAGATCACGCCGGTCGCCAAGGCCCCGGCCCAGAACACCAGCCGCGATTTCCACAGCCGCGACGAGGCCATCAGCGCCCGCGAACGGCGCATCACCGGAATGCGGATCTTGCGTTTGGCGGACATGGCGGTCTCCTGCAGGGGTGATCCCGGTTTGCGCCGCAAGGCGCTGCGTGACAAGCGGGCTTTCGGCGTGGCGCCGATCTTCCCGCGCATTTCCTGCACAATTTCGCGTGCGATCCCGGCTTGTCTTGCCCGCGGGCCTGTGGCGATATGCGCGTCATGAGCATATATGACACCCTCCACACCGATTGCGCGGCCCTGGGCACGCTTCTGTTCACCGTGACCGTGCAGGACGAGGCCGCGGGCCTGGCGCGCCGGTCCTATACCTCGCATCCGGTGGAATATCCGGTCAGCGGCACCAAGCCGATCGAGAAGGATGGCTGGTATGACCAGTGCATCGCCGCGCGGCAGGTTTTCGTGGCCAATACCGTGCCGGAGTTCGCGAAATACTTCTTTGACCATGCGCTGATCACCTCGCTTGGCCTCGGCTCCTGTATCAACATCCCGATCTTTGCCGAAGGCGGGCCGGTGCTTGGCACCGTCAACCTTCTGGCCGAGGAGCATCATTTCACGCCCGAAAAGCTCGCCGTTTACAAGGCGCTGATCGCCCGCGACCATGCGGTGCTTTTGTCCGCCATGGCGGGCGGCTGATCTGGGCGCGCCCGCAACCCGGACCGAGGGCTTTGCGATCACCGGCGATGTCGGCGCCGCGGTGTTTCCCGGCTGGATCCTGCGCCATGCCGGGCGGCTGGGGCTGCTCGCCTCGGTTCAGGCGCAGCGGGCCGATCTGGTCGAGGTGACGGTCTCGGGCCCGCCCGACCTTCTGGACGCCATGGCGCTGGGCTGCAGCCTTGGCCCACAGGAGGTCATGGTGGATCAGGTCCTGCGCAAACCGAAAAACCCCGCAGAGCCGTCGGATTCGGCTTAGACCTGCGCCTGATTTGTGATCATCTTTCGGGGTGTCGCCCAATTTGAGGGCTTTTATTGGCGAGCAAAGCGTCTCGGGACGTGCATTTTGCCGGGCCTTGGGCTGCAATGCGGCAGCAGCGCCGGAGGGCGCCGGGGAAAGGTTGAAGACGAATGACATCAGCTTGGGTCGCCAATGGCTTGTCGCAGGACCTCCCCGCCGGGGTGGTGATGGCGGGCGCCTGGGGCGGGCAGGATCTGGCGATCTGGCGCAGTGCCTCGGGCCGGATTGCGGCCTGGAAGGACCGCTGCCAGCATCGCGGCATGCGGCTGAGCCATGGCTTCGTGCGGGGCGAGACGCTGTCCTGCATCTATCACGGCTGGGTCTATGGCACCTCGGGCGCTTGCAGCCGGATCCCGGCGCATCCCGACCTCGTGCCGCCCGCGGCCATTCGCGCCACGGCCTTTGCCTGTGCCGAGGCGGATGGCGTGATCTGGGTGGCACCTGCCGGCACCGAAGAGGCTTTGCCGGACCTTGCGGGGTTTGCCCCCGTCCGCTCGCTGACCCTTGACGCGCCGGTGGTGGTGGCGGGGTTTGCGGGCGAGGGGATCTTGCGCGGTACGGTGGATTTGGGCGGGCGTCCGGTGGCGCTGTGTCTGGTGTTGCAGCGCCGCGCCTCAGGCCAGACCACGGTGCACGCTCTGTGCGATGCGGCGGGGGATCGGGTCGCCGTCTCGCGCTGGCTGGAGGGCTTGCGGCGGCAGGTGGAAGAGGGAGCGGCGGCATGATCAGTCCTGCGGTTTTGAACCAATGGTATCCGGTGGGAATGACCGCGATGGTCACCGAAGCCGGGCGCGACACCCAGCTTTTGGGTGCGGCGATCCGCGTCTTCCGCGATGCTTCGGGCATCCGGGTGACCTCGGCTGCGGGCGATCTGGCGGTGACCCTGGCCTATGGCCATGTCTGGGCCTGCCCTGGCACGCATGCGCATCCGTTGTTCGCCATTCCCGAGGCCGATCAACCCGGCCGCCGTCTGGTCGATGTGGGCGTGGTGCGGGTCAAATGCTCGCCCCTGCGCGCGGTGGAAAACTTCCTCGACATCGCGCATTTCCCCTTTGTCCACACCGATATTCTGGGGGCCGAGCCGCATACCGAAGTCAACCGCTACGAGGTGCAGATCCGCGAGGAGGTGGATGAAGTCTGGGCGACCAAGGTGCATTTCTACCAGCCGCAGGCCGCGAAATCGGCCGAGGGCGGCATCGTGACGGAATATATGTACCGGGTGCCGGCGCCCACTGCCTCGGTCCTCTACAAGACCTGCCCGGTCAGGCCCGACGCATGGGACGTGATCGCGATTTTCGTCCAGCCCCTGACGGAAGAGCTGTGCGATGTCTGGCCCTGGATGGCGCTTTATGACGACACGACGCCGCAAGCCGAACTGATCGCCTTTCAGCAGATGATCTTCCTGCAGGACCGCTCGATCCTGGAAAACCAGATCCCGCGGCTGTTGCCGCTCGACCCGGGGATGGAGATTCCGACCCAGGCCGACCTCACCTCGATCGCCTATCGGCGCTGGTTGAAGCGGCGGGGCCTGACCTACGGCGCGCAGATGGTGGCGGCATGATCCTTTACGACTATGTGCTGAGTGCCAGCTGCTACAAGGTGCGCCTGATGGCCGCGCTGGTGGGCGTGAAGCTGGACCAGGTCGCGGTGGATTTCCATCCGGGGCGCGAGCATCGCTCGGCGGCCTTTCGGGCAATCAACCCGGCGGGGACAATCCCGGTTCTGGTCGATGGCGACCTGACCCTGACCGAAAGCACCGCCATGCTTGTGCATCTGGCTGAAGGAACCGGCTGGATGGGCGGCGCCCCCGCGCAGGTGCAGCAATGGCTGGCCTTCTCGGCCCGGCTTGGTGCCAGCCTGGGCATGGCGCGGCTGCATGACATGCTGCTTTACCCCGGCGACATCGAGGCCCTGCGCGCCGCAGGGCATGACTGCCTGCGCGAGATCGAGGCGCATCTGGTGGAACGCCGCTTTGCGGGTGGCATCTGGCTGGTCGGTGATGCGCCCTCGATTGCCGATATCGCCTGCTTCCCCGCCGTGGCGCTGGCGGCGGATGGCGGGGTGACCCTTGATGCTTATCCCTCGGTCCGATTGTGGAGCCGGGCGCTGCGGTCTTTGGACCGGTTCATCGAGATGCCGGGCATTCACCGTCTGCATGAACTCCGCCCCGCACCGGAAACTGCGGCGGAGGCGGTGTGATGGGCTACCTGCTGAAGAACTGCGCCGCGATTGTCAGCTCGGCCACGGCACCGGTTCGGACCGGGCAGGACATCCTGATCGAAGGCCCCGCGATCAGGGCCATCGGGGCGGACTTGTCCGGCGGCCCCCTGCCTGCCGGCACCCAAGTCCTTGATGCGACGGGGTGGTTTGTCTACCCGGGTCTGGTGAACACCCATCACCATTTCTTCCAGACCTTCGTGAGGAACCGCGCCGATCTGGACTGGACCAAGCTTTCGGTGATCGAATGGCTGGACCGGATCTATCCGATCTTCGCCCGTCTGACCGAGGATGCCTTTTACCATTCCACCGTGGTGGCGCTGGCCGAGCTGATCAAGCACGGCTGCACCACCGCCTTTGACCACCAGTACAATTTCCCCCGCCATGCCGGCTCCCGCATCGTCGACCGCCAGTTCGAGGCGGCCGCGATGTTCGGCATCCGCCTGCACGCGGGGCGCGGCGGCAACTCCTTGCCGAAGTCGGAGGGCAGCACGATCCCCGACGAGATGCTGGAGACGACGGATGAGTTCCTCGCCGATTGCGAGCGGCTGATCGACAGCTACCACGATGCCGGGCCCTTCAGCATGCGGCAAGTGGCGGTCTCGCCCTGTCAGCCGGTCAATGGGTATCGGGAGACTTTCGTGGAATCGGTCCGCCTTGCGCGCGACAAGGGCGTGCTTTTGCACACCCATGTGGGCGAGGGCGAAAGCCCGGTGATGCAGGCCCGCACCGGCAAGCGGACGGTGGATTATCTGGAAGACATCGGCTTTGCCGGCCCGGACGTCTGGTACGCCCACTGCTGGGAGCTGTCGCATGGCGAGCTGGCGCAGCTGGCCGCGAGCCGGACCGGCGTCGCCCATTGCCCCGAGCCAGTCCATCTGGTCGGCGCCGAGGTCACCGACATTCCCGCGATGCAGGCCCTTGGGCTGCGGCTGGGGCTTGGCGTCGATGGCACCGCGTCGAATGACAATTCCAACCTGATGCACTGCATCCATTCCGGCTACATGCTGCAATGTCTGGTGGCAAAAAGCCGCAAGCATCCGGTGCCCGAACCCTCGGCCTTCCTGCACTACGCGACCCAGGGCGGCGCGGATGTGCTGGGGCGCAAGGATATCGGCACTTTGGCGCCCGGCATGGCGGCGGATTTGTTCGCCATCGACACCCGCAGGCTCGACTATGTCGGCACGCGGCATGACCCGGCGAGCCTTCTGGCCAAGGTCGGCGTCGGCATGGCGGTGGATATGACCATGATCAACGGGCGCATCGTCTGGGCCGATGGCGCTTTCCCCGGCCTCGATGAGCGCGACCTTTTCGCCAAGGCCGAAGCCGCCCTTCACACAATAACAAACTGATCCAACAGAGGAAAACCCATGACACAAGTCAACCGCCGCGCCTTTCTGAAAACCTCGCTCGCCGCAGGCACCGCCTTGGCGCTGCCGGTTCCGGCCTTTGCCGCCGATGTGCTGAAAGTGGCGCTGATCGTGCCCTCGCCCGCCGCTGATGTGGGCTGGTCGCATACGCTGGAGCTCGGCACCAAGGCGCTGGAGGCCGAATATGGCGACAAGATCAAGGTGACCGTGCTGGAAAACGTGGCCGAGGGCCCGGACGGCGACCGCATCATGAACAAGACCGTGGCGGACGGGAACACCTTCGTCATCCTCGGCTCTTTCGGTTATATGGAAGGCGGCTTGAAGCTGGCCAAGAAGCACCCGGAGGTGACGGTGCTGCATGCTTCCGGCTACAAGACCGCGCCGAACTTCTCGCCCTTCGGGGCGCGCTATTATCAGGGCACCTACCTGATGGGCATGGCCGCCGCCGCCCTGACCAAGACCAAGAAGATCGGCTGCGTCGGCGCCTTTGCCATCCCGGAACTGATCACTTCGATCAACGCCTGGACCTTGGGCGCGCAGTCGGTGGACCCGTCCATCGAGGTTTCGGTGGTCTGGGTGAATTCGTGGTTCGACCCGGCGTCGGAACAGAACGCCGCCAAGGCCTTGCTGTCGCAGGGCTGCGACGTGATCTTCTCCAACGCGCAGGACACGCCTTCGGTGGTGACGGCTTGCGAGGCGGCGGGGGCCTATGTCTTCAACCTCAACTCCTCGATGAAGACCTATGCGCCGAAGAAATACCTCGGCTGTGTGGCGACCGACTGGGCGCCCTTCTTCAAGCAATCGGTGGCGGCGCATCTGGCGGGCACTTTCAAGGGCAGCTCGGCTTGGCTCGGCATGGCCGACAAATGCGTGATCGTCGAGGATTGGAGTGCCGATGTGCCCGCCGATCTGATGGCCAAGATCACCGAGACCGAGGCCAAGCTGACCTCGGGCGCCTTCTCGCCCTTCACCGGGCCGATCATGGACCAAAGCGGCGCCGAACATGTGGCGGCGGGCGTCACGCTGGGTGATGACGCGATCCTGTCGATGGATTGGCATGTGAAGGGCGTCACCACGCCGCTGCCGAAATAAGATGGGCACGACCCCGCTGCTGACGCTTTCGGGTGTATCGAAACGCTACGGCGGGGTCGTGGCCAATTCCGGCATCGATCTGGCGGTCGAGGCCGGGTCGATCCATGCCATCCTGGGCGAGAATGGTGCCGGCAAATCCACCCTGATGAAGCTGATCTATGGGGTGGAGGCGCCGGACGAGGGTGAAATCCTGTGGAAGGGCCAGCCTGTGCGCCTCTCCAGCCCCGCCGATGCGCGGCGGCTGGGGATTGGGATGGTGTTCCAGCACTTCTCGTTATTCGAGACGCTGACCGTGGTGCAGAACATGGCGCTGGTGGTGCCAGGGGCGCAGGCCGACCTTTCCCGCCGCATCCGCGCCTTGGGCGAGGAGTTCGGGCTTTCAGTCGACCCCGCCGCGATGGTGCATGCCCTGTCGGTGGGGGAACGCCAGCGGGTGGAGATCATCCGCTGCCTGCTCCTGAACCCCGAACTTCTGATCCTCGACGAGCCAACCTCGGTCCTGCCGCCGCAGAATGTGCAGCGCCTGTTTGAAACCCTGCGCAAGTTGCAGGCCAAGGGCATGGCGATCCTGTTCATCAGCCACAAGCTGGAAGAGATCAAGGAGCTGTGCGACCGCGCCACCATCCTGCGGCTGGGCAAGGTCACCGGGCGGGTCGACCCGGCGCAGCATTCGGCGCAGGAGCTCGCCCGGCTGATGATCGGGCACGAGATGCCGGCGGCGTTGCACCCGGCGCCGCATGGTCTGGGTGAGGTGCGGTTGCAGCTTTCGGGCCTCGATTTTGCCAATGACGACCCGTTCGGCATCTCGCTGGCGGGGATCTCGCTGGCGGTGCACAGCGGCGAGATTGTCGGCATCGCGGGGATTTCGGGCAATGGTCAGCAGGAATTGGCGGCGCTGATCTCGGGCGAGGTCAGTTTGCCCCGGTCGCAGCGTGATGCGGTGCGGCTGATGGGGCAGGCGGTAGGGGATATGGGGGCAGCAGGCCGCCGCAAGCTCGGCTTTGCCTTTGTGCCTGAGGAGCGGCTGGGACGCGGGGCGGTGCCCGAGATGTCCTTGGCCGATAACGCTTTGCTGACGGCGCATGGGCAGGGGCTGGTGAAGCGCGGGTTCATCTCGCGCCGGGCGGAGCGCGCCTTCACCGCCGCCTGCATCGCGGATTTCGACGTGAGGACGCCGGGGCCCGAGGCCGAGGCGGGGGCGCTGTCGGGCGGCAATCTGCAGAAATTCATCATGGGCCGCGAAGTGATGCTGGCGCCGCAGATGTTTCTGGTCTCGCAACCCACATGGGGCGTGGATATCGGGGCGGCGACCCAGATCCGCCAAAGGCTGGTGGCGATGCGCAATGCGGGTGTGGCGGTTCTGGTCATCTCGGAAGAAATCGAGGAGTTGTTCGAGATCTGCGACACGCTCCACGTCCTGCACAAGGGGCGGCTTTCGCCGGCGTTGGCCACCAAATCCACCACGGTCAATCAGATCGGCGCCTATATGATCGGCGCGGGCGCGGAGGGCGCGGCATGAGGCTGGTTCTGATCCGCCGCGCGCGCGCCTCGCGGTTGGCGATGGTTGTGGCGCCGGTGATTTCCCTGGCGCTCAGTGCCTTGGCTAGTCTGATCCTGTTTGCATTGCTGGGCAAACCGGCGGGGCAGGCGCTGTATTCGCTGCTGCTGGAGCCGTTTCTCAGCTGGTACAACTTCTCGGAAGTGCTGTTGAAGACCGCGCCGCTGATCCTGATCGCGCAGGGGCTGGCGATCGGGTTTCGCGCCAATGTCTTCAACATCGGGGCCGAGGGGCAGTTGATCATCGGGGCGATTGCGGCCTCGGCGCTGCCGGTCTGGTATCCTGAAGGTACCTCGGGCTGGATGCTGCCCGCGATGATTGCGATGGGGGCCTTGGCGGGGATGCTTTGGGCCGGCATTGCAGCCTTGCTGCGCACAAGGTTCAACGCGAACGAGATTCTGGTGACGCTGATGCTGACGCTGATTGCGACCCAGGTGCTGAACTATCTGCTCTTGGGGCCGTGGAAGGACCCGGATGGCTTCAACTTTCCGCAATCGGTGACCTTTCCCGATGCGGCCTTGTTGCCGATCCTGTTGCCGGACACGCGGGTCAATATCTCGCTTTTGGCGGCTTTGGCGGTGTCGGCTTTGGCCTGGGTGATGATGCGGCACAGGTTTTCGGGCTATCAGCTGCTGGTCAGCGGGCTGGCGCCACGGGCGGCGACTTATGCCGGGTTCAGCGAAAGCCGGGGCATCTGGCTGAGCCTGCTGCTCGGCGGGTTGGCGGCGGGCTTTGCCGGGGCCTGCGAGGTGGCGGGGCCTTTGGGGCAGCTGCAGCGTTCGGTCAGCACGGGCTACGGCTATGCCGCGATCATCGTGGCCTATCTGGGCGGGCTGAACCCCTTGGGCATCGTGATCTCGGCCTTCCTGATGTCGGCGCTTTATATCGGCGGGGATAATGCGATGGTGTCGGCCGATCTGCCGGTGGCGGGGGTCTATGTGTTTCAGGGGCTGCTTCTGGTCTTTTACCTCGCCAGCCTGATCTTCATCCGCAACCGGTTGGTCTGGGTGCCGCGCCGGGGGGCCGCATCGTGAGCGCGGTGGAGTTCATTCTGGCCGGCATGCTCGCCGCCGCGACGCCGATGCTTCTGGCGGCGCTGGGCGAGATGGTGACGGAGCGATCGGGCGTCCTGAACCTCGGGCTGGAGGGGATGATGGCCCTTGGCGCGGCGCTGGGCTTTGTCGTGACCTATACGAGCGGCAGCCACGCCTTGGGGTTTCTGGCGGCGGGCTTGGGCGGGGTGGCGATTTCGCTGGTTTTTGCGGCGCTCGCGCTGGGCTTTGTCGCCAATCAGGTCGTGGCGGGGCTGGCGGTGGGGATCCTGGCGCAGGGGCTCTCCGCGCTGTTTGGCAAGGCGTTTGAGAGCCAGACGCTGATCCCGCTGCCCAAGCTGGCGGTGCCGGGATTGGCGGAGTTGCCGGGGGTCGGAGGGCTTTTCGCGCAGGATGTGGTGGTCTGGCTGACCCTGGCTTTGGCGCTGGCGATCTGGGCGGTGATGAACCACAGCCGGCTGGGCTTGGTTTTGCGCGCGGTGGGGGAGAATCCGCAGGCGGCGCGGGCGCTCGGCTTTCCAGTGCTGTCGATCCGCTGCGGGGCGATTGCCTTTGGCGGGGCCTTGTCGGGGCTGGCGGGGGCCTATGCCTCGACCGTCTACACGCCGCTTTGGGCCGATGGGATGATCGCGGGCCGGGGCTGGATCGCGCTGGCGCTGGTGGTCTTTGGCACCTGGCAGACCGGGCGCGTGGTCTTTGGCGCCTTTCTGTTCGGCGCCCTTTCCCTGACTGACCTGACCGCGCAGGCGATGGGGGTGGCGGTGCCCTCGCAGCTTCTGGCCTGCATCCCTTACGGGGTGACGATCCTGATGCTGGCGGTGATCTCGTCCAACCGCAGGCGGCTGCGCCTGAACTCGGTCGCCTCGCTGGGGCAGCCGTTCAGGGGGTGATCTGGCGTCGGGCGATGGTGCCCGAGAGATCCAGCGCATCGGCGAGAGTGTTGGAAATCGTGCCGTATTTGCGGATGTTGCGGTGCAGAAGGTCAAGCCGCTGGTCGCTTTCCTCGGTGTCCACCACGATCTGATAGGTGATCCTGGTCATCTTCGGCGGGGCATCCTGACGCTGGCCCTGAATGGCGACATCGATCCCATGCAGGGAGAAGTTCAGCAAAGGCAGCACCCGCTCCGCCCCTTTCAGGATGCAGGCGGCGAGGCTGGCCAGCAGAAGCTCGGCGGGGTTGAACGCATCGGGACGCCCGGCAAGGTCGGTGTCCAGCACGATAAGCGCCTCTTTGGTGGTGGCCTCGGCGCCGTGGCTTGAGGTCCGGCGGGCAGCGACCTTGTATTCCAGCATGGGACTCTCCTGACGGTTTGGCGACGGCTTGATCCTGCGCGCTTTGCGGCACGTTGCAATGCGGCAGATGCGCCCGATGACGACCGCCGGCCGGACTGGCGCCCCGCGCGGGAGGCCGCCCGATCCCGGCGCTTTGGCCCCACCCGGCGAAATGCCTAAATTAACGTCGAAATCCGACGATAATGCCCAAAAAATGTCGGGACTGGGCGCGCAGGTGCCGTGCTGCGGCATATTGACCCTGCGTCCGCTCCCCCCGGAACCGGGCAAAGCGCGCATCAATCGGTTGACGCACCTCCCCCCGCCGCGCCACTATAGGGCGAGCCATCCATCAGAGATGGCGACAGGACAGGGGAGGAATTGCTTATGGGCAGTTTGTTGTCTTTGGCACGGGCCATCGACACTGCGACGGAGTGGATCGGCAAGACGGTGGGCTGGCTCATTCTGGTGGCGGTCTTGATCAGTGCCGCCAATGCGGTGGTGCGCAAGGTATTCAGCGTCTCATCCAACGCGTTTCTGGAGCTTCAGTGGTATCTCTACGGCGCGGCCTTCCTGCTGGCCGCCGCGATGACGCTGAAGCACAACGAACATATCCGGATCGACATCGTTTACGGCACCATGACCCGGCGCGGGCAGCACTGGATCGACCTTCTGGGCCATCTGTTCTTCCTGATGCCCTTCGTCATCCTGATGGACATCTACCTTCTGCCCTATGTGATGCTGTCCTACCATTCGGGCGAATATTCCAACAATGCCGGCGGGCTGATCATGTGGCCGGGCAAGCTTCTCCTGCTGCTCGGCTTCCTGCTGCTGACGGTGCAGGGCATTTCCGAGATCATCAAGAAGATCGCCATCATGCGCGGCGACATGGAGGACCCCACGCCCTTCATCTCCGCCCATCAGGCGGCCGAGCTTGAGGGCGAGAAACTGGCGGGGCTTCTGGACAAATGATCCTGGATCTCATCGCGCAGAACATGGCGCCAATCATGTTCGCCTCCCTGGTGGTTTTCCTCCTCGCCGGTTATCCGGTCGCCTTCTCGCTGGCGGCCAACGGGCTCTTGTTCTTCATCATCGGGGTCTATCTCGCGCCGAACTCGGACGGGGCGATCAACCTCAACTGGAATCTGCTGAACGCCTTGCCGGAACGGTTCTGGGGGGTCCTGCAGAACGAGACGCTGCTGGCCATCCCCTTCTTCACCTTCATGGGCATCGTGCTGGAACGCTCCGGCATGGCCGAGGATCTCTTGGAAACGATCGGCCAGCTTTTCGGGCCGATCCGCGGTGGGCTGGCCTATGCGGTGATCTTCGTGGGCGCGCTTCTGGCCGCCACGACGGGGGTGGTTGCGGCTTCGGTCATCGCGATGGGGCTGATCTCGCTGCCGATCATGCTGCGCTATGGCTATGACCGCAGGCTGGCCTCGGGGGTCATCGCGGCCTCGGGGACGCTGGCGCAGATCATTCCGCCCTCGCTCGTGCTGATCATTTTGGCCGACCAGTTGGGCCGGTCGGTCGGCGACATGTACAAGGGCGCCATGGTGCCGGCGCTGATCCTGACCGGGCTTTATGTGGGGTATGTGCTTATCGTTACCCTGATCCGGCCGAACTGGGCCCCGGCCCTGCCGAAAGAGGCGCGCACGCTGGGGCATGGCGTGACCTCGCTTCTGGTGGCGCTGATCCTGACCGGGGCCATCGGCTACTTCGCCACGGTCTGGCTTTTCGCCGGCTACGGCGTGAATGCCGATGTGCTCGGGTTCACGCTTGCGGTGGTGCTGGTCTATGTCGCGGCGCTCGCCGACCGCAGCCTGAAGCTGAACCTGATGTCGCGGCTGGCCAGCGAGGTGATCATCGTGCTGATCCCGCCGCTGGCGCTGATCTTCCTGGTGCTCGGCACGATCTTCCTTGGCATCGCGACGCCGACCGAGGGCGGGGCGATGGGGGCTGTCGGCTCGATGTTGCTGGCGGCCTTGAAGGGGCGGCTCAACATGGGGGTGATCCGGCAGGCGCTGGCCTCGACCACGCGGCTGTCGTCGTTCGTCATGTTCATCCTGATCGGGGCGCGGGTCTTCTCGCTGACCTTCTACGGGGTCAACGGGCATCTCTGGGTCGAGCATCTGCTGACCTCCTTGCCGGGCGGGCAGATCGGCTTCCTGGTCTCGGTCTCGCTTCTGGTGTTCCTCCTGGCCTTCTTCCTCGACTTCTTCGAGCTGGCCTTCATCCTGGTGCCCCTGCTGGCCCCGGCGGCGGACAAGCTCGGGATCGACCTGATCTGGTTCGGCGTCATCCTCGGGGTGAACATGCAGACCAGCTTCATGCACCCGCCCTTCGGCTTCTCGCTGTTCTACCTGCGGTCAGTGGCGCCCAAGACGCGCTACAAGGACCGGGTGACCGGCAAGATGATGGAGCCGGTGACGACGGGCCAGATCTACTGGGGGGCGGTGCCCTTCGTGCTGATCCAGGTCCTGATGATCGGCATCGTGATCGCCTTCCCGAGCCTCGTCATGCGCTACAAGGGCGCGCCGATCGACGTGAGCCAGGTCAAGATCGTGATGCCGGAAGGTGGCGGTCTGGGCGGCGGCCTTGGTGGTGGCCTGGGCGGTGGTGGTCTGGGTGGCGGCCTTGGCGGTGGTCTGGGTGGCGGCGGATTGGGTGGCGGCCTGGGCGGCGGTGGTTTGGGCGCGCCGAAGCCCACCACACCCTGACCTGACAGGGGGGCTTCGCGCCCCCCGCCTTTCCCCCCTTGCAACGAAAAGCCCCGGCACCTTCGCGGTGCCGGGGCTTTCCTTTGGCGCGCTGTGCGGGAAGCTTAAAGCTTGCCGGCGTTCTGCTGGATCATCATGAAGGTGTCGTAGTTGTATTCCGCCAGCTGCGCCCAGGTGTAGTACTCGCTGCGGAAGGCTTTGATGGAATCCCAGATCGTCTTGAAGGCCGGGTTGGTGGCTTCCATGTCGGCATAGACGCCGTTGGCGGCCTCGAAGCAGGCTTCCATGATCTCTTTCGAGAAGGGCCGCAGTTGCGCACCCGATGCCACCAGACGCTTGATCGCGAAGGTATTGTACCAGTCATAGGCGTGCAGCATGTTGGCGTCGGCGGCCATGGCGGCCGTCTTCAACAGCGCCTGGTACTGCGGCGGCAGGGCGTTGAACTTGTCCAGACCGAAGAAGAAGTGGACGGTCGGACCACCTTCCCACCAGCCGGGATAGTAGTAATAGGGCGCAACCTTGACGAAGCCGAGCTTCTCGTCATCGGCCGGGCCGACCCACTCGGCGGCGTCGATCGTGCCTTTTTCCAGCGCGGGATAGATGTCGCCGCCCGGGATCTGTTGCGGGACGACGCCCAGACGTTCCAGCACCTTGCCGGCGAAACCGCCGACGCGGAACTTCAGGCCCTTGAGGTCCTCGACCGTGTTGACCTCCTTGCGGAACCAGCCGCCCATCTGCACGCCGGTGTTGCCGCCGGGCAGGGCGTAGATGTTATGCTGCTTCATGAACTCGTTATAGAGGTCGATGCCGCCGCCGTAATAGTGCCAGGCGTTGATGCCGCGCGCCGAAAGCGAGAAGGGCACGGCTGCGGCCAGCGCGAAGGTCGGATCCTTGCCGAAGGAGTAATAGGCCACGGTATGCGCCGCCTCGACGGTGCCGGTGGTCACGGCATCGGTCGCCGCAGCGCCGCCGGGAACCAGCTCGCCCGCCGCGAAGACCTGGATGTCGAAATTGCCGCCGGTCGCCTCGCTCACATATTTCGACAGCGACAGGGCCCCGCCGAAAATCGTGTCCGACAGCGATTTCGGAAAGGAAGAGGTCATGCGCCAGGTCACCTTGGGCATGGATTGCGCCACAACCGGGGTGGCCAGCAGCGCCGCGCCGGCAGCACCGATGCCGCCTACCGAGGCGGTCCCGAGAAATTTACGTCTGTCCAATGTAGTCCTCCCATTTGTCGCACATTTTGCGGGTCTTGCCGTTTCGGGCCCGCCCGCTTGGCCGAAAGACTACACAACGAGGGCAGTCTGTCCAGCATAACCGCACGGCAATTTGGGGTTGTAGGCCGAAGGGTCGGCTTCGGCACCCTGTCGCGGCCCGGTGTGACATGGATCAACACGGAGCGCGCCGGAATGTGCCAAGAACATAGGCATTTGCTGCGGATCTGGCCTTGACCGCGGAGGCGCCGGGTTGCGGAAAAAAATGCGGCGGGCCTCTTGACCTTGACACCATGGGAAGCCCCATCTGATGCACAGGGCACCCAGATCGCCTGAAACTGATCGCCTGAACCTGGTGGCCTGACCCTCAACGTCTGACTTGAAAGGATATCCGATGCTTGATCTTTCCATTCCCGACATGACCTGCGGCGGCTGCGCCCGCGGGGTGACCGCCGCGGTCAAAGAGCTTGATCCGGCAGCAGAACTTGTCATCGACATCGAGGCGCGCAAGGTACAGGTCAAGACCTCTGCCAGCGATGCCGCCGTGAAACAGGCCATCACCGAGGCGGGCTTCTCACCCGTCTGAGGCGCCCGCCTTACCCTTCCGGCCAAGTCCAGAGGACCAAAGCCATGAAAGACACCGTCACACCCGCTTCCCCCGCCGGCCCCACCGAATCCATCGCGGTGGAGGGCATGACCTGTGCTTCCTGTGTGCTGCGGGTGGAAAAGGCGATTGCCAAGGTCGAGGGGGTCGCCTCGGCCTCGGTCAACCTGGCCACCGAAAAGGCCGAGGTGCGCTATGCCGGCCCCGCCCGGCACGAGGCCGTGGTCGCGGCGATCCGCAAGGCGGGCTATGATGTGGCGCCCGAGACTTTCGACCTCGGGATCGAGGGCATGACCTGCGCCTCTTGCGTGGCGCGAGTCGAAAAGGCGTTGAAAGGGGTGCCGGGGGTCGAGGCGGCCTCGGTCAACCTTGCGACCGAACGGGCGACGATCACCGTTTCGGGCAAGACCCCGGACCTGAGTGCGGCCATCGCGGCCGCCGTCCGCAAGGCCGGCTACGAGCCTTTGGACGTGCAGGAGTCCGGCGCCACGGCCGCCGCCGCGCGGGAGGCCGAACAGGACCGCCTGCGCCGCGATTTCCGCATCGCCCTGGCGCTGACCCTGCCGATCTTCGTGGCGGAAATGGGCGGCCATCTGATCCCCGCGCTGCACATGTGGCTGATGATGAACGTGGGGGACGGGACCGTGCATGTCCTGTCCTTCCTCCTCGCCTCGGCGGTGCAGTTTGGCCCCGGCCTGCGCTTCTACCGCAAGGGTCTGCCGGCGCTGTGGCATCTGTCGCCTGACATGAATTCGCTGGTGGTGGTGGGTTCAACCGCCGCCTGGGCCTATTCGGTCGTCGCCACCTTTGCGCCCGGCCTCCTGCCGCAGGGCGCGGTGAACGTCTATTTCGAATCCTCCTCGGTCATCGTGACCCTGATCCTGATGGGCCGCTATCTTGAGGCGCGGGCCAAGGGCCGCACGTCGCAGGCGATCAGCCGGCTGGTGGGCCTGCAGGCCAAATCCGCCCATGTGCTGCGCGGCGGTGAGGTGGTCGAGGTGGCGCTGGAGGCCGTGCGGCCCGGCGACATGATCCGCATCCGCCCCGGCGACCGCATCCCGGTGGATGGCGCGGTGGTCGAGGGCAGCTCCTACGTCGACGAGGCGATGATCTCGGGCGAGCCGGTGCCGGTCTTGAAGGCGGCGGGCGCGGCGGTGACCGGGGGCACGATCAACCAGAGCGGGGCCTTCACCTACCGCGCCGAGAAGGTCGGCGCCGACATGATGCTGTCGCGGATCATCCGCATGGTCGAGGCGGCGCAGGGTGCCAAGCTGCCGATCCAGGGGCTGGTGGACCGGGTGACCGCCTGGTTCGTCCCCGCCGTGATGGCGGCGGCGGCGCTGACCTTTGCGGTCTGGATGATCTGGGGGCCGCAGCCCGCGCTGTCCTTGGCCTTGGTCAATGCGGTGGCGGTGCTGATCATCGCCTGCCCCTGTGCGATGGGGCTGGCCACGCCGACCTCGATCATGGTGGGGACCGGCCGGGCGGCGGAACTGGGCGTTCTCTTCCGTAACGGCGAGGCCTTGCAGAGCCTGACCTCGATCACCGTGGTGGCGCTGGACAAGACCGGCACCCTGACCGAGGGGCGCCCGGTGCTGACCGACCTGATCCTGACCGAGGGCGAGACCCGCGCCGAAGTTCTGGCGCTGATCGCCGCAGCCGAGGCCGGCTCCGAACACCCGGTCGCCGCGGCCATCGTGGCTGCCGCCAAGGCCGAGGGGTTGACGCTCGTCCCCGCAAGCGAGTTCACCGCCATCCCCGGCCTTGGCATCCGCGCCGTGGTGGCGGGCCGCAGGGTCGAGATCGGGGCCGACCGCTTCATGGCGCAGATCGGGGCCGAGGTCTCGTCCCTCGCGCCCAAGGCGGCAAGCCTTGCCGCCAAGGCCCGCAGCCCGCTTTATGCCGCCATCGACGGCAGGCTGGTGGCGCTGATCGCCGTGGCCGACCCGATCAAACCGACGACCCCCGCCGCGATTGCCGCCCTCCACCACCTCGGCCTCAAGGTCGCGATGATCACCGGCGACAACCGCCGCACGGCCGAGGCCATCGCGGCCGAGCTTGGCATCGACGAGGTGGTGGCCGAGGTCCTGCCCGAGGGCAAGGTTGCCGCGCTGAAAGCCCTGCGCAAGGACGGCCGCAAGGTGGCCTTTGTCGGCGACGGCATCAACGACGCCCCGGCGCTGGCCGAGGCCGATGTCGGCCTCGCCGTCGGCACCGGCACCGATGTGGCGATTGAAACCGCGGATGTGGTGCTGATGGGCGGCGATCTGACTGGCGTGGCCAAGGCCTTCGGCATCAGCCGCGCCACGATGCGCAACATCGCGCAGAACCTGTTCTGGGCCTTTGCCTACAACGTCGCGCTGATCCCGGTGGCGGCGGGCGTGCTCTGGCCCTTCACCGGCACGCTCTTGTCGCCGATGCTGGCGGCGGGGGCCATGGCCATGTCCTCGGTCTTCGTGCTGACCAACGCACTGAGGCTGCGGCGCTTTTCCCCCGCGATGACAGGAGGTGCGGCATGAACATCGGTGAAGCCTCGGCGGCCACGGGCATCTCCGCCAAGATGATCCGCTATTACGAGGAGACCGGCCTGATCGTCGCCGCCAAGCGGACCGAGGCCGGCTACCGGGTCTATGGCGAGAACGACATCCAGACCCTGCGCTTCATCCGCCGCGCCCGCGACCTTGGCTTTTCGGTCAAGCAGATCGAGGGGCTGTTGCAGCTCTGGCGCGACCGCAGCCGGGCCAGCGCCGATGTCAAACGCATCGCCACCGACCATATCGCCGACCTGCAGGCCAAGATGCGCGCCTTGCAGGAGATGGTCTCGACGCTGGAACACCTCTCGCACAATTGCCACGGCGACGGGCGGCCCGATTGCCCGATCCTGACCTCGCTTGGCGCGCCGGAGGATGCGCCGCCGCTTGCCAAAGCGCCCGCCGCGGGCTTTGGTCTTTAGGCGCGGCGCATGCGCGCTGCGGCTACTGGATGGGACATTTTGTGGCGTACAGATTTCTGCATTCCTCCGACCTGCATCTGGGCAAGGCCTTCGGCGGCTTCCCCGAGGCGATCCGCAACCGCCTGCGCGAGGCGCGGCATGGCGCGATAGGGCGGCTGGCTGCGGCGGCGCGGGACGGGGGCAGCAATCTGGTCCTGCTGGCCGGCGATACCTTTGACGCCGAAACCCCCGGCCCGGAGACGCTGCGCCACGCCCTGCGCGCGATGGCGGAAGCCTCGGACATCACCTGGGTCATGATCCCGGGCAACCACGACAGCCTTGCCGCCTCGGAGCTTTGGCTTCGCATCGCGGCCGAGGCCCCGGCCAACCTGCGGGCCGTGACCGAGCCGCAGGCCTTCGAGGCTGCGCCCGGCCTCTGGCTTCTGCCCGCGCCCTGCACCCAGCGCCGCCCGGGCCGCGATCTGACCGAGGCGATGTCGGTCGCCACCCCCGACGGCGCTTTGCGTTTGGGTCTAGGCCATGGCGCCGTGACGGATTTCTCGGGCGAAGAGGGCGCGCCGGGGATCATCCCGCCCGATCGGGCGCGGCTTTCGGGGCTGGATTACCTCGCGCTTGGCGACTGGCACGGCTGCCTGTCGATCGGGCCGGCCACTTGGTATTCCGGCACGCCGGAGGGCGACAGTTTCAAACACGCGGGCCGCGCCTCGGCCCTGATGGTCACGCTGACCGCGCCGGGCGCCGCGCCCGAGGTGACCCGGGTGCCGACCGGCGCCTTCGGCTGGCTTTGCCCCGAGATCGACCTGCTGCCCGGCGACGATGCCGGCCTCATGCTGACCGCCGCCTTGCCCGCTGCGGCGGGGCGGCGCGATCTGATGCTGCGGATCGCGGCGCGCGGGCGTCTGGCGCTGGCCGACCTCGCCCGGCTGCAGGCCGATCTGGACGCCGCCGCCCCCGACTTCGGCTGGTTCGAGGCGGATCTGACCGCCCTTGCCGCCGAAATCCGCCCCGAGGATCTGGACCTGATCGACAAGGGCGGCGCCCTGCGGCAGGCAGCCGAGGCGCTGCGCGCCGAAAGCGACGACCCCGCCCTGACCACCGCGGCGCGCGCCGTGGCCGCCACGGCGCTGGCCCGGCTTTTCGCGCTCGCGCAAGAGGTGCAGGCATGAAGATCCGCGCCATCACCCTGTCCAACGTGCGCCGCTTTGCCGGGCAACGTGCCCGCATCGACCAGATCGGCGACGGCGTGACCGTCCTGTCCGAGCCGAACGAATTTGGCAAATCCACCTTCTTTGACGCGCTCCACGCCCTGTTCTTCGAACGCCACCGCAGCACGAAATCTGCCGTCAAGGCGCTGCAACCCCATGCCGGCGGTGGACCCGAGGTCGAGGTCGAGGTTGACCTGCCCGAGGGCCGCTTTCGCCTTCGCAAGCGCTGGCTGTCGCGCCCTGCGGCGCAGGTCTTTGATGCGACAGGTAAATTGATCGCGCAGGAGGACGAGGCCGAGGCCTGGATCGACCGCTTGCTGGGCCAGGGGCTTGCCGGGCCCACCGGGCTTTTGTGGGTGCGGCAGGGGGTTCTGGGGCTGGAACCCGAGGGCACCAGCACGCTGGACAAGCAGGAGCGCGAAAAGGGGCTGACGGCGCGGCGCGATCTTCTGTCCTCGGTCGCGGGCGAGATCGAGCTGATGACCGGCGGGCGGCGGATGGATGCCGTTCTGGCGCGCGTCGGGCAGGAACTGGCGAAGCTCGCGACGAGCGGGCTGAAGCCCAAGGCCGAAGGCGAATGGAAACGCGCGGTGGACGAGGCGCAAAGGCTGACCCTGCTGCGCGATGACCTCGCCGCCAAGGCGCGGCATCTGTCCGCCGAACTGGCGCGCCGCGCCACGGCCACGCGTGAATTGCAGCGGTTGAGCGATCCCGAGGCCGAGGCCGTCCGCCAAAACGCCCTGACCGCGGCCCGCCGTGCCCTGGAGGCGGCCGAGGCCCATGCCGGCAGGATCACCGCGGCCCGGCAGGGGCTGGCCGTGGCCGGGCTGGAACTGAAAAGCCTGCAGGATGACATCGCCCGCCTGACGGGCCTGTCCTCTCGCGTCCGGACCGCCCTCGCCACCCGCACCGAAGCCGCCCGCCGCGCGGGTGAGGCCGAGGCCACCGCCCAGGCCCGCCGCGCCGAGGATGCCGCCGCCACCAAGGCCCTGACCGAGGCGGAGGCGGCGGCCCGGGGCCTGCGCCAGCGTCTGGGCGCCGCGCAGAAGGCCCGCGCCGCTGCGGCCGCTCGCCTGCGCGCGGCGGATCTGGCGGAAAGGATCGCGAAGGCCGAAACCCAGCGCACGACGCTCGACCGCGCCAAGGCCGCCCGCGCGCTGATCCTGGCCAACGCCCGCGCTGTGGCCGAGGCCGAGGCCGACCAGATCAAACGCGACCAGCTGGCCTCAAGGATCGCGGCGCAATCGGCTTCGGTCACTCTGGTTTACAGCGGCGCCTTGCGCGTCACGCGCGACGGCGCGGAGGTGGGCGAAGGCCCCCATCTTGTCACCGCCGAAACGCGTTTCGATCTGCCCGGCATCGGCAGCTTGCGCCTGAACCCCGGCGAGACCTCGGGCCGACCGGAAGTGGATCTGGCGGCGCTGGATGCGGCGCTGGCGCAA
Source organism: Rhodobacter sp. P2_H5 (assembly GCF_056403335.1). Lineage (NCBI taxonomy): Bacteria > Pseudomonadati > Pseudomonadota > Alphaproteobacteria > Rhodobacterales > Rhodobacter > Rhodobacter sp. P2_H5. The sequence goes on along the minus strand of NZ_JBFUFS010000017.1, from coordinate 37,969 downwards.
AAGCTCACCGTTTGCGATGCCGTGGATCTGGCTGAAGCCCGCGGCAAGCTGGCCGAGGCGCAGCGTCTGGACGAGGTGATCCGCACCGCGCAGGCGGTGCTGACCAGCCTGGCGCCGCAGGGCACCGATGCGCTGCACCAGGCGCTGGCGCTGGCCACGGCGGAAGCCGGCGTTGCCCCGGAGGCCCCGACTGAAACGCTGGATGAGGCGGGCCTGAGCGACCTTCTCTCCCGCGACGAGGCGGCGGCAGGCGAGGCGCGCGTCATGGCAGAGGCGGCCCACAAGCTTGCGGTGGCGTCGGGCCAGCGGCTGGCGGCGGATCAGGCGGATCTCGCCTCGTCGGACCGCGCGCTGACCGACGCGCGGAACGAGGCCGGCGATGCGGCGGCACTGGCCGCCAGCCTTGCCACCACGACCGCGGCCCTTGCCCCCGCCGAGGCACGGCAGGCCGAAGCTTCCGCAGCCGTTGCAGCCCTCGTCGCCGCAGCGCCCGATCTGGAGACGGCCAAGGCCGGCCTCGCCCGTGCCGCCTCGGCCGAGGCGCAGGCCCGCGCCGGGCGCGAGACCCTGCAACGCGAACTGGCCGCCCTCAACGGCTCGATCGGGGCGCTGGCGGATCTGGGGATCGAGGAGGCGCTGGACGAGGCGACCGGCAAGCTTGCCGCCGCCGAAGCCCGCGCCGCGCGCTATGCGGCGGAGGTTCAGGCGCTGGACCGCCTGCGCCAGGCGCTGGAAGGCGCGCGGCGGGCGGCGCGCGACGCCTATTTCGGCCCCGTCCTGCGCGAGCTGGAGCCGCTGCTGGCGATCCTTCACCCCGGCGCGCAGCTCAGGATCGACGACCAGAGCCTGCTCCCGGCCGCGCTGATGCGCAACGGGCAGGAGGAGGGGCTGGACATCCTCTCGGGGGGCACGCGCGAACAGGTGGCGATCCTGACAAGGCTGGCCTTTGCCCGCCTGTTCGCCCAGGGCGGGCGTCCGGTGCCGGTCATCCTGGACGATGCTTTGGTCCACAGCGACGATGACCGGATCGAGGCGATGTTCACCGCCCTGCACCGGGTGGCGCGCGACCAACAGATACTGGTCCTGACCTGTCGCCAGCGCGCCTTTGAATCCTTGGGCGGCGCGCGGGCGCGGGTGGCCTTCGAAAGCCTTTAGGCGCGGGCTTTCAGGGCCGCCACTTCGGCCTCAAGTTCCGCGATGCGGTCCTCCTTGGCCTGCAAGGCTGCGGCCACATCGGCCGCCTCGAAGCGTTGCGGGATGTGCTGCGGGCAATTGGCGTCCCAGGTCGTCACCTCGAACAGGATCACCTGTTCGGGCCGGGCACGGTAGCCTTCCGGCATCAGCTGCGCCTGAAGGGCGTCATCGCCTTCGACCACGCGGGCGCGGCCCCAGATCTTGATCCGGCGGCGGTGAGCATAGTCGATCAGGAAGAGATAGGCCTGGTCATTCTCGGCCAGATTGCCCTGGGTGATGTACTGCCGGTTGCCGGCATAATCGACGAAGGCGATGGTGCGGTCATCCAGCACGCGCAAGAACCCCTCCGGGCCGCCGCGGTGCTGGATATAGGGCTGACCCGAGGCCGAGGCGGTGGCCAGAAACACGCTGGTCTGCGCCTCGACAAAGGCTTTGAGGTCGGGGGTGATGTGGTCCGCCCAGCCGCCCGCCGCCTCTTGCCGGGCATAGGCCGCGCGCGAACCCTTGCGGCTTTGGATCGCCTTGACCGCAGGGGAAAAGGCCGTGTCGGAGGGGGCAGGTTTGAGCGTGTCCATGATTACAATCCCAGTTCGGAAAGGCCCGGGTGGTCGCCCGGCCTTGGGCCCAAGGGCCAGTGAAATTTGCGGTCGCTTTCGGCAATCGCCAGATCGTTGATCGAGGCATGGCGCTGCGACATCAGACCTTCGCCGTCGAACTGCCAGTTCTCGTTGCCATAGCTGCGGAACCACTGGCCCGCGGCGTCGTGCCATTCATAGGCAAAGCGCACGGCGATCCGGGCGCCGTCAAAGGCCCAGACCTCCTTGATCAGGCGGTACTCCTTCTCGCGCACCCATTTGCGGGTCAGGAAGGCGGCAATCTCGGCCCGCCCGGTCAGGAATTCGGCCCGGTTGCGCCATTGGCTGTCGGGCGTATAGGCCAGCGACACGCGGGCCGGATCGCGGGAGTTCCAGGCATCCTCGGCCATGCGGGCCTTCTGGGCGGCGGTCTCGATCGAAAAGGGCGGCAGGGGCGGACGTGACATGTTGGCTCCGTGGTGTTGAGAGATGGCGCTGCCCGGGGTGGGCAGCGCCGGGAGGGGTGGCGATCAGGCGGCGAGCGCCGAGGCGACCGGGAAGTCGATGACGGTCTGCGCCACTTCGTTGACGTAGTTGGTCAGCGTGTTCAGCGCGACATGCAGGACGATCTCGACCACTTGCGCATCGGTGTAGCCGGCGGCCTTGACGGCTGCGACATCGGCATCGCTGACATGGCCGCGCGCCTTGGTCACGGCGACGGCAAAGCTCACGGCCGCATCGGCCACGGCGTCGGTCGAGTGGCCCCGGCGGTTGGCCAGGATTTCCGCGTCATCCAGCTTGGCCATGTTCTTGCCGATGTAGCTGTGCGCCGACAGGCAGTAGTTGCAGCCGTTGATCTCCCCCACGGCCAGGGCGATGCGCTCACGGGTGGCGGCGGCGAGGCTGCCCTTGCCCAGAGCGCCCGAGAGGGCAAGATAGCCTTCGAGGGCGGCCGGGCTGTTGGCCACGACGCGGAACAGGTTCGGCACGATGCCGAGTTGCTTGTTCACGGCCTCCAGTGCGGGTTGCGAGGCGGCGGGGGCTTCGGCGATCGAGGCGGGGGTGGCGATGCGGGTCATGTCGTTCTCCATCTGCTGTCAGGCCACTGTGGCGCTGTGTCACCGAGATAGGCCCTTTCATTTTATATGGATATTGGGCAATATCGGTGCTTGGCTTTCCATATTTCGGAAGTCTGGCGCGAAAGGGGCGGGGATGGACCGGTTTGACGCGATGGCGGTTTTGCTGAAGGTGGTCGAGGAAGGCTCGTTTTCGGCAGCCGGGCGCAGCTTGGGCGTGCCGCTGACCACGGTCAGCCGCAAGGTGGCGGATCTGGAGCGCCATCTGGGCGCGCGGCTGGTGGTGCGCTCCAACCGCAGCGCCAGTCTGACCGAGGCGGGGCAATCCTATGTCGCGGCCTGTCGGCGCATTCTGGATGCGGTGGCCGAGGCCGAGCTTGCGGCCTCCGGCGCCTTCAGCGTGGCGCGGGGCGAACTGACGGTGACGGCGCCGGTGGTCTTTGGACGGCTGCATGTGCTGCCCGTGGTGACGGAGTTTCTGGCCGCCTATCCCGAGGTTGACCTGCGGTTGATGCTGGCCGACCGGTTTTTGCACCTGCATGACGATCATGTCGATCTCGCGGTCCGCATCGGGACGCTGCCCGACAGCAGCCTGATGGCGGCGCGGGTCGGGGCGGTGCGGCTGGTGACCTGCGCGAGCCCGGCCTACCTTGCGGCGATGGGGCGGCCCGTGCTGCCGCAGGATCTGTCCGCGCACCGCTGCATCACCTTCGGCAGCTTCGGCAAGTTTGACCGCTGGAGCTTTTCCGCACCGGGGGCGGACAGCACGGTGCAGGTCCGCTCGCGGCTGGTGGTCAACACCGCCGAGGCCGCGATAGATGCGGCGGCGGCGGGGCTCGGGGTGACGCGGGTCCTGTCCTATCAGATCGCCGCCGCGCATCAGGCCGGGTTGCTGGAGGTGCTGCTGCAGGACTTCGAGCCCGAGGCCCTGCCGGTCAACCTGGTCTTCGACGCGCAGGGCGCCCTGCCGCAAAAGCTGCGCGCCTTTGTCGATTTCGCCGGGCCAAGGCTGCGCGCCCGGCTGGCCGCCGCATCCGCCGGGTTGGCCTGACGGGGCCGGCCTGCCGGGTTTGGCCTAGCAGGGCTGGCTCAGCTGGGCAGATACTCCCGGCTCCAGCTTTCGCTGATCGTGCCCTGGGCCAGCATCCGGTCGATCTCCGCCGCCGCGTAGCCCAGCCCCTGCAGGACCGTCCGGGTCGAGGCGCCGTATTTCTCCGCCGAGGGCAGGGCGAAGACGCGGCCCCGTGTTGGACGCACGGCGCAGGGGTCGGCCAGGGTGACGCCGCGACCGCTCGGATGGTCAGCAAAGCGCGAGAAGGCGTAGCTGTCGGCGCCAAGCCCCGGCAAGCCATCGGCAGGGCGCGTCGTGGCGGACCGGATGGCGCCAAGGCTGCCACAGGGCGCCGCGCCGACATCGACGCCTTGCAACGCGGCCAGCCATGCGGCGGCGGGGGCGGTGGCGAAGGTTCGGGTCAGGAGGGCCAGCCTGCCGGCCTCATCCAGCGCGGGCAGGGTGGCGAGACCCGGCAATCCCGCCAGCCGCGGCAGATCGGCGGTGGTTGTGGCCAGCATGATCCAGGCGTCGGCGGTCTTGTAGAGATGGGTGAGCGCATCGCTTCCCATCGCCTCGGGGCCGGAGGCCTCGTCAAACGGCCTGCGCCCGATATAGTCGTGACAGAAGGGGATCTGCGCCAGGCCGCTGAGCGCCGAAAGCGAGGTGCGCGGGCGTCCCACCTTGCCGGTGCGCGCCTTCTGGAACAGCGCCGCGCCGATCCCAAGCGCCGCGCCAAAGCCGCACATCACGTCGATCGTGCCGACATGGGCATGTTCCTCGGGCGTCTGCATCGACCCGCCGAAACGCAGCATGATGCCGGTGGCGGCCTGCACGAGATCGTCATAGCCAAGATAATCGGTGCGCGGCCCGGTCCGCACCCCGCCAAAGCAATCGAGCTGGCAGAAGATCGCATCCGGGTTCAGCGCGGCCAGCGCCTCGGCATCCAGCCCCATCGCGGTGACCTGCCGGTCGGTCGCATTCCAGACCACCACATCGACCGATTTCACCAAGGCCTCGAACAGCGCCCGCCCGTCGCCCGGCGTGATATCGGCCAGGATCGACCGTTTGCCCCGCATATGGGTCATGCCGAAGATCACCGTGTTCCAGCAGTCAAACAGCGGCGTGGCGGGGTCAAGCTTGATGACCTCTGCCCCAAAGCGGGCGAGGTAGGCAGCCGAATGCGGCCCGGCGATGACGTTGCAGAGGTCGAGGACGCGCAGGCCTTCCAGCCAGCCCTTGCCGGGTTGGGCGTCGGCAGGGACGCGCGGGGTGTGGATGGCGCGCAAGGCCGTCAGAGCCTCGGCCCCGGTCACCTCGCAGCGTGGGGCGGGGGTCAGCATGGCAGCACCGGTTTCCGCCAGCCAGGCCATCGGGCCGGGCTGGATCATCGGGCCGTAAACCGGATCTTCGACCTCGATCATCAGGCCGGTGACGGCGGCATGGTCGTCGCTGATCCACTCTGACAGCCATCTTTGCGGGGCGCCGGGGAAGCGGCCTTTGCCGAAGATCCGCTCCCACTCCTTGGCGGTGCGGGTCAAGAAGACCGCCTTCATGCGGTCGCCGATCCGGTCGGCCCAGGCCTTGGGCAGGGGATAGACGCCGAGCGAGACATCCGAGGACCATTCCGCCGCCGGCAGATAGGTGTCCGGCTCTTCGCGCAGGCCTTGGGCGATCAGTTCGTCATAGATGCCAAGGGTTTGCAGGCAGCGTTTGGCGTGGTGGCGGTGGCTCGGGCAGACGACGTAGAACATCCGCCCGTCGCGGCAGAGATAGCTGCGGTAGAAGGGGTCGAGGAACTCCTGCAAGGCGTCGTAGCTGACGTTCATCGGCAGGCCCTCGGCGCGGCGGCGCTCGATCTCGCGTTCGCGCTGGGTCTGGTAGCGCAGGGGGTAATCCTCGATCAGGAGGGAGTTGTAGCTGAGGCCTTCCAGCACCGCGCTGGCCAGGGGCACCTCGATCTGGTCACCCAGACCGCTGGCCTCGCGCGCCTGCAGGGCCAGAACGGCAGCAGAGGCCGCCAGCATCGTGCCATAGGCCGAGGCGAGGGGCAGGGGCGAATAGCACGGGCTTTTGCCCATCAGCACCCGGTTCAGCCCCATGTCGGTATAGACGCCCGAAGCCGCAGCAATCACGCCCTCAAAAGCGCGCCAGTCGCGGCGGAGCGTATCCTCCGAGGCGAAACCGGGGATTGAGACGGTGATGAGGTCGGGCCTGTCCTTGCGCAATTCGGCGGGGTCGAGGCCGAGGCGGGCCATGACGCCGGGGCGGAAATTCTCGACGAGGATATCGGCGCTGGCGATCAGAGCCTTGGCCTGGGCGAGGCCCTCGGCGGTTTTCAGGTCCAGCGTCACGCAAAGCTTGTTGCGCATCAGGACGGCATTGGCCGGATTGTCCCAGCGCGGCCCGCCGGGCGGGTCGATATGGACCACGGTGGCCCCCAGATCGCCGAGGATCATCGCGACGGCGGGGCCCGCGATATACTGGCCGAAATCCACGACCGTGACGCCGGAAAGGGGGAGGGTTGAGCGGTCCATCGTAATCATCTCTGCTTTGGGGTTAGAGGCGGGCGTCTTCAAGGATCAGCCGCGCGGCCTTTTCGGCGATCATCAGGGTCGGCGCATTGGTGTTGCCGCTGGTGATGTTGGGCATGACGCCGGCATCGACCACGCGCAGCCCGGCGATGCCGCGTAGGCGCAGGCGGCTGTCGACCACGGCCATCGGGTCCTCGGCCCGGCCCATTTTCGTCGTGCCGGTCGGGTGGAAGATCGTGCTGGCAATGTCGCCGGCCAGCTTGGCCAGCTCGGCATCGGTCTGGAACTGGATGCCGGGCTTCCATTCCTCAGGCTGATAGGGGGCGAGGGCCTTCTGGGCGACGATCTGGCGGATCTGCCGGATGCTTTGGGCGGCGATCAGGCGGTCTTCTTCGGTCGCAAGGTAGTTGGGGGCGATGGCGGGGGCCTCGCTGGCATGGGGCGAGCGGATGCGGACATGGCCCCGGCTGGTGGGATTGAGGTTGCAGACGCTGGCGGTGAAGGCGGGAAAGCCGTGCAGCGGGTCGCCAAAGGCATCAAGGCTCAAGGGCTGGACATGGTATTGCAGATTGGCATGGGGCCGGCTGGGGTCCGACCTTGTGAAAGCGCCCAGCTGGCTGGGTGACATGCTCATCGGGCCGCTGCGGAACAGGGCATATTCCAGCCCGATGCGCGCCTTGCCGCTCAGGGAGTTGGCCAGAGTGTTGAGCGTCCTGGCCCCCTTCAGCTTGAAGACGGCGCGGATTTGCAGATGGTCCTGCAGGTTCTCGCCCACGCCGGGCAGATCTTGTTCCACCGCGATCCCAAGGTTTTTCAGCAAGGCTGCGGGGCCTATCCCCGACAGTTGCAGGATCTGCGGCGAGCCAATGGCGCCGGCCGACAGGATCACCTCGCGCGTCGCGGTCACACTGACCTTCTGGCCCTTGCGGCGCAAGGTCACACCGCTGCACCGCCGCGCGCCTTGCGGATCGGTCGCGAACAGCAGCTTCTCGGCCTGCGCCTCGGTCCAGATTGTCAGGTTGCGGCGGTGCTTGGCGGGGCGCAGGAAGGCTTTGGAGGTGTTCCATCGCCAGCCAGAGCGTTGATTCACATCGAAATAACCGACGCCCTCGTTGTCACCGGTGTTGAAGTCGCGGCTTGGCTTGATGCCAGTGGCCTCGGCCGCGCGGGCAAAGTCATCAAGGATATCCCAACGCAGGCGCTGCTTTTCGATGCGCCATTCGCCGCCGTGGCCATGCAGGTCGGAAAACCTTGCGTTGGCGCCGGGGGCGGGTTCCGGCTCTGCCCCGCCATCCATCCGGTAATGATCCTCATGCGCCTTGAAGTCGGGAAGGACATTGTCCCAGGTCCAGCCCTCATCGCCCGTCGCCTGTGCCCAGCCGTCATAATCGCGCGCCTGACCGCGCATGTAGATCATGCCGTTGATCGAGGAGCAGCCGCCCAGCGTCTTGCCGCGTGGATAGCGCAGGGTGCGGCCGTTCAGGCCAGCTTCAGGCTCGGTCTGATAAAGCCAGTCGGTGCGCGGATTGCCGATGCAGTAGAGATAGCCGACCGGAATGTGGATCCAGGGGTAGGTGTCGCGCGTCCCGGCCTCCAAGAGCAGAACCCGATTGGCGGGGTCGGCGCTGAGGCGGTTGGCCAGAAGGCAGCCCGCGGACCCGGCGCCGATGATGATAAAGTCGAAGGCGGGCGAGGGTGCTGATGGGGGCATGAGAGGTTCAGGCTCCTTGCGGCCGGCGGGTCCATGGATGGATCAGAGAGACAGCAATTCCGGCCCGCTGAAAAGGCCGGAAAGTTTCATTGACTCATCAATTATTTCGATGAAGAAGGGCGCAGCTCCCCTCCGTGGACGAGGCCCCGTCATGCATGATCTGCCGCCCCTGAAAGCGCTGCGCGCCTTTGATGCCTGCATCCGGCTTGGCAGTTTCACCCGGGCGGCGGCGGAGTTGAACGTGGGCCAGCCGGCGATCAGTCATCAGATTCAGGCGCTGGAGCAGGATCTGGGTCTGGCGCTTTTTGAACGCAGGGGCGCGCAGGCCATTCCGACCGATCTGGCGCTGGCCTATCACCGCAGCGTCGCCGCGGCCTTCGAGGATCTGGCCCGGGCGACCCAGCGGATCCGCCGGGCTGCGGGTCCGGCGGGGCTGACGCTGGTGACCTATCCGGGGATCGCGATGTTCTGGCTGATGCCGCGCCTGGCCCGGCTGCGCGACCTCGCCCCCGACCTGCCGGTGCGCGTGACCACAGCCGAGCGTGACCGCGACATGCAGCTGGAGGCGGTGGATTGCGCGATCCTGTTCGGCGATGGCCATTGGCCGGGGTTTGAAAGCCTGGCCTTGATCCCCGAAGCGGTGGTGCCGGTGGCTTCCCCTGCCGTGGCCGCCCGGATGCAGGGTTGGTCGCGTCGCGAGATGCTGGAGCGCGGTCCGCTGATCCACCTCGATTCCGCCGATCAGCGCTGGTTCGGCTGGGGCGACTGGCAGCGCGCCCGCGCGCCGGAGGTGCAGCGCCTTGATCCTGGGGTGCAGGTGACCAATCATGGCATCGCGCTGCACCAGACCCTGATGGGGCAGGGCATCTCTCTGGGCTGGCTCGGGGTGATTGACGACATGATCGCCAATGGCCTGCTGGTGGCGCTGGACGCCGCGCCGCTGACCTCGGCGCGCGGGTATCATCTGGTGGCAAGGCCGGCCTTTCTGGCCTCGGACATCGGGGTGCTGCTGGGCGGGATTCTGACGGCGGCACAGGGTTGAGGCGGCAAGGGCCAGTGTAGCGCGCAAGGGCCCGCCGAATGATCATGGCCAGGCCAACCCTGAGATGAGTCAATAAGGCAAAGTTCGCCTCAATTCCGCCATTCAAGCGGCGTGTTTGTCGTGCGACATGCCCTCACGAGCCAAAGGAAATCCCCGCACTCTGCTGGGCATGACCTCACTGGCGGCTGCTTCCACCCCATCCAAGAGGCGTACCATGACCGATCTTTCGGCTCTGTCTGTCTATGCGACCTGGACGCATGATGTCGCTTCTCCTCAGACCATAGCACCCGCACCGCATCATTTGCTGATGCAGGATAGCGTGACTGCGGTTCCTGTCGCTGGATCAAGCCTTGTGGCCCCGGTTCTGTCCGGCCTCGCAGCTCCTGCCGCGTCGATCGTCAGCGCCACGCCGGTTGTGGCCACACTGGCGGCCCCCAGCGCCATTCCGGCCGCGCCGGCAATGGGCGACCAGATCACCGTGGCGGCGGGCACCAGTGCGGCGGCGCTGCAAAGCCTGATCAACGGCGCTGCGGCGGGCAGCACGATCCATCTTGCCGCCGGGCATTTCAGCTTTGACCGCACCATCCTTGTCGCGCGGGATGATATCAGCGTGGTGGGGGCGGGGTCCGACAAGACCGTCATCGACGTGGCCCCCGGCCTTGGCGCCGAGGCCTTCAAGATCGGGCAGGGCAACACGTCGGGCAGTTACAAACTGGCCGCCGATGTGGCCACCGGCAGCACCGAAATCACCCTGACCGGGTCGCACAGCTTTGTGGCAGGGGATTTCGTCTACCTTTCGCGCGCCAGCACCACGGCCTTCTATGATTCCATCGGCGATACCGAGTGGCGCAACACCGATGTGGCCCTGCGCACCTCGATTGCCCAGGTCGCCTCGGTCAATGGCAACAAGATCACCCTCGCCTCGGGCGTGCATTTCGACTTCGTGCCGGGCGAAACCACGGTCAGCGAGATTTCGATGGCCGAGCGGGTCTCGGTCGGCGGCTTCACCGTCAGCTACGGGCTGAACAAGGCGGATCCGTCGAACTTTTCCAACACGATGTCGAACTATGACCGCAATGCGGTGATCGAGGTCAAGGGCACGGCGGGGCTGAATCTGTTCGATATCACCTCGCGCGATGTGCCCTCGCTGGGGGTGAATGTCGCGGCGAGCATCGGGGCCTCAGTCGATCACATGACGATGACCGGATCGCACAACAAGGGCGACAGCGGCAATGGTTATGCCATCCAGATCCGCGATGTCTACAACAGCCGCTTCACCAACCTCACCGATGAGGACATGCGCCATTCGGTGGTCTTCGCCTCCTGGACCTCGGCGGCGGGGAATTTCGTCCATGTGCTGCAGACCGACCGCGACATCAACTTTCACGGCGGGCGCGACCATGACAATGTGGTGATGGTCGATGCCTCGATCCGGGATGTGGCCTCCGACATCATCGGCATGTCGGTGTTCGTGAACACCGAAAGCTCGCATTACGGCACGGCGACCGATGCCAGCACCAATATCACCAAGTTCGGCCATGTGGTGGGGACGCGGCTTTCGGACGATGTCCACGGCTATGACAATGGCAGCTGGCTGTCGGGCATGGGCGGCAATGACACGCTGACCGGAGGCGCCGGCAATGACCTTCTGACCGGAGGCGACGGGCACAACCTGCTCTTCGGCGGCGCCGGGGTGGATATCGCCAGCTACAGCGGGGTACGGGCGAATTTCAAGATCTCCACCGATGCGGATGGCGTGCATGTCACCGACACCGTTGCCAACCACTACGGCGATATCCTGAACCAGGTCGAATGGCTGCTGTTCGACGACGGCGCCTTGCGGGTGTCGGACATGGCCTTCCTTGCGACCTCGGCCGTGGCGGGGGTGTTTGGCGGTGCGGGCACCTATGCGCAGGGCGCAACGCCAACGCCATCACCGGCGCCGGCGCTGGCCGGAACCGGTGGCGATGATGTCTTTGACGTGACGGTGGCCGGCACCATCGTGCATGGTCTTGCGGGATGGGACATCGTGAACGCCGCGGTCGATTTCACCATGTCGGAGGATGTGGAGCAGCTGATCCTGACCGGCGCCAGCGCGATCAATGGCACGGGCTCGGGCCTCGCGGACCGGATCCATGGCAACCGCGCGGCCAATATCCTGTCGGGTCTCGGCGGCGATGACATGATGCACGGCGGCAATGGCAACGACCATCTCTCAGGCGGCGAAGGGGCGGATTCGCTCTTTGCCGGGGCGGGAGATGACGTGATCGACGGCGGAGCGGGGCGCGACAAGCTGAAAGGCGGGGACGGGGCGGATGTCTTCGTCTTTGTCGCGGTCGCGGACAGCACCGCGGCGGCGCCCGATCTGGTGCGGGATTTCCACTCTGGCCAGGACCGCATCGACCTCAGCGCCATCGACGCCAACACGCTGCTTGCGGGGAACCAGGACTTTGTCCTGAAGGCCGGGCCGGGCGGCGCCGGGGTGCTTTGGCTGGCGGGAGGCATGCTTTACGGCGACGTGAACGGCGACGGGCTGGCCGATCTGGCGATCAACTTCGGCAGCCAAGGCCCCGCCGCCAGCGATCTTCTGCTGTGAGGCGCGGATCACGGCGGCGGCTGCGTGGCGCCGTCGTGATCGAGATAGGCGGTGTCAAAGCCGGCCATGTCGACCAGCCCCTTGAGGTTGTCGAAGCTGACCCTGCCGTGCTGAAAGGTCAAAAGCCCCTGCTCGCGCAGGTCGCGCAGCACGCGGTTGACGTGAACCGCGCTCAGGCCCAGGGCATCGGCCAGAAGGTATTGCGACAGCGGGCAATCATAGCCATCGGTATCGGACAACCCGACCAGCCGCAGCCGGGCGCCAAGCTCCAGCAGGCAATGCGCGGTGCGTTCCATCGCGTTGCGCCGCCCCATGCCGACCATGTGTTCGACCACGATCGCCTCGTCCCGTGCGGCGGCCCACAGCATCGCGGCCGCGAGGCCGGGAGATTTGCTGAAGGTCGCGATCATGTCGCCTTGCAGGAATTGCGAAGCCTCGATCGCGGTGATCGGTTCGACGCAATGGTCGGAACTGCGAAACAGCATGGAGCGCAGGCCCATGAAATCGCCGGGGATCTTGAAGTCGAAGATCTGGCGCCCGCCGTTGCGCAGGATCTTGTAGGAACAGGCCCAGCCCTTGGCGAGGATGAAGGCGGATTGCGCGGTTTCGCCGTGGTGGATCATGCTGCGGCTGGCGGAGAACTTGCGCCGCAGGCCGTGCCAATCCGAAAGCGTCTGCAAATCGCCAGCCGGAAGACTGGTGAAGGTCGCCAGTTTTCGGGCAAGGGGATTGTCTCGCAAGGGATCAAGCTTTCCCACGGGGTGGAGCGCAGAGGAGACATCCGACACGCTGTCGCGGAAGAGGAGCTGCGCGGAAGGCCCCGCCTCTGCAGCTCTAACGCCAAGAGGGCTCATTGCGTTCCGCCCCAGAGAAGCGATTGCTGGCCGCCCAGTTTGGAATTGGCCAGGTCGCCAAAGGGCGCGACAAAGCCGGCGAGGTCGGGCGCGTAGAAAGTTGCGAGATAGGCCGGGGCCCAGGCCAGTTCAAAGCCCTGCAATTTGTCCGAACCATCAAAATAGCTTTGCTTGACCCCGGAAAGCTCTGTCGTGAGGTCGGGGTTGGCAAAGGCGTCGAGGACGAAGCGGACGCTGCGGTGCAGACTTCCGTCGCAGGCCGCGAAGAGGGCATGGCCATCGGTCTGCAGAAGCGCCGCCGCCGAGACGAGGGCGGTGACGGCGTGCAGCTGGTAATGCAGCGCCAGATCCTTGCGGGCCATCTCCAAGGGCAGGCTGCCGTCGGGTTTGGCCTGGCAGGCCACCAGTTGCACGCTGGCATCGGCCCAATCGGTCATCGTCTTGTCCTGCAAGGTCACCCCGACCCGCGCCACCGCAAGGGCGGCCCAGGCGCGCAGGTTGTTCTTGGCCGAATTGCCCGGCGCGTCGGTGTCAAAGAAGGCCATGCTGGCGGTGGCCAGTCCCGAGAGCCAGGCCTCGATCTGGTCGGTCTCGGCGCTTTTGGCGACGAGCGGTTTCACCTCGGCCCAGGCATAGCCCAGACCGGCCACCCGCGAGGGCACCGAAAGGCTGGCGTTGGGCGTGCCCATGTCCCCCAGCGCCCCGGCCTTGGCCCAGGCGGCCAGACCCGCCACCACGCAATCCGTGGCGATCTTGGCCTCTGGCGCGCCAGTTTCCGATGCCGAAGCGGTCAGCGCGGCATTGGCCGCCGTGATCATGTCGTTGACAAAGCTGTCGACCGGTTTGAGCTGCTTGTTCACCTCGGCATTGCTGGTCTTGTCAAAGGCGGAGCGGCTCTTGTCCTTGCTTTTGTAGCGGCTGCCATAGTCAAGCTGAACCACAGGATCGGCCAGCGGCGGGCAGACGAAGGGCTTGGGCTCTTCCTTCGCCTGATCCGGGGTCTTGTCCGGCGTTTGCGCCTTGGTCGGGCTCTGTGTCTCGGCCGGGGCGGGCAGGGTCATCATCGGAGACAGAAGCGGGGCGACAAGAAGGGCTGTCATCCAGGGGCGGGCATGTTTCAGGGACAAGATCAATTCGATTCTCCTTGGGCGTGCAGCAGATTGACCAGATCCAGGGCGGTCGGGTCTCCGGCATCGGCGGCGCGCTGCAGCCAGCTGTGGGCAAGATCAAGCGAGGGCGGAATGCCCACGCCCAGGGCATAGGCCTGCGACAGCATGACCATCGCCTTGGCGTCACCCGCCTCGGAGGCGCGGATCAGCCAGTCGGTGGCCGTGGCAAGTTCCTCCGGTTTCTGCGCCACTTCGCGCAGACGGCGGGCGTATTCGCGCATGCCGGCGGGGTTTCCGGCCTCGGCGGCCTTTTGGTACATCGCGTCGAGGTCGAGGCTGGTGCTGACCGTGACGGCAAGAGCCGGGTCGCGGCGGGTCAGTTCGGCCAGAAGCTGCGGGATCGTCGCGGGATCGGACAGGGCGATCAGCGCGCCGTACAGCTTGGCCGCGCGGGCCGCGTCATAGCCCGGCTCGCCCCTTATACCATAAAGCTTCACCAGGCGTTGCACCGCGGTCTTGTTGCCCAGATCGCTGGACTTTTCGTAAAGGGCGACGGCGGTGGGCAAGCCTTCGGCGCCCAGGGCGGCGCGTTGCGCGTCGCCAAGCACCACCATCTGCCACGGGTCCTGCCCGGCCAGATCGGTGGCGACGGCAAGCCAGCGCCGGGCCTCGTCCGCCTGGTCGGGTCCGGTGGAGACGCCGGCAAAGGCAATCGCCTCGGGGAAGGCGCAGCCCATCACTTCGATCGCATGGGCGCGGTAAAGCTCGCGCTCGGCCGGGTCGGTCAGGAAAGGCATGGCCAGCATGAGCGCGCTGAAATCACCGCCCGCCGCGATCGCTGCGGCAAATTCGGTGTAGACCGCCTTCGCGTCGGGGTAGCGCACCGGGTCGGCGATCTGCAACAGGGTCATGGCCTGACCCCGACCGGCCTTGGCCAGGGGCACCAGAAGATCCAGCGCCTTGGTCCGGTTGGCGAGGCTCGGGTTCTCCAGCAGGGCGGACGCCAGCTTCAGGGCGGCGGTCTTGTCGCCCTGGGCGATGGCCTTGGCATAAAGTGCCAGCGCCTGTGCCCTTTGGGCGGGCGTCTGCGCCCGTTCTAGGGCGAGGTCGGCCGAGGCAGTTGTCACCTCCGAGAAGCCGGTGGCGAATGTCGTCCAGAATTGCTGGGCCGAAGGCGCCGCGTCGGTGTCTTTCAGCAAAGCCAGCATGTTGGCCAGGGGCTTGGACCGGCCCAGAAGCGCCTGCGTCTGCAGGGCGGCCATCGCCAGCGGGTCGCGCTTCGCCTTCAGGTCGGCCAGCATGGCCGGGGTGACATCGACCGAGGTCGAGCCGATCGAGGTTTCAACCCCCGCCCAGTAGGCCACGTCGCGCACTTGCGGCGCATGGGGCGCCTTGCACAGGAAGGCCTCCTTCACATCGGTCGCGGGCGCCACCTCGCCCAGGTTCGAGACCATCTGGATCAGGGGGTCCACCGCCGCATAAAAGGCCACGTCGGTATGGGCCCGTCCCAGATCGCGTTCGGCCAGAACGCGCAGCGCGCCCGGGTCGTCGCGCTTGGCGGCCTCTTGCCAGAGGGGCAGGGCCTCGGCCTCGCCCTTCCAGCGACCCTGTTCCTCCAGGATCATCGCGGCGCGTTTGGCAAAAGCCCATCCGGGCGCATCCGGCAGGGCGGTCAGCCTCTGCAGCGTGTCCTGATAAGTGGCGCGCAGCGAGGGGTCGGCCTCCATCTGGCGTTCCAGCGAACCGGAGAGCCGGACCAGCGCCGTGCGGTCGCCCAATTTGGCGGCCTTCTCGTACAGCGCCTTTGCGGCCTCGTTGTCATGTGGGATCAGCGCGCCGACCTCCAGCAGGCGGCCCAGCGTGACCATCGCATAGGGCAGCCCGGCATCGGACGCCTTCTTCAGATAGGTCAGAAGGACGCCGTTGTCCTTGGCCACCAGTTCCGAGCGCAGCTGGTATTCCACCACGCGCCAAGCCGAGATCGGGTCGCCCAGATCGGCGGCAAAGCGGTACCAGCGCAGGGCCAGCGCATCATCGACCGTCACCACCTTGCCCGAGGTGTATTCCCGGGCGATGCGGGCGATGCGGTCGCAGATCAGGGGGTCCATCTGGCCGACCAGCGCGCCAAAGGCCATGGTCACGGCCAGATCGGGACTGATGTCCCAGTCCGCCGGGGCCTGGCCCGTGACGCTCAGCTGCGACAGCGCCAGCAGTGCGTCCGGGTTGCCGCCATAGCCCGCGGCGATCAGAAGCTCGGTCCCCTTGGCGGGGTCCTTGGCGATGCCCGTGCCTTCGGTCAACAGGCCCGAAAGCTCGAACTGCATCCGGGGCGAGTTCGCCTCGCCGCGGTCCAGCAGCTTTTGCACCAGACCGGCCTGGGTCAGTGCCTTGAGCTGGCCGGTGGCGATCATCTGGCCGATCTGGGCCAGCAGCACGTCATCCGCGGTGAACTTGGGCGAGGCCTTGGCCATCGCGAGGATCATCTTCTGGATGGTCGGGTCCCAGCGCACGGCGTCCATCTCGGCCAGACGGCGCAGATCGCGGGCGATCAGGCTGGTCGGCCGGTCGGGCAGGGTCTTGCCATCCCAGCCGCCCCAGGTGGCGATCAGCTCGGCATCGGGGGCGCGGGCCTGACAGATCGGCTGGACCGCCATGTCGGGCGGCGCGAAGTCGAGCGTCAGGGTCTGCGTGGTTTCGGCATGGCCGCTGGTTGCCGCGAACAGCAGCAGGGCGACAGAGGCCGGTCTGAAAAAGGTCATGGCGTTCCGCTTTCCGGTGCTATTTCGCATAGGTATTCTGCGTGCTGTAAACGGTGTAGGCGCCGGCGGTGCCCGAGAAGACCACGGTCACGCCAGAGCGGCGCTGCATCTGGATCGCGGGCAGTTCGGCCAGAACCGCCCCCTTGGACTGGACCTGAAAGTCCAGCGTCAGGGGGGCGCGCAGGGTGACCTGCCGCGAGGTGCCCGGCGCGATGTCGGCAATCGCCATCGCCGCCGCCGAAGGCACGTAGAGGTCGACCAGGGGCAGGTCGGAATCGTTGTAGAACACCAGATCGGCCTTGGCCGGGCTGTTGGTGATCTTGTCCTGCAGCATCTGCAGCGTGCCATCCGGCGCCGGGGCGAAGGTGTAGAAGGAGGCCGGGGCAATCTCGCCCGCGCCCTCATGGCTGCCGATCGCCACGTTGATCTTGCCGGGGGCGACCAGAAGGAACGGCGTCACCCCGCCCTTGAAGCTGTCAAAGGTGGTGCCGTTGATCACGGCCAGCGATTCTCCGGGCGCCACGATGCGGACGAAGGACGAATTCGGGTCGGCCGGCGGTTCGTAAAGGTCTTGCGCCCGGGCTTGCAGCGGCAGGGTCAAAAGGCACAGCAGGAAAATGGCTTGACGGTTCATGAGGGTTCCTTTCCGGAACGGCACAGCGAAAGCGAGGTGGCGGCGCTGACAGGGTGATCGAAGGTGACCGACAGGGTTTGCAGGTCGGGATGCCAGAGCGTGCCCAAGGATTTGAAGAAGCGGCCCGAAGCCTGGACCCGGTCCGAACGGTCCATCACGGCGGACCTCAAGATGCCCGAGGCGGTCTCGAAGCGGAACTGCGCCCGTCTTCCGCCCTCGGCGCCCAGATCGGCGAGGATGGAATCGTAGGGCTTCAGGTCCAGACCTGTCAGGTCGGCGGTCAGCGTGTCGGCGGCGGTGGTCTTGGTCGGCAGCACCAGGGTGCAGGGCGGGCCCGCCGCCGCAATCAGCTCTTCCATAGCATCAGGACCGAATTGTGCCAGATTATTGTAGATCGGGTTCTCCCAGACCAGGAAACGCGGCCTCGCCTCGGCGAAATCCCGCGAGATGAGGTAAGAGGTGATCGCTCCGAACTGGTTGCCGCCGGTCACGGCATAGTTCAGCACATCGAGGCCGGAGGATTGCGAGAGGTAGCCCGCGAAGTTCGCCAGCGGCGCATCCGAGAACGAGGTGCCGACCAGCACGATCTGCGCGCCCTGATCGCCGCCGAAGATATCGGCCTTCTGCGTCGGATCGGCGCTTTTGCTCGTCACCTCGGCCTTGCCTTCGACGGTGGGAAGCTCGGTCTTGCAGAAGGTCTGCAAGGTGCGCCGCATCGTCGAGAAGGAGGCGGTCATCGGGCCTGAGGTGGTCATATAGTCGGCATGCGGCAGGGTGGCGAAGAAGGGCTCCGTCTTCATCGCATCCGCAATCGCCGTGGCGGCAAGCTGCGCGCCCTCGGCGGTCCAGTGGAAGTCGGTCTTGAAGAAGGGCGGGGCTTTCGGATTGGCCTCGGCAAGAGCGGCCAGAAGGTCGGGCGCCAGGATGCCATGACCCTTCAGCCGGGTGATGATGTCTTCATAGACCATTTTCGCGGTGGTGCTGTCGAATTGGTAATCCGCCGCGGACGCGGGCAGAAGTGCGGGCATCACCGCGCTTTTGGTCGGGATGGTGACATAGACCAGCGTGGTCCCGCCCGCCGCCAGCACCTTTGACAGCACGGCCATGCGGGCAATGACGGGATCCTCCATCGGGTGGCGCATCCGAAGATCGGCGAGCACGCGGAAGAAGGTGCCGTCCTTGCCCTCGATCGCCGGCAGGGAGGAAGCGGTGTCGATGAAGGCGCAGCCAAAGGCCGAGGGCAGGGTCTCTGCACCGGCGGATGTGGCAAAAAGCGCCGCAAGCAACAGGTAAGGGGTCATGGGGCGGCCTTTGTGACAGAGGGGAGGGCGGGAACGGCGGGGCGCTCCGGCGGGGCGCTGGTGGCGGCGTCGTCCAGAAGCGGCACCGGCGGGGGGGCTTCGGAGACGATCTCAGGTCCGGACGCAACGACAGCCGCAGGTGCGGGGCCGTCGAGAAGCCGCAGCAGGTTCTCGGCCGTGACGCGGGCCGACAGGTTGGGGCCGTCGGCGGCAAGCCCGAGGGCGGCCCGGGCGCCGACATGGTCGAGGGCGGCATCGGCGGGGTCCGACATCAGCGCGATCCCGAGTTTCAGCGCGGCCCCGGGGTCGCTTTGGCCGGCAAGCGCCAGGAAATGCTGCGCCTGGCCCAGATCGCGGCCAAAGGGCAGGCCGTCGGAATACATCTTGCCCAAGAGCTGTGCCGCGTCAGCATCGCCGCTGATCGCCTGGATGGTCAGGGCGTTCAGGCTTTGCTTCAGAAGGCTCGGGCTGTACCCCGCCCCTTCGGACAGAAGGAGCCGGCCCAGCGGCCTTACCGCAAAGCTGCGCCCGGTATAGGCGGAGATCGCATAGTAATGCGCCGCGGCCCCGGCCTTGGCTGGCGGGGTCGCCTCTTGCAGCGCCTTGGCATAGCGGAAGGCCGCCAGACCATCGCCGGCATCGGCCAGCGCGCGCAGCTCGTTCAACGAGACCTTGCCGCTGCCCACCATCCGTTTGCGGGCGGATTGCAGGGACATGCTCGGCAGGTCCCTGGTGTGGTTGACCTTGTTGTCGAATTTGAAATCGACGCGGATCACCGCGGCGGGCAGCGGCCCGGCCTGGGTCGTCTCGCCCAGCGTCAGGGCGAGGAGCATTGCAAGGAACAGGGCTTTATCCATTGGAGGCCACCGTTGCAGGCAAGGTGCCGGCCAGCGGCTGGGTCGCGGCAGGCACCTCGGGCCAAAGGGTCGGGTCGGTCAGATAGCGAACCGGAAACTCCCACAGCACCAGCTTGGCGGGGGTGTCGTGGAACTCTGCCCCGGCAAGATAGGCCTGCATCGGGACGACCGGGCCCAGACCGACCGCGGCGAGGTTCTCGACCTCGCGGCCAAGCGCCTGGCTCAGGGCATCGGCAAAGCCCCAGTCGGCATTGGCGCTGTAGCTGGTGCCGATCAGCACGATATCCAGAGGCGCGGCGTTGAAGATGTCGGCGGGCGGGCCCTCTGCCGCGATATGGGTCAGGGTCACCTTCTCGGGCGGCAGGCCGATCAGGGGGGCGATGGCATCCTCGGTCACAAAGCGGATCAGATCGCCGGTCAGCGGCTTTTCGATCGCCGAGCTGCGGGTGAAGGTCAAAGGCCCGTGCGGCAGGTTTTCCGCCACCACGCCGGCGGTCACCGCAGCGCCAAGCCGCGTCCAATGGGTGTCGGTGGCAAAGAAGGCGCTGTCGCCCTGCGCCATCAGCGCCGGGCGCGCGTCCAGCGCCTTCACTCCGGCCGCCTGAAGGCGGGCGAGAAAATCGGCGTCCAGCGCCGCCATGGCGGCGGACAGGGCCGGGTCGGGCGCATGGCGCGCAGCGATGTCGATCTTGGCGGGCAGGGGCAAGAGCAGAAGGTCCACGCCTTGCGCGGCCAGCTCCTCCTGCACCGCCTTGATGTGGTCCACCGCCATCTGCATCTGCGGGGCCGAAGGCAAAGGGCGGGTTTCCTCATTGGTGAAAAGCCAGCCGTCGCGCCCCACCACCGCGCCATGCCGCGCTTCGCCCAGCACGGCATAGCGCGCCGCGCCGATCAGCCCGAAGGAGGCGGCAAAATGCGGCAGGGTGCCTTTGTAATCGCGCTCGAAGTCGCGGGTCAGGCCACCGGCCAGAAGGGCGGCATGGGGCAGGCGCAAGGGCGTCGGCGGGCCGGTCAGGACCGAGATATTGGCCGCGACGCCGTAGCCGAACAGCAAAAGCGGCAGTACAAGCCGGGCGGTTTTGAAAAGGGGATCCATGTGAAACCTAAAATTGAAAGTAGAGGAAAGGGGAGAAGCTCTGCTCGGACATCTTCATCAGGGTGACGATGGCCAGAAGGCTCATCAGCCCGGCGGGCACCATTGCGTTGAGCCAGCTCAACGTGTTGTCGCCCGGATGCAGATGGGTGGCGGCAAAGCGGTTCAGGCGCGGCTCGAAGGCCGCGACGGCGATGGCGAGGGTCAGGAAGAGCAGGCTTTCGCGTGTCACCTGCAGGGCAATCTCAGGCGCGGTGACAAGCCCGTTCAGGCCGAGCATGCCGGCATAGATGCCGCCCGCTTGCGCAGGGTCCACAGCGCGGAACATGACCCAGCCAAGGAGGACGATCATCAAGGTGACGGCCAGATCCAGCGCGGACTTGCCCTTGGCCCGCCCGGTCGCCCGCTCCAAAGCCAGCCAGCCGCCGTGCCACAGGCCCCAGATCACGAAGGTCATGTTGGCCCCGTGCCAGAGCCCGCCGAGAAACATCACCAGCATCAGGTTGACGTAAGTCCGCGCCTGACCCAGTCGGTTGCCACCCAGCGGGATATACAGGTAATCGCGCAGCCAGACCGACAGGCTGATGTGCCAGCGCCGCCAGAACTCGGTGATCGAGCGGCTGATATAGGGCGTGTCGAAATTCGGCCGGAAGTGAAAGCCAATCATCAGGCCAAGCCCGATGGCCATGTCGCTGTAGCCGGAAAAGTCGAAGTATAGCTGCATCATGTAGCCGACAGCCCCAAGCCAGGCCACCAGAAGCGAGGGGTGGTCGGTGCTGTAAGCCAGCGTGACCAGAGGCGCCACGGTATCGGCCAGGAGCACCTTCTTGGCCAGACCGATGGCAAACAGCGTGGTGCCGTCGATGAAGAGGGGCAGCGAATGGGTGCGGTGGGCGAACTGGTTGGTCAGGTCCTTGAAGCGCAGGATCGGCCCGGCCACCAGCTGCGGAAAGAGCGCGATGAAGGCGGCAAAGTCAAAGAACCGCGCCGTGGCCACCGCATCCTTGCGGTAGACATCAACCAGATAGCTGACCGCGTGGAACACATAGAAGGACACGCCGATCGGCAGGATCAGGCGCCAGTGCACGCCAAGGCCGTCCGAGGTGGTGCCCCAGAGCGCCGCAAAGCTTTCGATGAAGAAATTCAGGTATTTGAACACGCCAAGCACGGCAAGGCAGCCCGAAAGCCCGATGATCAGATAGATCCGCGCCGCTCGCTGGCTTTTCGCGGCCCCGATGCTGCGGCCGAAGATATAGGTCCAAAGCGTGGTGGCGAACAAAAGCGCCAGATAGTCGATCCGCCACCAGCCGTAGAAGGCATAGGAGCCGACCAGAATGGTGACCGAGCGGTACCGCATCGGCGTGAGGTAATAGACCGCGAGAAACAGCGGCAGGAACAGAAACAGGAAGGTTTCAGAGGAGAAAACCATCAGATGCTCCCCTCTGCCGGGCAGACCGGCGACAGATCGGTGAGAAGGGCTTGCGGCGCGCCACGCGAGCGGCGGTCCTCGAGCCAGGCGATGGTGCGGGGGGCGAGGTCGCCCGCGAAGAGGCGGGGCAGCTGGCCCTCCATGTCATTGCCGCTGAGGGTCAGGGCCCCGGCCGTGGCGCCGCGCAGGCCCTCGTGGTTGCCGGCGATCGTGTTGCCGGTGATCTGGACGCTGGCCTTGGCCTGCTGATCGCGCAGAAGGATGCCGGAGCCGCCATTGTCCACGATCACATTGCCCGCGACAGCGACGCGCCCGGTCTTGGAGATCGACAGGCCCGCGCCCTGCCCAAGCGCCATCAGATTGCCCGAGACGCGGACGCAATCGACCTTGTCGAGCCTGATGCCGGTGCTGGTCTGACCGCTCAGGACATTGCCTGTCAGGGTGATACGCAGGCTCGCCTGATCGACAGCGATGCCGCCCTGCGCGCCCAGAAGGATGTTGTCGGTGATGCGTGCATCGGTGGAGCCGTTCGACACCCGGATCGCCTGTTCCGCAGCGCCCGACACCAGGTTGCCCGCAACCTCGGTCCGGGCGGCATGGGCGATCAGGATCGCGCCACCGCTCAGCCAGTTGCCCGACGCTCTGGCGTCGGCGGTGTTGATCAGGGCCAGGGTCGCGACATCGCTGAAGGCGCTCGCCGTTACGGACGAGGCCAGAAGCGGCGGCTGCAGGCCGGAAGTGTCGACCGCGACGCCGCCAAAGCGCTGGGTGTCACCAAAGCCCAGATGGGCAAAGCGGGCACCCGACACGGTCAGGCTGCCGCGCCCGGCGGTCAGCAGAAAGGGGCGAAAGGCGGGCTCGCCGGTATTGGCAGCCTCGGTGCCTCGCAAGGCGGCGCCCTGGATGTCGAGCCGGCCAAAATTGGCCAGAAAGGCGCCGTCGGCCCGGCTGAGGATCAGCGTGTCCTTGGCGCCGAGCTTCAGCCCCGCGTCCGGCCAAAGGACGATGGCGCGGGTCAGGGTCACGCCCTCGGGTGTCCTGGACACGAAGGCCGCAGCCGGCGTCTTGGCGATCAGGGCCAGCAGCCCGGGCAGGGTGACATGGCCGCCGCGCAGCAGGATGACCTGTTGCGCGCCCGGGTCTTGCGCACGGGCCAGCGCCAGATGGTCGCGGGCCCCGGTCTGAACCGCGATCTGCGCCAGAAGCAGGCGCATGTCGACCATCTCGACCACGGCGGTGCCGGTGGCCGGGAAGGCCGGGATCGGGGCGCGTTGCGGGGCGGCGGGCAGGGCGCTGACCAGCCCAAGACTGTCCTTCAGTCCAGCGGCCGCGGCCTGCGCCTCGGCGAGGGTGGGCAAGCCGCCGATCCCCGCCAAAGCCGCATCAAGCCCGGGTTTGCCCGTAAGGAAGGGGCTCGCCCCGGCACTGCCAGAGACGCCTCCCGTGGCCATCACGGCCAGAACCGCCGCAAGTCGCAAACGCTCAATCATGGCGCGAGGCCTTGGCCGCGCCAAGGTGCTGTCCGGTCGACAACAGCAGCGCCTGCAGGTTGGTCGACTGCGTGTTGGTGAGGCTGACCTGGGTGTTCTTGTCGATCGACAGCATCGCGCCAAGGCCGATGGACTGCCGGATCCGGGCCGCGCGCGGGCGGGGCACCGACAAGGACGAGGACAACTGCCCCAGGACCATCTGGACCGCCCTGAACTGCGAGGCGCCGAACTCGGCCCGGTCGGGCTGTGGCACGCCGGGTTGCGTGTCGCCGGGCGCGTTCGGGCCGGGCAGATCGGTACCGGGCAAATCAGGGCCTGGCAGATCAGGGCCGGGCAGATCGGGACCAGGTTGCGCCGGGGCAGGTTGCGGTGCGCCGGGAAGGTCCGGCCCCGACCCGTCCGCCGTGGCCAGGCCACCTGCGGGCAGGGCGCGGCCCGGCCAGGCGTGATCCTCCATGAAACTGCCCTCGCCGGTCACCACCGACAGAAAGCTGGCACCGAGGCCGTGGCCATTGATCTGCGCGGTCGATCCGGGGCGGATCGTCAGCATCTCCAGCTTGAAGCCGGCGGCGGACAACAGATCCTCGATCCCGCCCCAGGATTTCGCCTGATAGACGTGGCTGACAACCTCGGGCCGGCCGCTGGACTTCAGCGCCTCGACGACCTGTTTGACCTTCTGGGCATGGGCGCGGTCGGTGACCAGAAGCGCATCCTTGGTATCGACCACGATCACGTCATCCAGCCCGACCACGACGACCAGCCGGCCATCCGAACGGATCAGCGAATTCGTGGTGTCGATCGCCAGCACATCACCCGTGGTGACATTGCCAGCCTCGGATTTGAGGTTCACGTCATAGACCGAGGCCCAGGCCCCGATGTCATCCCACTTCACCTTGATCGGTGCCAGCCGGACGGCAGAGGAATGTTCGAAGACGGCGCGTTCGGTCGGCTCTTCCCGCGTTCTGCGGAAGGCGCCTTCCTCCAGCGTGATGCCCTGCATCTCCTTGCGGGCATGCATCACGGCAGACAGGACGGCGGCATGGGTTTCCGGGTCGAGCCGCTTGAATTCGGCCGAAATCGTCTTGGCGCTGAACAGGCTGATCCCCGAGGCCCAATAGGCGCGGCCGCTGTCGATCAGGCTTTGCGCGATGTGCGCGGCGGGCTTTTCGACGAAGCGTTCGACAAGATGCAACCCGTCCTGCGACCCCGTGGGACCGCCATCGATGATATAGCCGTAGCCGGTCTCGGCATAGCCCGGCGCCACGCCGAAGGTGACGATGTGGCCGCCGGCGGCAGCCCCGGCCATTTGCAGGATCGTGGCATTGAGATCGCCCAGAATGATGTGATCGGCGGGCAGAACCAGCAACAGCGCGTCAAGGTCGGAACACAGGACCTTCAGCGCCGCGGCCAGAACCGCCGGGCCGGTGTTGCGGGCCACCGGCTCGCCGATGATCAGGCCGCCGCACTGGATTTCGTCCAGCTGCTGGCGGACCAGTTCGGCGTGGCGGTGATTGGTCACCACGATCGGGTCATGGAACTGCGGCCCGCGATGGCGCTGCACGGTGGTCTGGAAATAGGTCAGACTGTCCTTGCCGCCGACGGGCTGAAACTGCTTGGGCTGTTCGATCCGCGACATGGGCCACAGGCGCGACCCCATGCCGCCACACAGAACGAGAGGATAAATCTTGTGCATTTCAAAGCTTCCCTGACATGACATAAAACCATTGGCGCAACGTGGAGAACGGGCGGGTCAGCCAGCCGCCATCGCGCACCAGCCGCACCTGCACCGGCTCGCCGACCAGCGCCGGGTCGAGCGCCGCAGCCGGGGTGAGGACCGCCGGCTGGGTGCCGTTCAGCACCGCGCTGGCCGTCGTGATGGTGCCATCGGGCAGGGTCACTTCGACCCGGTCGCCGCGGGCGAGGTCGAAGGCCAGCGCCGGCGGCACCGGAACGGCGACGACCACGGCAGCCTGCGCTTGGGTCAGCTGCAGGACCGGCTCACCGGCCAGAACGGTCGAGCCGACGCGCAGGCCGAGGCTCGAAGCGGTGCAGTCGCAGGGCTTGGTCAGGCTCAGCACATCGCCGCTGGCGGTGGTGATGGCCAGGGCCACCTGTCCCATCGGGGCCGCGGTGTCGAGAAAGGCGATCTGGCCGCTGGCGGTGGCGCGCAGCGTCTCGCCCTGCAGGGTCACCTGCCCGAGGTCGGGCAGCAGCTGAACATAGCTGCGCTGGTAGATCAGCCCGCCGGCCAGGGCGACCAGCGCCAGGGTCAGCGCCGCCAGACCGCTGCCTTGAAACAGACGGCGTCGGTCATCGACGGCGGCCGCGCGGGCGGGCTTGGGCGGCGTGGTGCCGGCCACCCCGATCACCGCGCCCAGCGACACGAGGTCCCGGGCGATATAGGCGTTCAGGATATGGCGCAGTTGCGGCAAGTGCGGGCCGGACGGCTCGGTGAAGTTCAGCTCCAGCTCGCCATCGCCGGCCGGGGCTTCGCGCACGTCGGCCAGCACGACCAGCGTCACGGCAAAGCCGTCAAAGCCGAAGACGAGCCGGACCAGCCGGGGCAGGCCGGGCATGGTGGCGCCCATCAGTCCCACGACATGGGCGCTGACCAGCGACAGCCCATGGCCGCGAAACTGCCGCCCGTCGATCAGCGCGGTGAAGGGCAGATCGATCACGGCATGGTCATTTCCCGCGCTGAGCGGGGCAATCGGGGAGGCTTCAAGCAAGGCAGAGGAATTTTCCATGAAATCTATCTTTCAAAGGGGTCAAAGCAGGCCGGAGATGACGGTCACGCCCAGCGTCAGCCAGCCGAGGGTCAGGATGTGAATGAAGGTGGAGATGCGGTCCGAGGTGGTGGCCTTGCGGCGCGCCCCGCTGGCCTGGCGGGTCCAGCGTTGTCGGTCGAGCCGGAACAGGACAAAGCTTTTGACCGCCGCCCCCATGATCTGGCCGAAGTACAGAAGGAAAGGGTAACGGATCGGAAAGGCCGTGCCGCGCACCAGCGACAGGGCAAGACAAAAGGCATAGCGCGTCAGCATGACCCAGGCGAGATAGGCCAGAAGGATGCTTGGGCCGACAACCAGCGCGGTCAGGAACACACCGATCGGTCCGGCCAGCGTGGTCCAGATCGTCAGGCGCTGATCGAAGATCGACCACCAGGTGAAGGCCCCGATCCGCGCAGGCCCCAGTGCCAGCGCCCGGCCATTGGTCCGCATCATGTTGCCATACCAGCGCACCATCAGCGTGGTGGCCGAGGCGACAAAGCCCGGCAGCGGCTGGCGCTCCATCGACAGGGTGCGGACATCGGGCAGGTAAAGCATCCGGTAGCCCGACTTCAGCAGCCAGAACCAGGTGGACTTGTCGTCGCCGGTCAGGAAATTGACCCGGCCCAGCCGCCAATGCTGCAAGTGGTCGCTGTGGACCTGGGCGATGAAGCCCGGGTCGGTGGCCAGATCGGCGCGAAACACCGACATCCGCCCGGTCAGCGTCAGCACCCGGCCGGCCAAAGCCATCGAGGACATCAGGACATGGCGCTGGGTGAAGCGCAGGTCGAACCAGTCGCGGAATGTCGGCGCGTCCGGGATCTCGGCCTGTTCGTCGGTGGTCAGGGCGCCCACCGAGGTGTCGCTGAACCAGGGGGCTGATTGCGCCACGATGTCTTCGGGCACGCAGCTGTCGCCGTCGACAAAGATCACCATGTCGCGCCAGGACGGCGCCTGCGCCGCGATCAGCCGCAGACCCTTGGCCAGCGCATCGCGCTTGCCGGTGCCGGCGATCTGGTCGATCTGCAGGCTGACCCCGGTCATGTCGACCCGCATCTGGGCAAAGATCGCCCGGATCAGGCGGGCGTCACCGCCCTCGACCACCGAGGCGATCACGCTGGCCCCGCCGCCGGTTGCCCGGGCCGCGGCCAGAAAGATCGACTGGTAGACCCTGGTCGTCACCTCCGGCTCGATCTTGAAGCTGGTGACCAGGAAGAAGGCATGCGGCGCCGTTGTGCGCGCCGCATGAAGCGCCAGCACCCGGGATTTCATCCGCGGGAAGGCCACGCGCTGGTACCAGATGGCCCGGGCAAAGTTGATCCCCGCCCAGGCATAGCGCCAGACGCCGATGGCCCCCAGCACGAAGACCGCGCCCTGCACATGCGACAGGGCCGCAGGTGGGATGGCGAATGCCATCAACACCATGACCGTCAGGTAAAGCGTGTGACCCAGGATCTGCATCTTACCAGCAGATGCCCTGATAGGTGCCGTGCGAAACGACACCCGCCTGCAGACGCGCCAGATCGACCATCGGGCGGTTGTCCATCTCGCGGGACAGAGGGTCCTTCGCCTCGGCATAGCTGTTGCCGACCAGAAGCACATCCGCGCCGTCGATCAGGGCCTCGATCGTCGGCACCATGCGGTCGCGCAGATCGGGCACCACATCGTTGCCCCGGCCAGCGGCTCCTTCGTCCAGCGCATGGGCGATGCTGACATTGGGGTCATAGACCTGCACATCCAGACCCTTGGCGATCAGCCTTGCGGCAAGCTCGGCCAGGGGGCTTTCGCGCAGGTCATCGGTGCCCGGCTTGAAGCTGATCCCGACCAGACCGACGCTTTGCGCCCCGGTGTCCGAGATCATCTGCGAGGCCCGCTCGATCTGATCCTCGTTGGCTTGCAGGACAGCGCCCATCAAGGGGGCGGCCACATCCTTGGCCCTTGCCAGCTGGCGCAGGGCACGGACATCCTTGGGCAGGCAGGAGCCGCCGAAGGCGAAGCCGGGCCGCATGAAATGGGACGAGATATTGACCTTCTCGTCGCTGCACAGAAGCTTCATCACCAGCTGGCCATCCAGACCGCAGGCCTTGGCGATATTGCCGATTTCATTGGCAAAGGTGACCTTGACCGCCCGCCAGGAGTTGGAGGTGTATTTGACCATCTCGGCCGTGCGCAGATCCACCTCATGCGCCACGCAGGGCATGTCGCGGTTGAGCAGGTTCAGCAGGGCAAAGGTCGGCTGATCCAGCGCGCCAAAGACGATCAGGCCGGGGTCGTAATAGTCTGCGATCGCCGTGCTTTCGCGCAGGAATTCCGGGTAATAGCCGACGCCGAAATCCACTCCGGCCTTCTTGCCCGATGCGGCCTCCAGCAGGGGGACGCAGACCTGTTCCATCGTGCCGGGCACGATGGTCGAGCGGATGATCACCGAATGGAAGCCCGTCTTGGTGGCAATCGCCCGCCCGATGATGCCGCAGACCTCCGAGACATAGGCCAGCCCGACCGAGCCGTCCTTGTTGCTGGGGGTGCCGACGCAAACGTAGCTTGCATCCGTGTCCTGCACCGCCTGTTCAGCATCCAGGGTTGCAGTGAGGGCGCCTGATGCAACTGCAGCATGGATCAGATCCTCAAGCCCGTTTTCTACAATGGGCGATTGGCCCGCATTGATCATCGCGACCCGTTCGGGGACGATATCCACGGCCACAACCCGGTGGCCATCGCGGGCCAGACAGGCCGCCGAAACCACACCAACATAGCCAATTCCAAATACAGACAGTCGCGCCATATTTTATCGTTCCCTTATGATTTTGCAGGATTATTTGCCGTCAACTTTGCGAAATGCAGAGCGTTCTTCCGAAGCGGCGCAGACCTGTCCCGATCACCGCCTTTCGGGGTGTTGACGCGCTTAATTCAACGCGATTGCGGTAATATGCTCAGGGGGCTTGGCAGCCGGAAGTTCACTTTGAGTTCATCGACATTAAGGCTGGCGTATTATGCGGGTGCAGAAACTGATCTATGTTTGCCTCTTGGATCACAAATCTGCATTGGGATGCCGAAGTCAGGTTTCACAGTGTGTTTTGCCAAGGGATCGACCTAAAGTTTATGCATAAACCGGCGATCCCGCGCCCGAAGGAAACAAATGTGGCGAGAAAAAGCCGCTCTGGCCGGGCCGGGAGCGATTCGCAGGGCTCCGATTCCGCCGAACCGCGGGGCAGGATGCGGGAAAACGGCGGTCTTCGAACGGCCTGTCCGCAGGGTTTCGCACCGGGGGCGTGCCATGGTCTTGCCACAAGTGCCGATCCTGCCCGCGGCGGGCCACAGGTTGCGGGGGTAGCGCCGCGCCCCCTCGCGCGCGCGCCTGTGCCTCTTTTCCGGGCAAAGGGTGCATTTCCCCGACGCACTTACATATTTGAGCGGCCTTTGCCGCGAAATGCGCCTAAGCATGGGGTCAGCTTGCCCAAGCCTCCTTGGTGCGGCCCTTTTGAAAGGCGTTCTATGCTCATTCGCTATGGTTACGATATCACCGTCTCTTGCCCGCAGGACACGCCGATGATCTCGATGATGTCGGTGCGCGACGAGCGGCGGGATGATCTGCGGATGCAGGCCGCCATCGTGACCACGCCCCCGGTGCCGACGACGACCTACCGCGACATGTTCGGCAACACCTGCCGCCGCTTCGTGGCGCCCGCCGGGCAGTTTTCCCTGCGGGCCGATTGCACGATCGAGTCGAGCCCGCTCGCCGACCCGGTCATGCCCTGGCTGAAGGAAACCCCGATCGCCGAAGTGCCGGACGAGGCGGTGGTCTATCTTCTGGGCAGCCGGTACTGCGAGACCGACAAGCTGAGCCAGTTCGCCTGGGACATGTTCGGCCAGACCACACCGGGCTGGGCCCGGGTGCAGGCGATCTGCGACTATGTCCACAACCACATCAAGTTCAACTACATGAACGCCCGCGTCACCCGCACCGCCTATGAGGGTTGGCAGGAGGGCACCGGAGTCTGCCGAGACTTCGCGCATCTCGCGATCACGCTCTGCCGCTGCATGAACATCCCGACCCGTTATGTGAACGGCTATCTCGGCGATATCGGCGTGCCGGTCACCGGTCCGATGGATTTCGCGGCCTGGATGGAATGCTATCTTGACGGCAAGTGGTACACCTTCGATCCGCGCAACAACAAGCCGCGGATCGGGCGGATCGTCGTGGCCTATGGGCGGGATGCGGCGGATGTGCCGCTGATCCACTCGTTCGGGGCGCATGTGTTGCAGAAATTCGAGGTCTGGACGGACGAAATTCCAGGATGAGGTCTGGCGACGAGTTTTCTGCGAAAACTCTGCCAGAAACGAATTTTCGTCGAAAATTCGGGGTCGATTTTTCGGCGAAAAATCGCGGGGTCAGACGGCCAGCGCGGTGGTTTGCACCACGGTGCGCAAGGCAAAGCTGGACTTCATCAGTGGGGCGAGGCCAGCGAAAGTAGGGGCAACTCAATTACCTCTCTCGCAGGCTGCAGCGGCTCCTGCGGCACACGCCGCTGCGAACATGCGCTTTGCCGTCTTTGGACAGAGCGCAATGAACCGTTCGGCGACGCCCGCGCCAGCGCCGGTCCCAACGCCATCCAAGACGACATCACTATCCACGTCGATGGTGCCCAAGTCCGGCAATGTCATCCGCCCCGTCACGCAATCTGCCCTTGCCTCGTAAACCTCGCCGGGTTTGGGCTCCATCATTTCGCTTTCTGCGCCGGTGCGGCACCCGGACCAGACCCCGTCCTCGATGGCACTGGATGGATCATGGGCCTTGAACGTGGCCTTAGGATCAGTCTCCCCGATCCAAAAGGGGGTGTCGTACCAGGCAAAGGCATAGAGGCAATAGCCAAGGGCATCGGGGGTACCTTGCGCGACGATCTTTGCGTGGCTTGTGTCGAGTCCGTCCGCGCTGATGATCGGCAGTTCAACATGGTGTGCGTCAAGCGGGAAGGTTCCTTGGCTGAGATCAGGCTGCGCTTTCCTCCACGCGTCTTCCGTGACGAAGGAGACGAATTTCGCGGACACATATACGACGCTTTCGGTTTGCATATCTGAAAGCTCGTCGGTGCCGCCGATCGCCCGTGGCGTCCACTTTGCGGGCCACCAATATTCTTCTTGTGAGATTGCCGTTTCGAACGCGGTTTTCAGCTCGGGACTGGCATCCCCACCCGCGATCTTTTCACAGATCGCCGCAGCGTCGAGGTCCAAAGTGACCATCTGATCGCCTTGGACGTCAACGCGCCCGTTCAGCTGATAAAAAGCCCGTACATAGTCGCCTTCGGGAGAACGTGTTGCGCGGGCGACATAGGCATCCAGCGGAAGAAGTCCAGAGATCACGGGCACCAGACTTTTGGGGGCCGTGCAGGATAAGATCGGCTCTGCAGTATTCGCCTCGGCAGGGACGGCGAAGGTGTCTCCGTATGCGACGGCTGTAGCAAAGAGCAGAAACAATGTGGTGCGCACGGTTCGAAACATCACAAATCTCGCTTTCATTCAGACGGCAAGCGCGGTGGTTTGCACCACAGTCCGTAGCGCGAAGGAGCTTTGCATCTGGCGCACCCCGGGCAGGCGGCTGAGAAAGCGGCGGTGGATTCGGGCGAAGTCTTCGGTATCCTCGGCCATGATCTTGATCAGGTAATCCGCCGTGCCCGCCATCAGGTGACATTCCAGGATGTCGGGGATGCGCGCCACCTCGCGCTCGAAGGCGTCGAGCAGTTCTTCGGCCTGGGATTGCAGGGTGATTTCGACAAAGACCGTGGTCGGCCGCCCCATCTTGCGGGCGTCGAGCAGGGCCACGTAGGCCGCGATGAAGCCGTCCTCCTCCAGCCGCTGCACCCGCCTGTGGCAAGCCGAGGCGGAGAGGTTCACCCGTTCGGACAATTCGGCGTTGGTGATCCGGCTGTCCTTTTGCAGGACCCCCAGAATGCGCCGGTCGATTGCGTCAAGTTCCTCTGCCATGGGAAATCCTCTCGGTTTTTGACCACTTTGCGCGACAATCTACCGTTTCGCTGCCTTGCTGCCATCGAAATCTGGACCCATCGGCGCGCGAATGGCGCGAAGCTGTCCCATGGCCCATGGGAGGGAAAGCTATGAAAATCGGTTGTCCGAAAGAAATCAAACCACAGGAATTCCGCGTCGGCATGACGCCCAACGCCGCGAGGGAGGCGGTGAACCGTGGCCATCAGGTCATGGTCGAGACCAATGCCGGGATTGGCGCCGGCTTTGCCGATGCTGACTATGTCGCCGCAGGGGCGCAGATCCTCGCCACGGCGGAGGAGGTGTTTGCCGCGGCCGAGATGATCGTCAAGGTCAAGGAGCCGCAGCCCATTGAACGCAAGCGCCTGCGCGCCGGGCAGGTTCTGTTCACTTACCTGCATCTTGCCCCCGATCCGGAGCAAACGGCCGACCTTCTCGCCTCGGGCGTCACGGCGATTGCCTATGAGACGGTGACGGACGACCGCGGCGGGCTGCCGCTGTTGGCGCCGATGTCGGAGGTGGCGGGCCGGCTCGCGCCGCAGGTCGGGGCCTGGACCTTGCAGAAGGCCAATGGCGGGCGCGGCGTATTGCTGGGCGGCGTGCCGGGAGTTCTGCCGGGCAAGGTTCTAGTGATCGGCGGCGGTGTCGTCGGCACCCATGCGGCCAAGGTCGCGGCGGGGATGGGGGCGGATGTCACGGTGCTGGACCGTTCGGTCAACCGGCTCCGCTATCTCGATGATGTCTTCGGCGGTCAGTTCAAGAACGGCTATGCCGATGCGGCCACCACGATCGAGCTGGCCCGTCAGGCCGACCTGATCATCGGCGCGGTGCTGATCCCGGGGGCGGCGGCGCCCAAGCTCATCTCGAAAGCGCAGCTGTCGGAGCTCAAGCCCGGGGCGGCGCTGGTTGATGTGGCGATCGACCAGGGCGGCTGTTTCGAGACCAGCCATGCCACCACCCACCAGGACCCGATCTACGCGGTGGACGGCATCATGCACTACTGCGTGGCCAACATGCCGGGGGCGGTGGCGCGGACTTCGACCCTCGCGCTTGGCAATGCCACCATGCCGTTCATGCTCGCCCTGGCCGACAAGGGCTGGAAAAAGGCCTGCGCCGAAGATCGCCACCTGCTGGCGGGGCTCAACGTCCATGCGGGCAAGTTGACCTATGCGGCGGTGGGTGTGGCGCTTGGCCTGCCGACGATCACTGCGGCAGAGGCTTTGAAGATCTAGGCGCACCAAGGCCAAGAGCAGAAGGCCCCGGCAGCGCGCCGGGGCCTTTCTTTTGCCTTATTTCTTCAGCGTGACCAGGATTTCCTTCAGCACGTCCAGCTCGTTCGGACCGGCCGGTTCGGCGGGCGGCGGCGGGGCTTTCTTGATGGCGGCGTCCTTCATCCGGTTCACCGCCTTGACCAGAAGGAAGACGACAAAGGCAATGATGAGAAAGTTGATGACAGCGGTGATGAAGGCGCCATAGGCAAAGACCGCAGCCCCGGCATCGCGCGCGACTTGCAAGCCGGCACTGGCCGGCACCGTGCCCTTGAGCACGACATACATATTGGAAAAGTCGATGCCGCCCAAAATCAAACCGATGATCGGATTGATCAGGTCATCGACGAGGGATTTGACGATGGCGGTGAAAGCCGCACCAATGATGATCCCCACGGCGAGGTCCATCACATTGCCCTTGGCAATGAAATCTCTGAACTCTTTGATCATAGCCTGTCCCTTGCTGTAAGGCGGCCTTTCTGACCGCCATTGCCGTGCTGCGTTAAAGCGCAGCTAACCTAGGTTATGGCATAAATGCCAGATTTGATTAACTGGGAAAATATAGCGCCCCAAATCAGCGCACGGCATCCATCTCGGCTGCGGGAAGCGTGCAGGCGCGCAGGTCGGGGCCGCAGGGGCGGGGGGCGAGGTCCTTGGTCAGGCAGATCCGCACCTCCTGGATCATCGCACCCTGGCAGGTCACCGCGATATCCTCTGGCGCGAGCCCGGGATTGCTTTCCAGAAAAGCAGTCTCGATGACCCCGGGGGCCACCCTCAAAGTGCGGGCGACCTTGGCGAAGAGCGGCGGCACCGTGACCGAGGCCCGGGCCTTGCGCATGGCAGTGAAATAGGCCGGCGCCTCCAGCCCGGAACAGCGGCCATGCGCCTTCCATTCGTGCCAGGCCAGCCCCGCGCCGCCCATCAGGTCGGCCATGGCGGCGGTCTGGGCCCGGGTCGGGTCGGCAGCCCCGGTCCGGCAGGCGGAGGGATAGCCGCCGGCCTCATACTGCGGCCAAAGTCCGTGCAGGGTGAAGGTCAACCCAAGCCCCGCATCGCACTGTGGATTGCTTCGGGAATCACCCACCTGGGCGCACCAGTTCGGCGACCACGACAAGGCCAGGACGTAGTAATCGAAGGCTCCGGCGCGCTCGCTATCAGCTTTTGACGCCCCGGCCAGCAAAAGCAGGGGCAGGGCCAGGGCAACAAGGCGCATTTGGCACTTTCCTCGCAAAAAGAATTTCACTATAGCGGGCGGGACTTCCCCCTGAAAACGAGAAGATCGCGGTTCCGGCCGCAGCCGTTTTCCCGGCTTGGGAAAGATTTGTAAAGGAGTGATCCGATGACAAAGCCGCTGATGTCCAAGGCCACCGCCGTCTGGCTGGTGGACAACACCACGCTCAGCTTCCGCCAGATCGCTGATTTCTGCGGCATGCACGAGCTTGAAGTGCAAGGCATCGCCGATGGCGACGTGGCGACCGGCGTGAAAGGCTTCGACCCCGTGTCCAACAACCAGTTGGACGCGATCGAGATTGAGCGCGGTCAGAAAGACCCGCTCTACAAGCTGAAGCTGAAGTTCAACCAATCCGCCGTCGGCGAGGAAAAACGCCGCGGGCCGCGCTATACGCCGCTGTCCAAGCGTCAGGACCGCCCGGCTGCGATCCTCTGGCTTGTCAAGTTCCACCCGGAACTGTCGGATGGTGCCATCGGCAAGCTGGTCGGCACCACCAAGCCCACCATCCAGGCGATCCGCGAGCGCACCCACTGGAACATCGGCCAGATCACGCCGATCGACCCGGTGGCGCTTGGCCTGTGCAAACAGTCCGAACTTGACGCCGCCGTCCAGGTCGCCGCCCGCCGCAAGGCTGCCGAAGGCGTGGTGATGTCGGATGACGAGCGTCGCAAGCTGGTTTCGACCGAACAATCGCTGGGCATGTCGGAAGAGCCGAAGATGCCCTCGGGCCTCGATGCCTTCACCCGTCAGGAAGAGCGCCCGCGCGAGACCAAGCCCGCCGACTTCTCGGATGCCGAAAGCTTCTTCAACCTGCCGCAGGGCGATGATGACGAGGATGACGACGAGTAAGCGCGCGTCCCTCTTCCCGAACCGGCGTTTCACACCGACGTTCGGTACCGCCAGGCCCGTGCAGCGATGCGCGGGCTTTTTCATAAAATTCAACCTTTAATTGTGCCTGAATGCAGGGAAATTCCTCGCGCGGAGGTTGACCGGCCTCGGCGGGCTGTGGTTCTCTGCCGGCATTGTGGGGCAGGAGCCTCAATTTCAGCTTGGAACGGAGCCGATGGCAAGGATCATTGAAACCACCGATGCGCCCGAATCCGTGGCGACCTCTTATCTGATGCAGGTGGGCGACGAATTTCTTGGCAGGACCAGCGCGGGCCGGTCGGATTGGGTGGGGGTGACGCTTCTTGCGGGCCACACTTATACTTTCGGGGCGGTCGGCCTCGGCGCGGTCAAAAGCGGGGTCACCAACACCGCGCTTTACCTGCACAATTCCACCGGCTCTGCCATCGCCTTTGACGACAATGGCGGCCCCGGCAAAAGCAGCAGCATGACCTTCACCGCCGTCACCGGCGGCACCTATTTTGTCGAGGTCAAATCCATCGCCGGTGCGGTCGAGGGCAGCTATGGCCTTGCCATGACCGAGGGCAACCGCGTGTCCTTCGGGGTCGAGCTGGGGGCGGCCGAACTGTACCGCCCGGGCCTGTCCTGGGCTGCGACGCCGCAGACCGCCACCACCGTGACCTGGGGCTTTCGCTCCAGCGGTCCCGCCACGGATGCGAGCGGCGATGCGTCGCCGTTTTTCCGGATGACCGCCGCCCAACAGCACGCGACCGAATATGCGCTGGCGAATTTCTCCGATGTGGCCAATATCACCTTCCAGCAGGTCAATCCGGGCGGTTTCACCAACAAGGCGACGATCCTGGTCGGGGGCTATACGTCGACCACGGACGGATCGGGGGCCTATGCGATGTATCCCGGCTCCACCCTTGCCGGTTCGAGCGCGGGGGATCTGTGGATCAACACGCATTGGGTCAATGGCAACAAGATTGCGATGGGCAGCTACAGCCAGTTCGTCTTTCTGCACGAGTTGGGCCATGCGATGGGCCTGGCCCATCCCGGGGATTACAATGCCGCGCCCGGGGTGACGATCACCTATGACAACAGCGCCCAGTTCGCCGAGGACAGCGAACAATACACGGTGATGAGCTATTTCGACGCGGTGGATACCGAATCGGCGGCGCCACAGCACTATGCCGACACGCTGATGATGTATGACATCTACGCGCTGCAGCAGCTTTATGGCGTCAATACCGCCACCCATGCCGGCAATGACACCTATGGCTTTCGCAGCAAGCTGGGCGGGGCCTATGATTTCAGCGCCAACAAGGCGCCGTTGCTGTGCATCTGGGATGGCGCGGGCAAGGATACGCTGAACCTGTCGGGCTTCACGCAGGCGCAAAAGATCGACCTCAACGCTGGGCATTTCTCGGATGTGGGAGGGTATAAGGGCAATGTGTCGATCGCGCTGGGCTGCAGCATCGAAAATGCGGTCGGCGGCGTAGGGGCGGACGCGATCATCGGCAATGCCGGGGTCAACCGGCTGTTTGGCCGCAATGGGGATGACACGCTGACCGGCGGCGCGGGCGCCGACTTTCTGACCGGCGATGGCGGGGCGGATACCTTCGTCTTCGGCGCGGGGTCGGGCAGGGATACCGTCAACGATTTCGACAATGCGCTGGATGTGCTGCGCCTTGCGGCCTCGCTGTGGGGTGGGGTGGTCAAGACCGCAGCCGAGGTGGTCGAGGAGTTTTCCCGCATCGTCAACACCCATGTCGTGCTGGACTTCGGCGCCGACGAGATTGCGCTGGTCAATCTGCACAGCACCACAGGTCTGGCCGGGCATATCCTGATCGACTGAGCCGGGCAAAACTCCGGATCAGATCCCGCCTCAGATTCCGCGCCGGGCACGCAGGGCAGCACCGATGGTGCCGTCGTCCAGGTAGTCGAGCTCGCCGCCGATCGGTACGCCCTGCGCCAGCGAGGTGATCTTCACCCCCGTCGTCTGCAGCGCGTCCGAGATGTAATGCGCCGTGGTCTGGCCATCGACCGTGGCATTGAGCGCCAGGATCACCTCGCGCAGCGCCTCAGCCGCCACCCGCTCGATCAGATCGGGGATGCGAAGCTGGTCCGGCCCGATGGAATCGAGCGCCGACAGCGTGCCGCCCAGCACATGATAGCGCCCCTTGAAGGCGCGGCTGCGCTCCATCGCCCAGAGGTCGGCCACATCCTCGACGACGCAAAGCTCGTCCGTTGCCCGCGCCGGGTCGGCGCAGATGGCACAGAGGTCCGAGGTGCCGATATTGCCGCAGACCCGGCAATCGCGCGCCGAAAGCGCCACGCCGGCGAGGGCCTGGGCCAGGGGCGCCATCAACCCCTCGCGCCGCTTGAGCATGGCCAGCACCGCGCGCCGGGCCGAACGCGGCCCGAGGCCGGGCAGGCGTGCCATCAGGTCGATCAGGGCTTCGATGTCGCGCGGGGTTTCGGTCATGTGGTTCGGATCACTCTGTCAGGGACGGCGCTCTGCGGACCCGGCTGGGGGGGCTGCCTGCCCCCCCAG
>NZ_JBFUFS010000016.1:0-90369 GCF_056403335.1 Rhodobacter sp. P2_H5 | reverse complement strand
CGACGACACATGGTTCGCGGGCAAGCCATGCCGACGCGCCACTTCGTTGACCGTCGCGCCCGGCAGCAGCGTCTCCGCGACCACCCGCGCCTTCACCTCATCCGGCCACTTCCGGTTCCGGCGGCCTCGGCCACCAACCGGGAGAACCTCCAATGTAGCCTCCATGGAGAAACTCCGTCCTTATCTTCACTGTGCTCCAATGAGCCAATCAGGACAAAGGCTGGAAGGTGGGCGCCAGGCGCCGCTTACGGTGCGACCGTAGTTTCATGGGATCGGGATTCTCATGGGGTTCGGGGCTTGGGTCGGCTTCTGCAATTGATCGCACCCCCCCTTAAAAGCGGATTGCGCCTGCGCCACGAAACGCAATCTCTGGTCCCTGACAAGATCAGACGAAGTCCCTTCCGAAATCGTTACCCAGCAGTGATCGACGCCATGATCCGCGGCCGTATCTCGCGCTTCAATTTCTCCAATATGGCTGCGGCAAAATCGTTGAAGCCACGGACCTCCATCGCGAAACTTCCCGTCCCGGTAATCACTTCCTCACGGTAATATTGACCGAGATCGGGTTCTTCGTTCGCAATGGCCAAGCCGTTGACGGTAACGCCCATGCTGTCTGCCCGCCCCGTTGCGGCTTTCAGTGTCAATCTTGTCGGCCCACGGCTGGAGCCAAATGCGCCACGGCCATCGCCAGAAACATCCACGACCCGCCGCCGGCCGCAGCTTTCATGTGCGTCCATCAGGTCGAGGGCACTCCCCAGACCATTTCCGATTTCCGTGTCTCCGTGAATTGCGCGAGTTGTCGTCAAAAACCACGTCGCGACGCCCAGTGCATCGGCGTCAGAGTCAATCCTCGTCCACGGCATGATATATGTGGATCGCAACGCCCCTGCCCAAAACACGACGGCAACGTCCACACTTCCGGCATCGGACAGTGCTCGCAGGATCGCCGGATTGCGAAACGCCTCGCCGTAACCGTCCATTTCCAAAGCAAATTCAGAAGCGCTGATACTGCTGGAGCTGTCGATTGCCAGAACCAGCGTCAGGTCAGGGCAGGTATTTTCGGTCGCATCGGCCTTGGTCATCGAGAGAAGGATTAAAGCAGGAACATACAGATGCCGGAACATTGAAATCCTCCTGAGACAGGGACAGTTTTCACGATTCCGCCGCGCAGCGCGGCAATGCTCTTTGTTCGTTTAGGTCTCAGACCGCGGAAAAACTGATTCCAAACTCTAAAATAGCAGAATGACGGCAAGAACGCGTGCCGTTTCCTGTTCGGAGGGCCCGCGACGAAGATACCGCATTAGCCTACTCCTCCCGCCCCTCCCCCAACCTGTTCCTCTCATACCTCTTCATTCCCGCAAACTCGGGCAGCCACCCTTCCCGCCCCACATTCCACAGCGCATAGAACTGCCTGAACCGGTCCACCTCACCCAGCGTCCTTCGTGAATGCAGCATGCGATATTCTGGATGCCCGCCTTATGCCATCTCCAGAAATCCGACAAAGCCACCGTACATGCTTGCTCCAGTCCCTAAGAAGATTGAGCTCTACCTTCCCCTCCGCGACCAGAAACTCCGGATCTCCCTTCGCTGTGGGATCGTCCATGAATATGCGCACGCACATTCCCTCCCTGAACGTCACAATATCTCCGTTTGAATTTGCGCGCTCGTTGGTTTGGGACAGGAGGACCAAGTCCGGCCCTACCATTTCATTGAAATCAACGTAAAACTCGGGCGGGTCGTTCATCTGCTTAACTCATTTTACCCCCTACTCCTCCCTCCCCTCCCCCAACCGATCCCGCTCATATCCTTTCACGCCCTCAAACACCGGCAACCACCGCTCGCGCCTCACAGTCCACAGTTCATAAGTCGGTTTGAACCGGTCCACCTCATCCAGCGCGCCCAAGTTCACCCCGATCTCGTCGCCGAACTGGCCATAGACCGGCGAGCCGCAGGTGGGGCAGAAGTAGCGGCCGTGATACTCCCGCACCTCGCCGGTCACCGTCACTGCCGTCTCGGGAAAGATCGCCGAGGCGTGGAACAGGGCGCCGTGGTTCTTGCGGCAGTCCAGACAATGGCAGATGCCGACGCGGTAGGGCTGCCCCTCCGCCACGAAGCGCACCCCGCCACAAAGGCATCCGCCCGTCACTTGCTCCATCGTCCCCTCCCTCACAGTTTGCGGAACCGCCCGCCATAGCCGAGGCCCTTGACGCCCGAGGGGAAGGCCCCCTCGTCCAGAAACCTTTGATGGCAGCGCGCCAGCGCCTTGGCATCCAAAGTCACCCCCAGACCCGGCCCCTCCGGCACCCGCACCATACCCTGTTTCGGCACCAAAGGCCCGCCCTCGATCACGTCATCGGCGTACCAGCGCAGCAGGGTCTGGCTCGCACCCCGCACCGCCTCCACCGCGGCGGAGACCTGAAGATAGGCGGCCGAGGCCACCCCCGTCTCGCCCGAATGAAAGCGGAAACCGACGCCAAACGCCTCGGCCGCCTTGATGAAGGCGACCGTGGCGGCGATCCCGCCCAGTTCGTTGAGGTTGGTGACAATCGCATCCGGGCTGCCCAGAGCCACCGCCTTGCGCAGGTCGATCCGGTGGCTGGAAAAGCTGATATCGGTCTGCAACCGCAGCGCCGCCATCTCTTCATAGCTTTCACAAGGCTCCTCGAACCAGCTGATCTCGAAGGGCGAAAAGGCGCGCAGGGCGAGGCGGGCCGTGGGCAAA
Source organism: Rhodobacter sp. P2_H5 (assembly GCF_056403335.1). NCBI lineage: Bacteria > Pseudomonadati > Pseudomonadota > Alphaproteobacteria > Rhodobacterales > Rhodobacter > Rhodobacter sp. P2_H5. The sequence goes on along the minus strand of NZ_JBFUFS010000016.1, from coordinate 87,647 downwards.
GTATAACCACCATTGGCATCAATCCGGATCTCGCGCCCGCCTATCGCCGCCCGGATCTCGCGCAGCATCACGACCTCTTCCGCCATGCCGACGGTGGCGACCTTGCCTTCGAAAATCTCCGCCCCATGCGCCTCGATCATCGCGGCACAGTAGCGGGCGATCTCGACCGGGGTGGCCTCGCCCGCATCGATCCCCGGCAGGCGGTAGCTGAAATATTCGGTCAGGGCGATGTCATCCCGCACCGCCCCGCCAAGCAGAAGGCTCACCGGCACGCCCTCGGTCTTGCCGCGCGCATCCCACATCGCCATCTCGATGCCGCCAAAGACCCGCCGCGCCGCCGCGACATTGCCCCAGGGCGTATAGGCCATGCCCGGAACCACCAGCCCCTCGGCGGTGGAGATCGCGCGGATATCCAGCCCCACCAGCCTTTCCCCCGCCGCCATCACCTCGGCCGCGCGGTTGCCATCGGCGCATTCGCCAAGGCCCACGACGCCATCCGAGGTTTCAAGCTCGATCACCGTCTTGGTGACCTGCGCGGTCGAGCCATAGGAAAACCTATAGGGCGCCCGGAAGGGGATATTGACCGGCGTGGCCTTGATCGCGCGGATCTTCACGGCGCCACCATGAAAGCCTGCAGCTTCGCCCGCATCTCCTCGGGCCAGGGCTGCGCGCCGAAGACGCCCGCCACCTCCTGCGCCCAGACCAAGGTGGCGGTGGCGGTCAGCCGGTGCTGGCCCTCGCAAGCCGCCACGATCTCCACCGTCAGCGAGGAGGACCCAAGCCGCAGCACCTCCAACGTCACCTCCAGCACATCACCGAGGCGGGAGGGCGCGCGGAAGTCGGTCTCGATCCGTACCGTGGGCACGCCGGCCTTTTCGGCCATCATCGCGGCATAGGGGCGCCCCACCACCTCGCGGAAGAAGTTTTCGCAGATGTGGTTGGTCATCTCGAAATAGCGCGGGTAAAAGACGATGCCCGCCGGGTCGCAATGGTTGAATTCGATCGGGTAGAGACGGTGGTACAGCATCCGGGGACTCCTTTGCCGCGAGAAGAACGCCCGAAAGCGACCGACGCAAGGGGATTAAGGGCTTGAGGATGCGCACGGCGGGCGCTACCGATCAGGAAACTCCGGGGGTGATCATGTCGGCCGAAAGCTATTTTCTCTACCATTCGATCGGCCAATACCCCGGCAAGGAAGGCGACCTGGCGGCGGCCATGGCGGAATTCGCGGCCAGCTGGGGCGCTGCGGATGACGGGCAATGGGCCTATGCCCTGGGCAAGCGGCAGAATTTCATCGACCGCTGGCGCGCGATCATCAAGGCGCCGGAAGGCACCCTGACCACCTTTGAAAGCGTGACCCAGGCCTTTCACGCTCTGCTGACCGCCCTGCCGCCCGAACATCTGAAGGGCCGCAAGGTGCTGGTCGGCGCCGATTGCTTCCCCTCCAACCACTTCCTGCTGCAAGGCATGGCGGCGCGCTTCGGCTTCACGCTGAAGACGGTGCCCCTGCGCCAGGGCGCCGCCCATGTCGAGGATGCGGATTTCATCGCCGACTGGACCCCGGATGTGGGCCTCGCCCTGCTGACCTGGGTCTCTTCCACCACCTCGCACCGGATCAATCTGAACCAGATGGTGGCGCATGGCCGCCGGATGGGCAGCTTGGTCGGCGTGGACATCACCCAAGGCGCGGGCCTGCTGCCCTTCGACGTGATGGCGCCCGAGGTGGACTTCGCGGTCTCGACCTCGCTCAAATGGATGTGCGGCACGCCGGGGGCGGGAATCCTCTACCTCTCACCCCGCCTGATCCCGCAGTGCCAACCCGAATTGCGCGGCTGGTTCTCCCAGGACAATCCCTTCAACTGGGACATCACCAAATTCGCCTATGCAACCGACATCCGCCGCTTCGACAGCGGCACGCCGGGCACCATGGCGGCACTCGCCTCGTTGCCTGCCCTCGACTGGCATGCGAAGCAGGACCAGACCGCAATCCTCGCCCATAACCGCCAGATCACCGCCCGCCTGATTGCTGCGGCGGATGAGATGAAACTCCCCCTCCTCACCCCACGGGAGGAGGAGAAACGCGGCGGCTCGATCATGCTGCGCCTGCCCGACAGCCACCCTGCGGCAAAGATCGTGGAGGCTCTGCGCGCCCAAGGCATCACGACTGACGCCCGCAGTCAGACCCTGCGCCTTTCGCCGGGCATCATGACCACCGAAGCCGGCACCGACCGTCTGATCGCGGCCCTGAAAGCCCTGCTGCGCTAAGCCCTTGCTCTCTGGCCAAATACTCCCGCCGGAGGCTGGCCCGAGCCGGTTGGCCGCAGGCCAGAGGCGAGATGAAAGACTTGCGCCGCAGGCGCGCCTTTAGCTTACCGCTTCCACTTGCCCGGACCCTTGCGGACCCCCGCCGCCCGCTCGGCCGAGATCTGCATCGTGTCGCTGTTGGTCTGATCCTCGGCCAGCAGCTTCTGCCAGCGTTGCAGGCGCGCCGGGTCCAGATCGCCCGCGGCAATCGCGGCCTGAATGGCGCAGCCCGGTTCGCCCTCATGCTTGCAGTTGCGGAATTTGCAGGTCAGGGAGAGCTCGGTCAGGTCATCGAAGAAGAGGCCGATCCCGTCGAAAGCATCGGTCAGCTGCACCTCGCGCATGCCCGGCGTGTCGATCAGCCAGCCGCCGCCCGCCATCGCCACCAGATAGCGGCCCGTCGTCGTGTGGCGCCCCTTGGCGTCATCGTCGCGGATGTCCTGCACCGGGGCATTGCCGCCGGTCAGGGCATTGGCGATCGTGGTCTTGCCCACGCCGGACGATCCGAGCAGCGCCAGGGTCTTGCCCGGCCCGCACCACGCCGCCAAGGCCGCCCGCACGTCATCGCGCTTGGCATCCATCAGCACGACCTGCAGCCCACGCTTGAGCTTGCGCGCCTCGGCGGCGAAGCTTTCGGGGTCTACAGCGGTATCGGCCTTGGTCAGCACGACGACCGGATCGACCCCGGCACTGGCGGCCAGCACCAGAAACCGCTCCATCCGCGCCGCGTTGAAATCATTGTTGCAGGAGGAGACGATCAGCAGCGTGTCGAGATTGGCGGCGATCACCTGCCGCGCCACACCGCTGCCCGCCGCCTTGCGCGCGACCAGCGAATGGCGGTCCAGCACCCGCAGCGCCACGCCATCCCGCGTCAGAAGCCAGTCGCCCACTGCGACCGTGGCGGTCGACAGACTGGTGGCAGGGATCAGGTCCAGCGCGCCGGATGTGGTCAAAGCCTCGATCCGGGCGCGGTGCACGGCCGTCACCCGGGCCGGGGCTGTATCGGCCTCTTCGGCGGCCACCTGCGACTGGAAGCTGTCGTTCCATCCGAGTTCGGCCAGAAAATCAGAGGTCACGTATTTGGTCCTTGCTTCAGACAGGGCAAGGCAGCGCAAAGCGCCGCTGGTTCACCGCAATCATGACCGGGAAGGGCGCGACTAGCGCTCAGATCCGTTCCGCCCGGAGGGATGTCACATCTGCCATGAGATCGATCCTCGAACTGGTGCAAAACGGGTGAGAGGCTGACAACGACCCAAGTGGGGCTCGTTACGGCTGCTTCCTTCCGGACCTGACCGGGTTGGCGAGGCACCTGCCCGCGCCAACCTCTCACCGCGTGATATAGGGCAGAAGTCGGCCGGGTGCAAGATGCTCCCCGGCAGCGATCCTGGCTGGCGTCGCAGCCTCCGGCGGGGATATTTTGGGACCGATGAAGGGGGGTGCGGGGGGAGACTTTGACCGGCGCGGGATCAGAACAGGCCGGCGAGGCGGGCGCCGCTCAGAAGGTCGCCTGCGACGTGATGCGCCCAGCGCCGGGTGGAGGGGATGATGTCGGGCACCTGGACCACGACGCAGCCGGCGCGGTGGGCCGCCTCGGCCCCGGTCTCGCTGTCTTCAAAGACGAGGCAGCGGGCGGGGTCGACGCCCAGCATCCTTGCGGCAAGCAGATAGGGCTCGGGGTCGGGCTTGGGGCGGGTGACGTCATCGACGGTGATCACGGTCGGGAAAGACGGGGTCAGGCCCGCGATGGCGATCTTGCGCAGCGCCTCGCTCCGGCCCGAGGAGGTGACGACGGCGCGGTGCAGATGGGCAGGCGCGGCGGCGAGAAGTTCCAGCGTGCCGGATTTCAGCGGCAGGCCCTGTTCGACCCCGGCGTTGAAGCCGGCCCCCCAATGGCGGTGCAGGGCGGGCAGGTCGATGTCGGGCAGGTGATTGCGGATCAGCACCGCCGCTGTTGGCTGGTCCACCCCCACCAGACGGTGCATGAAGTCATCCTCGACCGGAAAGCCCACCGCGGCGAAAGCCGCCATCCCCGAGGCCAGTGCAAGGGTTTCGGTGTCAATCAGCGTGCCATCAAGGTCGAAAAGCAGGGCGTCGTACATCAGCGGTTCCTTTCGGGTCGTCAGAGCCATAACCGATCACGGATGCAGACGAAAGCCGCGGAATCCCCGGGCCGCCGCCGTCAGCGGTTTCGCCCGCAGCATTCGCCTGTGCTCCCAATGTCTTGCACCCGATGTCTCGCATGCTGGAGCGGGCAACGGGCGCATTGCGGACAGACGCGCCATCCCTGCGGGGCCAAACCTGCCAAGTGCACACGTCCTTTTGATGGGTCCGCGGAGTGCGTGCGCCCCAGGGTCGCGAAAACGACGCATCGCGCATTTGCCCTTTGCCCTTGCCCATGGCATCAAGAGCCAAAATCGGGGGCGTCATGCAGCTTGCGGAGACGGTGACTTTCGGCGGTTCAGGGCTGGACCGGGCGGCGCAGTTGCGCGGCGATGTGGCGGCCCAGACCGAGCTTTGGCGGCGCGGCAAGGTCTTGTCGCTGTGGCGCGGCCGCCCGCTGATCGAAGCGGGCCAGCGCATCGTCTGGCTGGCGCCCGACTCGCCCCTGGCCGGGCACCGCGCCACGGCGATCTTTCTCGGCCTGTCCGAGGGCGTGCCGGTCTTTGCGCAAGATGTCTCCGCCTGGGAACCGCAGGCCACGATTGACGGGACGGCGGATTCCTTCGACACGCAGGTCCAGCACCATCCCGAACTGCCCGCCGACCAGGGCTTTCACGAATTGCGCGCCATCATGGCCCAGCTTTCGCCGCGCGAGGCGGAACTGTGCGCCACTGCCCGCGCCCTGACCGAATGGCACCACAGCCACGGCTTCTGTGCCAATTGTGGCGCGAAATCCGACCTGACCGAGGGCGGCTGGCAACGCCAGTGCCCGTCCTGCGGCCGCTCGCATTTCCCGCGCACCGACCCGGTGGTCATCATGCTGATCACCCATGGCAACCGCCTGCTCTTGGGCCGCAGCCCGGCCTGGCCCGAGGGGATGTATTCGCTGCTCGCCGGCTTCATCGAACCCGGCGAGACCATCGAAGCCGCCGTCCGCCGCGAGGTCTTTGAGGAGGCGGGCATCAAGGTCGGCCAGGTCGATTACCTGGCCAGCCAGCCCTGGCCCTTCCCGGCCTCGCTGATGCTGGGCTGCCGGGGCGTGGCGCTCAGCGAAGAGATCACGCTGGACCCGGTCGAACTGCAGGATGCCCGCTGGGTCAGCCGGGAAGAGCTGCTGACCGCTTTTGCCGGAAGCCATCCGCTGATCAAGCCGGCGCGCAAGGGCTCGATCGCGCAGTTCATCATGTCGCATTGGCTGGCCGACACGCTGGACTGAGCCGCGCCGCCGGGGGGCCCGTCGGCGCCGCAGACTTCGGCACTCTGCCCACGGGTCCGGCACATCGGGCACGCCGCGCAATTCGTTCTGGATTTTCCGCAGCTTCCGTCTTGCGAAAGCCATGGTTTGCAGAGAAAGTCCCGGCCTAGGGCAGGCTGAGGGAGACGGCATGAAACTGGCGGCGAAATATGATGTCGATGCCCCGGTGGATTTTGTGTTCCGCGAGCTGATGGATTTCGACGCCTGGGAGCGCATGGCAATCCGGCGCGGCGCCGAGGTGGTCCGCACCGACACGCTGGCGCAACCCGGCGCCGGCATGGAATGGCTGGCGCAATTCCCCTACCGCGGCAAGCCGCGCAGCGCCCGCATCCGGCTGGAAACGGCGACGCCGCATGCGCTTCTGGTGCTGAAGCTGCGCTCGTCGCTGATCGAGGTCGACGTGGTGATCGAGCTTCTGGACCTTGCCGTGGCCCGCACCCGCATCACCGTCAAGTCCGAGGTCAAGCCCAAGACCATCGCGGCGCGGATCTACCTGCAGACCCTGCGGCTGGCCCGCAAGAAGGTCGATGCGACTTATGCCCAGCGCATCGCCCAACTGGCGGTCGAGATGGAAGGCCGCTACCGCCGCCCTGCCCCGCGCTAGGCTCAGTCGCGTTTGCGATCGGCGGGGTAGACGCCCAGAATCTGCAGATGCGTGGTGAAATAGGCCAGTTCCTCCAGCGCGCGGCGGACATGGGGGTCTTCGGGGTGGCCCTCGATATCGGCATAGAACTCGGTCGCGGTGAAGCTGCCGCCGATCATGTAGCTTTCCAGCTTGGTCATGTTGACGCCATTGGTCGCAAAGCCGCCCATCGCCTTGTAGAGCGCGGCCGGAATGTTGCGGACCCGGAAGATGAAAGAGGTGATCATGTGATCGGCGCGGCGGCTATGGTCGGGCTCGCGCGCCATCAGAAGAAAGCGGGTCGTGTTGTTGGCATTGTCTTCGATGTGACGGGCCAGAACCTCAAGCCCGTAGATCTGCGCCGCCAATTCGCTGGCCAGCGCGGCGCGGGTCTTGTCGCCGGCCTCGGCCACTTCGCGCGCGGCGCGGGCGTTGTCGGAACTGACCTTGCCCTTGATGTGGTGGTTGCGCAGGAAGGTCGCGCATTGCGGCAGGATCACCACATGGCCATGCGCCTCGGTCACGTCTTCAACCTTGGCGCCGGGCACGCCCAGCAGGTTGACATGAACCCGCACGAAGGCCTCGTCCACGATATGAAGGCCCGAGCGCGGCAGGAGCGAATGCACGTCCGCCACTCGGCCATAGGTCGAGTTCTCGACCGCCAGCATCCCCATGTCGACCTCGCCATTGCGAGTCATCTCCACGACATCCTCGAAGGTCGTGCAGGGCACCGGAATGCAGCCCGGGCGGGCCTGCTCGCAGGCCTGGTGCGAATAGGCGCCAAGCTCGCCCTGAAAGGCGATCCGCGGGGGCGTGCTTGGATGCGCGCTCGAATTCTGGGGCATTTTGGGCAACTCCGGCAAAAAACGCGCGCCATGCGGCACTTCGCGGCGCTAGTACACCTTGCACCCTGCGGGGGGAAGCGGGTAGATAACGCGCAAAGCCAAGGGCCAGCGGAAGGTGCTGCATGTTCGACACGATGACCACGACCAAGATTGTTGGCGGCGTTTGCGGAACGCTGCTGTTCTTCCTGTTCGGGAATTGGGCGGCTGAATCGCTCTATGGCTTCGGCGAAGAGCCGCATGGCGAAGAGCGCACCTACGCCTATGCCATCGCAGTCGAAGGCGCGGCCAATGCCGCAACGACCGAAGCGGCCGCCGACCCGGCCTATGCCGATGTCGCCAAGACCGCCGATGCCGCTGCGGGCGAAAAGACCTTCGGCAAGTGCAAATCCTGCCACTCGGTCGAGGGCAAGAACATGACCGGCCCGCATCTGAACGGCGTGGTTGGCCGCAACCATGCCTCTGTGCCGGATTTCAAATACTCGGACGCGATGGCCGCGAAATCGGCTGATGTCTGGACCCCGGAACTGATCTACGAATTCATCAAGAACCCCAAGGCCGCGATGCCCGGGACCAAGATGGGCTTTGCCGGCCTGCCCAGCCCGCAAGACCGCGCCAATGTGATCGCCTATCTTGAGACGATGAAATAATCCTTCCCTTCTCCTGCCAAAAGGCCGCTCCATCCGGGGCGGCCTTTTTCATTGCCCCCCCTCTTTCGTCACCTCACGCGGAGCCTCACGCATTCGCAACTTGTGAACCGGCGCTTTTCCGTTTTAGCTAAAGCCCGTAGCGGCCAGACAGGGCGCAGAGCAGGAGGATCGGGCATGGTCAAAAGATCAGCCGTCGCAGCAAAGGCGCTGGACCGCACCAAGGCAGACCGCACATTGCGGAACGCGGGGGCGGCGGGCCTGGCCATTCTGGCGCTGGCGGCCTTTGTCCATACTGCCCGGGCCGAGGATCAGAAGATCATCTCGAGCCACGGCATCTCGACCTTCGGCGATCTGAAATACGGGCCGAATTTCACGCCCGATTATGTCAACGTCAATGCGCCCAAGGGTGGCGAGATTTCGGAATGGGCCCCGGGTTCTTTCGATTCGATGAACCCCTATACGGTCAAGGGCAGCTCTGCCGCCGGGGCCTCGATGCTGTATGAAAGCATCCTGACCGGCACGGCAGACGAAATCGGTGCGTCCTATTGCCTGATGTGCACCACGATGGATTACCCCGAGGACCGCTCCTGGGTGACCTTCCATCTGCGCGACGACATCAAATTCTCGGACGGAACACCGCTGACCGCCGATGATGTCGTCTTCAGCTATGACATCTTCTCGACCAAGGGCCTGTCGGACTTCCGCACCATCTTCAACACCGAGATTGAAAAGGTCGAGGCGCTGGACCCCCATACCGTCAAGTTCACCTTCAAGACCGGCATCACCACCCGCGACCTGCCCGCCAGTGTCGGCGGCTTGCCGATCTTCTCCAAGGCCGATTACGAGGCGAACAAGCGCGATCTGGAAGAAAGCAGCCTGAAACCCTTCGTCGGATCGGCCCCCTATGTGCTGGACCGCTATGTCGCGGGCCAGACCGTGGTCTACAAGCGCAACCCGGATTACTGGGGTGAAAAGCTGCCGATCAACCTCGGCCAGAACAATTTCGACAAGATCCGGATCGAGTATTTCGCTGACCCCAACGCTGCGTTCGAGGGCTTCAAGGGCGGCGCCTATACCTTCCGGCAGGAAAACGCCTCGAAATCCTGGGCGCGGGACTACGAGTTCCCGCTGGTCAAGAGCGGTCAGATCATCAAGGAAGAATTGCCCAATGGCACCAAGGCGCCGGGCCAGGGCTTCCTCTTCAACCTGCGCCGGGAAAAGTTCCAGGACCCCCGCGTGCGTGAAGCCATCGGGCTGATGTTCAACTTCGAATGGTCGAACAAAACGCTGTTCTACGGGTTCTATACCCGCATCAACTCGATCTGGGAAAACTCCTACCTCGCCGCATCCGGCCCGCCCTCGCCCGAGGAGGTCGCCCTGTTGCAACCCCTCGTCGATGCCGGGTTGGAGCCTGCCTCGATCCTGACCGACCCGCCGATTGCGGCCCCGGTGTCGGGCGACACCCAGCTCGACCGCAAGAACCTGCGCAAGGCCTCGAAGCTGCTGGACGACGCGGGCTGGAAGGTCGGCGATGACGGGATGCGCCGCAATGACAAGGGCGAGGTGCTGAAGGTCGAATTCCTCAACGACAATCAGGCCTTTGACCGGGTGATCACGCCCTATGTCGAAAACCTGAAGGCGCTGGGCATCGACGCCTCGATGACCTCTCCCGACCCCGCGCAATATGACGAGCGGACCCGGCCGCCGAATTTCGACTTCGACATCATTACCGGACACGCCCCCGCCGGGATGGAGTTGGGCGACGACATGAAACAGACCTATTCCTCGGCCACCGCCGACAATTCCAGCTACAACATCATGGGCCTGAAATCCCCCGCCGTGGACAAGCTTCTGGAGGTGGTCACCGCCTCCAAAACCAAGGCGCAGATGATCGTCGATGCCAAGGCGCTGGACCGGGTGCTGCTGGCCGAAAGGTTCTGGGTTCCGCAATGGTACAAGGCAAGCTATTGGGTAGCCCACTACGACATGTACGGCCACCCGGACAAACTTCCGCCCTATGCTTTGGGCGAGACGAGTTTCTGGTGGTATGACGCGGACAAGGCGGCCAAGCTCAAGGCCGCGGGCGTCCTGCACTGAAAGGCGCGTGCCCCCGATGGGAGCCTATATCCTAAGACGCTTGCTGCTGGTGATCCCGACCCTTCTGGGGATCATGATCGTCAACTTCACCCTGACCCAATTCGTCCCCGGCGGCCCGATCGAACAGATCGCGGCCAAGGTGCAGGACGACCAGACCGCCACAGACAAGCTGGGCGGCAGCGGGGCCGATGCCGGGCAGTCGGGCGGCAAGAAGGTCGGCCAGTCTCAGGCGGGAGACAGCAGCTATATCGGCGCCCGCGGCCTGCCGCCGGAATTCGTGGCGCAGCTGGAGGTCGAGTTCGGCTTTTCCCGCATCGTCTGCGACCCCGGCTTCACCGGCACGCCCAGCCTGAAAGACCCCGCCTGCCACAAGGAGAAGATCCCCGGCTGGCAGCGTTTCTTCATCATGATGGGCAAATACCTGCGCTTCGACTTCGGCGACAGCTACTTCCGCTCGACCTCCGTCATCGGGCTGATCATCGAAAAATTGCCGGTGTCGATCACGCTGGGTCTGTGGAGCACGCTTCTGGCCTATCTGATCTCGATCCCGCTTGGCATCCGCAAGGCGGTGCGCGACGGGTCGAGCTTCGATGTCTGGACCTCTTCCGTCATCATCGGGGCCTATTCGATCCCGACGCTGCTGTTTGCGCTTCTTCTGCTGGAATTGTTTGCGGGCGGCAGTTTCCTGCGGATCTTCCCCTTGCGCGGCCTCCATTCCGACAACTGGGAAAGTCTCAGCCTCTGGGGCAAGACGGTGGATTACCTCTGGCACATCACGCTCCCGGTGACGGCGCAGCTTCTGTCCAGCTTCACCACCCTGACCCTGTTGACCAAAAACAGCTTCCTGGACGAGATCCGCAAGCAATATGTCATCACCGCCCGCGCCAAGGGCCTGTCGGAAACCCGTGTGCTTTATGGCCATGTCTTCCGCAACGCGATGCTGATCGTGATCTCGGGTTTTCCGGCGCTGCTGATCGGCGTCTTCTTCGGATCGTCCCTGTTCATCGAGCGGGTGTTTTCGCTGGATGGCCTTGGGCAACTCATGTTCAACGCCGCCGTGGCGCGGGATTACCCCATCGTCTTCGGCACGCTTTACGCCTTTGGCCTCGTCGGTCTGGTGATCGGCATCATCTCGGACCTGACCTATATGCTGATCGACCCCCGGATCGACTTTTCGAGGCGCGACTAGCATGGGCACAATTGAAAAGCCGCGCGCCTACCAGTCGCTCAACCGGCGGCGCTGGAACAATTTCCGCGCCAACAAACGGGCCTATTGGTCGCTGATCATCTTCGTGATCCTCTACGGCCTGTCGCTCGGGGCCGAGCTGCTGGCCAATGACCACCCGCTGCTGGTCAGCTACAAGGGCGAGATCCGCGCCCCCTTCCTGCACTTCTACTCCGAGGCCGATTTCGGCGGCGACTTCCGCACCGAGGCGAATTATCAGGACCCGACCGTGCAGTGCCTGATCCGCAGCGGCGGCGTCGACACCTGTTTCGACACGCCCGAGGATGTGCTGACCCAGATCGACGCCGGCACCTTCAAGGCGGAGGGGTTCGAGAAGGGCTGGATCCTCTGGCCGCTGATCCCCTACAGCTACAACACGATCAACAATGTCGGCGGCACCGCCCCGTCAAAACCCGATGCCAAGCACTGGCTCGGCACCGATGACACGGCGCGCGATGTGCTGGCGCGGGTGATCTACGGCTTCCGGCTCTCGGTCAGCTTCGGCCTGATCGTCTCGGCCCTCTCCTCCATCGTCGGCATCGCGGCGGGGGCGGTGCAGGGCTATTTCGGCGGCATGATCGACCTGATCTTCCAGCGCGTGATCGAGATCTGGTCGGCCATCCCGATGCTTTACGTCATCATCATCATCGGCGCGATGTTCAAGATGAGCTTCGTTCTTCTGCTGTTCCTGATGGTGGCCTTCGGCTGGATGGGCCTTGTGGGCCTCGTCAGGGCCGAGTTCCTGCGGGTGCGCAATTTCGAGTATGTCCGCGCCGCCAAGGCGCTTGGCGTCTCAGATGCGACGATCATGGTGCGTCACCTCTTGCCCAATGCCACCATCTCGACCACCACGATGATGCCCTTTGTCGTGACCGGCGCCATCGGCTCGTTGACCGGGCTCGACTACCTCGGCTTCGGCCTGCCGCCGTCCTACCCCTCCTTGGGAGAGATGGCCCGGCAGGCGCAGCAGAACCTCGATTCCTATCACCTGACCTTCACGGCCTTCTTCGCCTCGGCGCTGATGCTGTGTCTGTTGATCTTCATCTTCGAGGGCGTCCGCGATGCCTTCGACCCGCGAAAGACCTTCCGATGAGCCTTTTGCAGGTCCAGGACCTGAACATCCGCTTCCGGCAGGACGGCGCCCTGCTCCATGCGGTCAAGAACGTCTCGTTCAACTTGGAAAAGGGCGAGACGCTGGCGCTGGTCGGCGAAAGCGGCTCCGGCAAGTCGGTGACGGCGCTGTCGACCGTGGGGCTTCTGGGCGACAATGCCGAGGTCTCGGGTTCGGTCCTTTACAAGGGCGGCCAGATGATCGGCGCCTCGGATGCGGCGCTTCGCAAGGTGCGCGGCAACGACATCAGCTTCATCTTTCAGGAGCCGATGACCTCGCTCAACCCGCTCCATACGATCGAGGATCAGATCACCGAAAGCCTGTCCCTCCACCAGGGCCTGTCCGGCGCCCCGGCCCGCGCCCGCGTGCTGGAACTGCTGGAGAAAGTCGGCATCCGCGACGCCGCAACTCGGATGGCCTCCTACCCGCACCAGCTGTCAGGCGGCCAACGCCAGCGCGTGATGATCGCGATGGCGCTTGCCAATGGTCCTGACCTCCTGATCGCCGATGAACCTACCACCGCGCTGGATGTGACCATCCAGGCCCAGATCCTCGACCTTCTGGCCGATCTGAAACGGACCGAAGGCCTGAGCCTTCTCTTCATCACCCACGACCTCAACATCGTGCGCCGCATCGCCGACCGGGTCTGCGTCATGCAGGGCGGCGCGATCGTCGAACAGGGCGCGACGGCAGAGATTTTCGCCAACCCGCAGCATCCCTACACCCAGAAACTGCTCGCCGCCCATGCCACCGGCCAACCCGACCCGGTGCCGCAAGGCGCGGCCGAGGTGCTGCGGACGGAAGGCCTGCGCGTCTGGTTCCCGATCACCCAGGGCCTTTTGCGCCGCGTCGTGGGCCATGTGCAGGCGGTCAACGCGGCCAGCATCTCGGTCCGCGCGGGCGAGACCCTGGGCGTCGTCGGCGAAAGCGGCTCGGGCAAGACCACGCTTGCCCTGGCCATCCTGCGGCTGACGGCATCGAAGGGCAGCATCCTGCTGGACGGCAAGGAAATCTCCCACCTCTCCAACCACGCCATGCGGCCCCTCAGGCGCGACATGCAGGTGGTGTTTCAGGACCCCTTCGGCAGCCTTTCGCCCCGGATGACCGCCGAGGCGATCATCGCCGAGGGTCTGGGCGTGCATGGGCTGGAGCCGGGCCGCAACCGCCGCGACATGGTGGGCGAGATCATGGCCGAAGTCGGCCTCGACCCCGCCACGATGCACCGCTATCCGCATGAATTCTCCGGCGGGCAAAAGCAGCGCATCGCCATCGCCCGCGCGATGATCCTGCGGCCAAGGCTGGTGGTGCTGGACGAGCCGACCTCGGCCCTCGACATGACGGTGCAGGTGCAGATCGTGGACCTCCTGCGCGAGTTGCAGCGTCGCCACGGGCTGGCCTATGTCTTCATCTCCCACGACCTGCGCGTCGTGCGCGCCCTGTCGCACAAGGTCATGGTGATGCGGGCGGGCGATGTGGTCGAGGCGGGGCCTTCCGAAAGTCTCTTCGCAAACCCGCAGCAAGACTATACCAAGGCTCTGCTTGCAGCTGCCTTTGGTACGCCCTGATGAAGATCCTGTTCGTCCACCAGAATTTCCCCGGCCAGTTCCTTTACTTCGCGCCCGAACTGCGCAAGCGCGGCCACGACTGCCTCGCCCTGACCGACCTCGCCAATACCCGCGAAACCACGATCCCGGTGCTGAAATACAAGCACGAGGCGCAGCCCATCGACCCGCCCGCCGCCCGGCTGGGGCGCAACTACATCCAGATGAGCGACCGCGGCGTCACTGTCGCCCGCGCCTGCCTGCAACTGCGCCAGCAGCGCGGCTATGTGCCGGACGTGATCTTTGGCCATTCCGGCTGGGGCGAGACGCTGTTCCTCAAAGAGGTCTGGCCCGAGGCGAAGCTGCTGACCTATGCCGAGTTCTACTACAAGGGCCGCGGCGCCGATGTCGGGTTTGATACCGAATTCGGCGCGCCCAACTTCGATCAGGTGATGATCGCCCAAGGCCGCGCCAGCCATCTTGGCCAGGCGCTTCTGCATTCCGATGCAGGCCTTTCCCCCACCGAATGGCAGGCCTCGACCTACCCGCCCGCGCTGCGCCGGATGATCGAGGTGATCCATGACGGCGTGAACACCGATATCATGCGCCCCAACCCCGAGGCGCGCTTTGCCCTGCCTGATGGCCGCAGCCTCAAACCGGGGGACGAGGTGCTGACCTTCGTCAACCGCAACCTCGAACCCTACCGCGGCTACCACATCTTCATGCGTGCCCTGCCCGCCGTGTTGAAGGCCCGGCCCGAGGCGCAGGTCGTCATCGTCGGCGGGGATGAGGTCAGCTACGGCGCCGCCCCCAAGGATGCCAAGGGCTGGAAGGAAAAGATCCTGTCAGAGGTCCGCGACCAGCTTGACCTCTCCCGCGTGCATTTCATGGGCAAGGTGCCCTATGACCAGTTCGTGGCGCTGATGCAGGTCTCCCGCGCCCATGCTTACCTCACCTACCCTTTCGTCCTCTCCTGGTCGATGATCGAGGCGATGAGTGCCGGCGCCCATGTCATCGGCTCCGCCACCGCCCCGGTGCAGGAGGTGCTGGTGGACGGCGTCAACGGCTCGCTCGTCGGCTTCTTCGATGTCGCGGGGTGGAGCGCCAAGCTGACCGAGGCGCTGGCCCATCCTGACCAGTTCCTCCCCCTGCGCGCCGCCGCCCGCCAGACTGCGCTGGACCGCTACGACCAGCGCATCCTTTTGCCCAAGATGATCGACTTTGTAGAGCGTCACGGCCCCAAGGCCTGACCCTCCCTTGCCCTCTGCCCAAATACTCCCGCCGGAGGCCCCGGCCGGCAAGGGGCGTGCCGTTCAGATCGCCGCCGAATGCTGCGCCTTGCCCTGATGGTCATAAGCGTCAAAACCCCGCGCGATCATCCGCGTCAAAGGGCGGCCCTGCGGCAGGATGGTCAGGAAATCGTCATCCAGCGTCACCACCCCAGCAAATTCTTCGGCCACCCGGTTCAGCATCGCATCCACCACCGGGGCTTCAATGCCAAAGCCCGCCAGCTCCGCCCGGCTGACGCGGAAATCGCACATCAAAGCCTCGATGATCCGGGCGCGCAAACGGTCTTCGCCCGCAAAGACATGGCCCCGATGGGTCGAGAAATGCCCGGCGCGGATCGCCTGCGTGTGGTCCGAAGTGCCCGAAGCATTCTGCGCATAGCCCTGCGGAAAGCGCGAGATGGAGGAGGCGCCAAGCCCGACCAGGGTCGGCGCGGTGTCATCGGTGTAGCCCTGAAAATTCCGCCGCAGATGGCCGCTGCGCGCGGCCACGGCCAGCCCATCCGTGGGCTTGGCGAAATGGTCGATGCCGATCTCCTCATAGCCATCGGCCAGAAACAGATCGCGCGCCACTTCGTAAAGGTCCAGCCGCTCCGCAGGCGTCGGCATCGCGTCCGAGGGGATCATCTGCTGCCGCCGGCTCATCCACGGCACATGGGCATAGCCGTACAAAGCCACGCGGTCCGGCGCAAAG
Source organism: Rhodobacter sp. P2_H5 (assembly GCF_056403335.1). NCBI lineage: Bacteria > Pseudomonadati > Pseudomonadota > Alphaproteobacteria > Rhodobacterales > Rhodobacter > Rhodobacter sp. P2_H5. The sequence goes on along the minus strand of NZ_JBFUFS010000016.1, from coordinate 71,860 downwards.
CTCAGCAGTTTCTGCACCGAATCCGCGATGCGCGCGCCGGTCTGATGCGGCAGGCCGAACAGGATATCGGCGTTCAGGCTCTTGATGCCGCGGGCGCGGATCATCTCCACCACATCCCGCGTCAGTTCGAAGCTCTGCTCGCGGCCGATGGTCTTCTGGATCAGCGGGTCAAAGTCCTGCACCCCGATCGAGGCGCGGTTCATCCCGGCCGCCGTCAGCGCATCCAGTCGGGCGGCGTCGATCTCATTAGGGTCGATCTCGACCGAGAATTCGGCCCCCGGCGCCAGCGGCGCCACCGCCAGGATTGCACCGGCAAGATCCCGAATCAGCTCTGGCGCGAGCATGGTCGGCGTGCCCCCACCCCAATGCAGCCGCGACAAAGTGACGCCCTCGGGCAGGTGCCGCGCCAGAAGTGCGATCTCGGCCTGCAACATTTTCGCATAGGCCACGACCGGATCGTCCGAGGTCGTCCCCTGCGTCCGGCAGGCGCAAAACCAGCACAACCTTCGACAGAAAGGCACATGCATGTACAAAGAAATCGAGGATCCGGGTGCAATCGCGCCAATCCACTCGGCAAAGAGGTCCGGTCCCACGCCGCCCGCGAACTGCGGCGCGGTGGGGTAGGACGTGTACCGAGGCACACGTGCGTCGAAAAGCCCGAAGCGGGCGAGTTGCGAATGACTGTTCATCGCGTTACGCTGCCGCATGCTTCCTGCGATTTCCTTGATCAGGATCAAACGAAAGGTTCGGCATGTCGCTTCATTCTCTGAAACTTGCACCGGAGGATTGCGGCGATTGTCCGATCCGGCACCGCGCCGTCTGCGCGCGCTGCGATGCGACCGAATTGTCCAAGCTGGAAGAGATGAAGTATTACCGCAGCTTCGAGGCCGGCCAGAACGTGGTCTGGTCCGGCGACCGGATGGACTTCGTGGCTTCGGTGGTGTCGGGCATCGCCTCGCTGTCGCAGACGATGGAGGATGGCCGCCGCCAGATGGTGGGCCTTCTGCTGCCGTCGGATTTCGTCGGCCGTCCGGGCCGGGCAATCGCCCCCTATGACGTCACCGCGACCACCGACCTTGTGATGTGCTGCTTCCGCCGCAAACCCTTTGAAGAGATGATGTCGCAGACCCCGCATGTCGCCCATCGCCTGCTGGAGATGACCCTGGACGAGCTGGACGCCGCGCGCGAATGGATGCTGCTTTTGGGCCGCAAGACGGCGCGGGAAAAGATCGCCTCGCTTCTGTCGATCATCGCCCGCCGCGATACCGGGCTGAAGGCGAAGTCCGCCAAAGGCCCGATCTCCTTCGACCTGCCCCTGACGCGGGAGGAAATGGCCGATTACCTGGGCCTCACGCTGGAAACCGTCTCGCGCCAGATGAACGCGCTGAAACGCGATGGCCTGGTGGAACTGGGCGACAAGCGCCGGGTCGTGGTGCCGAACTTCGACCGTCTGGTCGAGGAAACCGGCGACGATGCCGATGGCGGCTTCCTGTCCTGAGGCTTTCGCCCTAAGTTGCGCCCCGAAATGAGGGCTGCGATGCAAGACGACGAGACTCCGATCCTTCCCGGCCGCTCCCATGGCCGCCTGAGCGTGCAGGTCAGCGCCAAGCCCCGCGACCTGATGGAAGAGGTGCAGGTCAAGGGCGCCTTCACGGTCAAGGTCATCACCCTGTTCCCCGAGGCTTTCCCCGGCACGCTCGGCCTGTCGCTGACCGGCAAGGCGCTGGATCTTGGCCTCTGGCGGCTCCTGCCGATCGCGCTGCGCCCCTTTGGCGAGGGCAAGCACCGCAATGTCGACGACACCCCCGCTGGTGGCGGCGCCGGCATGGTCCTGCGCGCCGATGTCCTCGACAAGGCCCTGACCGAGGCGGCGCAAGGCGCCAACCCCGACCGCCTGAAATGGCCGCTGATCTACCTTTCGCCGCGCGGCAAGACCTTCGACCAGGCCATGGCCCGCCGTTTCGCTGCCTGTGACGGGTTGACCATGATCTGCGGCCGCTTCGAAGGCATCGACCAGCGCATCATCGACCACCACCAGATTGAAGAGGTGAGCCTCGGCGATTTCGTCCTGACCGGAGGCGAGATCGCGGCCCAGGCCATGCTCGACGCCACCGTGCGTCTTCTGCCCCGCGTCCTTGGCAATCAGGCCTCGACCGAGGAGGAAAGCTTCTCCGACGGCCTGCTGGAGCACCCGCAATACACCAAACCCGCCGAATGGCAGGGCCTGGCCATCCCCGAGGTCCTTCAGTCCGGCCACCACGGCGACATCGCCAAATGGCGCAAGGCGCAGTCCGAGGAGCTGACCAAGACCCGCCGCCCCGACCTCTGGCAGGCCTATATGCGGCGCAAGGCTCCGGGGAAGTAGGCGATACGTCAGCTTGGCGAGACCTCCTTGGCGCCCTGACGCGGCACGCGAGTTCTGCTACCGTGGATTGCATCGCAGACATGACGAAAGGGTGAGGGAATGCGGTTCGCTTTTGAAACTGCGGCGCCACGTGTCGGCGGGGAGCCGGTTCTTGACGGCGCCTATCGCCTGCACCGCGATGCAGACATCGCACGCTACACCAATTGCGCGGTGGAGGTTTTTCCGCGGAAGGCCCGGCAAATCGCCTGCTTTGGCGCCGATTGGATGGGTCGCCAATTCGCGCTTGATCGCTCGCGCATGGCGGGCGGCGAACCGCAGGTCACCCTCCTTGATCCAGAAACCCAGGAGATTTTCGAGATCCCCTGTGGATACAGGGAGTTCCACACCGGCGAGTTGTTTGGGCATCCCAATGAAACGGTCAACCACGACAGGTTCAAGGAATGGTTGGCCTCCGGAGGTCAATCGCCAAACTACGGAGAATGTGTGAGCTTCAAAGTGCCTTTGTTCCTTGGCGGCGCAGATACATTTGACAATCTCACCGTCTCTGACCTTGAAGTCTATTGGACCATCAACGGGCAAATCCTTGCGCAGATCGGCGATCTTCCGATGGGAACGGACATTGGCCCGTTCAGCATTTCAGATGCGTAGCACCAAGGCCAGGCCTCATACCGCGCGCCTCCGCCTCACCCCCTGCACCCCGCAGGATTGCCCCGATTTCGTGGCGCTGGAACAAGACCCCGAGGTCATGCGCTTTCTCAACGGCGGGTCTCCGGTCGACCGCGCCACCGCAGATCCCAAGGCAAACTTCCTGATGCCCAATGGCACCGAGCCCCATGTCTGGACCGCCCGCCGCCATGACGGGAGTTTCGTGGGCTGGTTCTGCCTTTGGCCCGCAGGCGATGGCACCGCCGAACTGGGCTATCGCCTGCGCCGGGCGGACTGGGGTCAGGGTCTGGCCGCCGAAGGGGCCGCGGCGCTGCGCGACTGGGGCTTCGCGGAGGCGGGATATGAGAAGATCCTCGCCTGCACCATGGCGGTGAACCACGGCTCGCGCCGGGTGATGGAAAAGCTCGGCATGACCTTTCTGCGCACCGACCACCCGGTTTTCGCGGACACCATCCCGGGGGCGGAGCAGGGCGAGGTCTGGTACCGGATCACGCGTCCCGCATCCTGCCCCTGATCAACCGTCCGCGCCCTGTCAGGCGGGGTGTTGCGCGGCGGAGAAATCCATCCGCCGCAGATCCTCCAGAATGCCGGGCCCCTTCGGCTCCCAGCCCAGCCTCGCTCGGGTCAGCGCGCTGGAGGCCGGCATGTCGAGCCCGATGAAATGCGAAAGCCAGCCGAAATGCGCCGCGGCCTCTTCCGGCGCGATGGAGGCTGTGGGCACACCAAGCCCCGCACCGATCACCTCGGCCAGGTCGCGGGCACGCACGCCTTCCTCTGCCACGGCGTGATAGCGGGCGCTGACCTCGGCATGGTCCAGCACCATCCGGTAAAGCTTCGCCACATCCAGCACATGCGCTGCAGGCCAGCGGTTGGCGCCATCGCCCACATAGGCCGCAACCCCCTTGGCGCGCGCCATTTCGACATAGGGGCTGATCAGACCCTGCTTGCGCGTGTCATGCACCTGCGGCAGGCGGACGACCGAGACATTCACGCCCCTTTCGCGCAGCGCGTTTCCGGCGATCTCGGATGCCGAACGCGGGTTCGGATGGTCGGGGTTGAACACATCCTCTGTCGCAGGCTGCCCGTGACCCGCATCCCCCATCCCGGTGCCGGAGGTGATGATCAGCGGCCGGTTCGATCCTTTCAGCGCCTCGCCCATCGCCGCGATCACCCGGCTGTCCTTCTGGCAGTTCGCCCCGAAATTCGCAAAGTTGTGGTCAAAGGCGGTGTGGATCACCGCATCGGCCCTGGAAGCCCCGGCGCGCAGCGTCTCGGGTTCTTCCAGCGTGCCGCGATGAACCTGCACACCGGCCGCCTCCAATGCGCGGGCGCCGCTGTCGGACCGGGTCATGCCCAGCACCTGATGGCCCGCCGCCAGCAGTTCCGCCACGATGTGAGAGCCGATGAAGCCCGTGGCTCCGGTGAGAAAGACAAGCATGGGGTATCCTTCCGTGTTGCTTGAACCCGGGTGTCGGCCTAATCTGGATCATGGTAAAGTAGTGACTTTATCATGGTATAATGATTGACAGGATCATCATGGCAGCCGAGATCAACCGCGACCTGGGCAATTTCCTGCGCGACCGCCGCATCCGGCTGGACCCGGCCAGCTTTGGCTTTCCCGCAGGGCGGCGGCGCACGCCGGGGCTGCGGCGCGAAGAGGTGGCCCAGCGCGCCAACATCAGCCCGACCTGGTACACCTGGCTGGAACAGGGCCGCGGCGGCGCACCCTCCGTCGACGTGCTGGACCGGATCGCGCGCGGCCTGATGCTGACAGAGGCCGAACGCGAACATCTCTTCATCCTCGCCTTCGGCCATGGACCCGAGGCGCGCTACAAGGGTTTTGAAGGCATCTCGCCCCGGCTGCAAAACGTGCTGGACGCGATGCCTGCCACACCGGCCATCCTCAAGACCGTCACCTGGGATGTGGTGGCCTGGAACCGGGCCGCGGCGCTGGTCCTGACCGATTATGCGGTGCTGCCTCCGGCCCGGCGCAACCTGTTGCGGATGATCTTCCTGGAACCGCGGATCCGCGCCAAGAACGAGGACTGGCCCGGCGTCGCCCGCTTTGCCGTCAGCGCCTTCCGGGCCGATGTGGCGCGGGCCGGCGCCTCGGCCGAGATCGCCCAGCTTGTGGCCGACCTGTCCCAGGCCAGCCCGGATTTCGACGCGCTCTGGCAGGCCCATGAGGTAGCCAGTTACGGCGAGGGCACCAAGCGCCTGTTGCATCCCGAGGTCGGCCTGATCGAGCTGGACTTCTCGACCTTTGCCGTCGATGGCCGCACCGATCTGACCCTGCTGGTCTTCACCCCGGCCAAAGAAGAAAGCGCGGCGCGGATTGCAAAGCTTCTGGGCGGGGTCCACGAGGCAAACGCTGTCCCGGGCTGATAGCCTCTGCCGCGGCCCTGCCCGTTCCGAGAAACCAGTTATGAGAAGCCAAGGGCCGCGCCCTCCCCTATCCCTTGCCCGACCACAGCAAGCGGAGAGCAAGGATGGGCCAACGGATAGGCGTGGACATCGGTGGATCCTTCACCGATGTCGCCATACTCGATGAAGAGACCAGGACAGTCAGGGCGCTCAAGGTCTTTTCCCGCCCCGACAAGCCGGGCGAAGAGATCGCCGCGGGTCTGAGGCTGGCCGGCGCGCGTTATGGCATGGACCCCGGCAACGTCAGCTATTTCACCCATGGCACGACGGGTGGGGGTCAACACGGTCATCCAGCGCAAGGGCATCCGGCTGGCCAAATCCAACGGCGGCATCATGAGCGCCGAGCAAGGTAAGACCGACTGCGTGTAGATGATCCTGTCCGGCACGGCTTCGGGCGTGATCGGCGCAAGCTTTGTCGCGAAGATCTGTAATCTGGCCGAATGCCTGAGCCTCGACATCGGCGGCACCTCGGCGGATGTGGCCCTGATCCTGAACGGTGTGCCACAATATGGAAACGGCGAATATATCGGCGAGCATCAGATCCATGTGCCGTCGATCTCGGTCACCTCGATTGGCGAGGGCGACGGCTCGGTCGCCTGGGTCGATGAATATGGCGTGTTGAAGATCGAGCCGGAAAGTGCCGGCTCCACCCCCGGCCCGGCCTGTTACGGGCGCGGCGGCGTGAAGCCCACGATCACCGACGCCTTCGCCGTCTGCGGCATCATCGGACTCGTGACACGGTTCGGCATCGACCCGCGCAGCACTTCGATGATGCCCTTCGGCGGCGCGGGTCCGATGATGGGTTGCCTGCTTGCACGCGAAATGGGGATGTCGGAAACCGTGATCCCCACCACGCCCGGCGCGCTTTCAGCGCTGGGCGGGCTGGTTGCCGGCTTCAAGAACGACTTCATCCGCACCGTCTATGCCGATCTCACCCAAGAGGCACTTCCCCAGGTCCGGAGTGTCTTTGCCGAACTGCACGCGGCGGGCGCAGCTTGGCTGCGGACCGACCAGGGCTATGAGGGCGAGGGGATTTTCACCTACTCCGCCGACATGCGCTATCGCGGCCAGTCTTAGGAGATCGAGACCGTTCTGCCAGCAGAAGCCGTGCTGAATGGCGATCTGACGGCGTTGGCGGAGGCGTTCCATCAGGCCCATGCGCGGGTCTACGGCCATGTTCAGCCGGGCGCACGGGTGCAGTTCGTCAACCTGCGGATGGTCGCGACCGGCCGCAATGACCTGCCGCACCTGCCGCGGATCGCCACCGCAAAGGGCGCTCCCACGCCGCTGCGCGAGATATCATGCTGGATCTCGGGCCGGTGGCGTCCGGTCGCGCTTTACGCCCGCGCGGACTTGTGCGCGGGGCACCGGTTCGCCGGGCCTGCGGTCATTGCTCAGGACGATATGACGACCTTCGTCCCCGAGGACTGCTCGGTCGAGGTCGATGCCTTTGGCGATCTTCGCGTCGGGAAGGATTAAGCCGATGCTGCAAACCAGAACACTCCATCGTGCGATGCTGCAGGTGCTGGCCGACTATTGCGCGGCAACCACCGAGGCCATGGCCCATACGCTGATGCCCACCGCCCATTCGAGTTTTGTCAAGGAGACCGAGGATTTCACCACCCAGCTTCTGACCCCGAAAGGCGAAACCTTTGCCTCGCCGAAGGGCCTGGGTGCCACCTGGTTCACGGGGCTCCACTATGGCCCGGCGTTGCGGCTGATCGAGACCCATGAAGAAAACGCGATCTACCTGACCTCGGACGCCTATTCGGGCCATGTGGCGACCCATGCGCCGGACGTGCACGCCCGGAAACCGGTCTTCTACCAGAAAGAGCTGATCTGCTTTGTCGCCTGCCACGTCCACAACACCGATGTCGGCGGCGCGGTACCTGCCTCGCTGTCGCGCAGGCTGGTCGAGGTGCCGCAAGAGGGCCTGCGCCTGCCGCCGATGAAGGTCTGGCATGATGGCGTCTTCGACAGGAACCTGATCCGCATCATCGAAACCCATGTGCGGATGCCGGAACAGAACTGGGGCGACCTGAATGCCCAGATCGCCCATCTGAACACCGGCGAGGCCAAGGTGCTGGAGATGATGAGGCGCTTTGGCGTCGACACCATCCGAAATTGCCAATCCGCACTGTTGAACCACGCCGAGGCTCAGGCCCGCAAGATCATGGCCGAAATCCCGGATGGCACCTATTTCTTCGCCGATTACGCCGATGAAGACAGCGACGGGGACGTGCCCTGCCGCGTGGTCATCACCCTGACCGTCAAGGGCGATATGCTGACGCTTGATTTCACAGGGTCCGACCCGCAACCGGGCTCGTCTCTCAACATGCCGACCGGGGGCAACCCTATATCAGCAATCCCGACCTGATGGAGCGCCTGCGCCGCAATGCCGCCCTGACGCCGCCCGACAAGACGACCTTTTACGTCGGCGGCGCTGCGGGCTACACCGATTACAAGACCCTGGCCGAGACGCGCGGCACATAGCCCCCGCCGTCGGCAGCGCTGGCCTGATCCTGCGCGCCGATGTCCTCGACAAGGAACTGGCCGAGGAACTGGCCATGACCTGCCGCCCCGACCTCTGGCAGGCCTTTATGTGCCGCAGGGGACCGGGGAGCCACAACGCAGCCTAAACGCTGGCACGTCGCTCCCAAGACCAGTTCCCCTTCTCTTCGCCCGGAAACAAGGCGCGCCAGCGCCGTCGGGCCGCGCCCGCCCTCCTCCCGGGCGGGAGCAGTTGAACCATAAAGCGCCTGGAACCAGCGTGGCTGCGCCCACCCGACGTCGGGCGCAGCCCTGTGTTGTGCGGGGGGCTTGGCGGTCGGCAAAGTGGCTATTGATGCCAATCACCGGAACGGGCAGGTTTGCCTTGGCTTAGCGAACCGGGGGCGCCAATGCTGCGATTGACCGTCAATGGGGTGGAACACAGGGTTGACAATGCCGAAGCCTTCGACCGCCTTTTGATGACACTTCAACGGCGCGATGACCTCGAATTGTGGGCATCCAACGACGGTCAATCAGCGCTTTGCGCTCTTCTAAATAAGCGGTCTGGCGTACTGATGTACCTTCGTTTTCCTGAGGATGTGGGATTCAGCTCGCGAAGTCCGACGAACATGTCACATGACGATGTCACCACCGCATTTGTTTTGGGGAACGCGCAGGTGGACACCTTCCCAACGTCGTGGACCGTGGGGCGACCTGCAGTCTTTGCAGCACTGTCGGATTTTGCGCGATCCGGTGAGAGACCGTCAGGCGTGAACTGGCACGACGATGGCGCGGCGTGAAAGGGCGGCAGCGTTGTCTGCCGAGCCTGCGTTCAAGCTAAACCTAGACCCGCACCCTCCCCCCTGCGCCCGTTGTCCCGGGCAGTCTTCCCATCGGACGCAATTCCTTTGGAGTTGGCGCTGGCCGAGGAACTGGCCATGATCCGCCTCCCCGACCTCTGGCAGGCCTTCATGCGCCAAAGGGGGCCGGGCAAGCAGGCGCGTCTCAGGTGAAGAGGAAATCCGCCGCGGTCAGCGCGCTGACCCGGGTATGTTCGACCAGCACTGACAGGCTGCCATATTCAACCAGAACGCCCGTGCCGCTTTGGGTCAGCGCCAGCTGTGCAAAAGAGGTCGGGCCCGAGGTATATTCGATGCGGTCGACGCCATCTTGAAAGTCGGTGATCCGGTCGTCGCCCGATCCGGTCTGAAACACGAAAACATCGCGCTTCAGATCGCTGCTGCCACCGGTCAGCACGTCATTGCCCGGCCCGCCCCCCAGACGGTCGGCACCGTGGCCGCCCTGCAGGGTGTCGTTGCCATAGCCGCCGGTCAGTTTGTCGCTGCCATAATTGCCCTGCAACAGATCGAAGCCCTGCTCGCCCGCGATCGTGTCGTTGCCAAAGCCGCCCACCAGCGTATCGCGGCCGCCGCCGCCCGACATTTGGTCATTGCCGCTGCGCCCCTCCATATTATCGGCGCTGGTGGAGTGCAGCTCGATCAGATCGTTCCCGGCCAGCATCTTGCTGAGCAAGGTTTCGTCATCGACACGGCTTTCGGTCAGCTGGGCTCTGTACAGATCGACCGCCGGGATCGAGAAGCCGCGGAACTCGAGGTTGTAATACCAAAGCCCGTCAGCATAGTTGTAGAACGTGTCATAGACCGCCGTCAGGGTGCCCGCGGTGATCGCACCGCCGGACAATCTGATGCCCGAGCCGAGCCAGAGCTCGACCTGCGGCAGGTCGGGCGTGCTGTAATCCAGGGCGAGAAGATCCTCATAGGTCCGGCCATGCACGGTCAGATAGGTGTTGTCGTAGAACAAGGCCGAGCTTGCCGCCTCGAACGATTCGTGAAAGTTGACGCCGCGCAGATCGACGGTGTTCCAGGCCCGAAATTCTGCCATTTCCTGCTCCTCCTGACGAAACGTCCCCCCTGGCTTGCGCCGATGCCAAGATTATGTGGCCCGGCAGGCCCCGACCGCATTGACCGCGCGCATATTTTGCCGCATAGGCAACCCGTTCACGGGGCAACCCGATGGACTCGGTTGCCTATGGTTTTGCGCCGCCCTTCTTCAGGCGGCAGGCCGCGGCGGTCGTATAGAACAGCAGGCCCCATCTCTGGCGGGGTTGCCCAAAAGGCAGCGACCCGGTTGAAGACCAGTAGCTCTGGTGCGGCATCACCTCTGCGGAAAACCGCAGGTAAATGGAGACAGGTATGAACCTGATCGCACAACTCGAAGCCGAGCAGATCGCTGCGCTTGGCAAGACCATCCCGGACTTCAAGGCCGGCGATACCGTGAAAGTCGGCTACAAAGTGACCGAAGGCACCCGCTCGCGCGTGCAGAACTACGAAGGCGTCGTGATCGGCCGCAAGGGCGGCGCCACGATCTCGGCTTCGTTCACCGTTCGCAAGATCTCGTTCGGCGAAGGCGTGGAACGTGTGTTCCCGCTCTACTCGACCAACATCGACTCGATCGAAGTGGTCCGCCGTGGCCGCGTCCGTCGCGCCAAGCTGTACTACCTGCGCGACCGTCGCGGTAAATCGGCACGGATCGTCGAAGACACCAATTACAAACCCAAGTCGGAATAAGGAACCGGACCATGAAAAAGGGCATTCACCCCGAATACCACATGATCACGGTCAAGATGACCGATGGCACGCTGTTCACCACCAAGTCCACCTGGGGCAAAGAGGGCGATCAGATGGCTTTGGACATCGACCCGCTGGCGCACCCGGCCTGGACCGGCCAGTCGGCCCGTCTGATGGACACCGGCGGCCGTGTTTCGAAGTTCAAGAACAAGTACGCGGGTCTGGCACTCTGATCTTGACCAGATGTTTGAAAGGCGCCTCTTCGGGGGCGCCTTTTGCATTGGTCTCACGGCTTTGTGAGGGACAGAGGCGGCGGCATCGGGCATCATCACGGCATGATCCGTCTTGCCCTTATGTTCCTCTTCGCCAGCCTTCTGCCCGCCGCGGCGCAGGAGGTCGTGGACAGTTTGCGCGGCGACTACGGCAGCGCCAGCGATCCCGCCACCTCTTGCGCGGCCAATCCTCACCATCTGGATTTCATGGCGCAGCCGCCCCATGCACTGTTTGACTGGACGAGGCCCTGGACCGACAATGACGGCTTTCCCGTCAGCCACCGGCGCTATGACATCCTGGACCTGTCGGAGACGACGCTGACCCTGCGCCGCGAGGGCGACACGGCGCGGACGGCCGATGGCGGCCGACCGATCTGGATCCTGCGGCAGACCACGTCGCCCGAGGGCTATTGCTGGGGCCGCGCCGACTGGCCCTCGGTCCATTGCGAGGATCAGCAGGTCCGTTGCGACAAGGCAACCTCCTGAGCCCCGATTTTTCTGCGAAAAATCCCGCCCTGCAACACTGTCGCGCCAAGGTGACGCCCGCCTGCGAAGCCGCCTTCCCTATCGGCCAAGCGCCGCTTATAGGGTGGAAAAAGGCTTGGGAGTGCTGGCATGGCGCATATCATCGTGGTGGGCAACGAAAAGGGCGGCTCGGGCAAATCGACCACGTCGATGCATGTGGCGACCGCGCTGTGCCGGATGGGCTTTCGCGTGGGCGCGCTGGACCTCGACCTGCGCCAGAAGAGCTTTGGCCGCTATGTCGAGAACCGCCTCGCCTATCTGGAGCGCACCGGGCTCAACCTGCCCTCGCCCGACTACCGCGACCTGCCCGAGATCGACCCTGCCCTTCTCGCCCCCGGCGAGAACGCCTTTGACCGCCGCCTGTCCGAAGCGGTGGCCGAGCTGGAATCCACCTGCGATTTCATCGTGATCGACTGCCCCGGCAGCCATACCCGCCTGAGCCAGGTCGCCCATTCGCTGGCCGATACCCTGATCACGCCGATGAACGACAGCTTTGTCGATTTCGACCTTCTGGCCCATATCGACCCGGAAACCAGCAAGGTCACCGGCCCCTCGATCTATTCGGAAATGGTGTGGAACGCGCGCCAATTGCGCGCCCAGGCCGGCCTGAGGCCCATCGACTGGATCGTCTTGCGCAACCGGCTTGGGGCGCAGCAGATGATCAACAAGAAGAAGGTCGGCGCGGCTTTGGAGGAATTGTCACGGCGGATCGGTTTTCGCGTCGCCCCCGGCTTTTCCGAGCGGGTGATCTTCCGCGAGCTTTTCCCGCGCGGCCTGACGGTCATGGACCTCAAGGACACCGGGGTCGATCAGCTGAACCTGTCCAATATCGCGGCCCGGCAAGAGGTCCGCGACCTGATCCACGAGCTCAGGCTCCCAGCGATTGAACAAGGCTCCGAAACAAGGCTTGCCTGACCTGACGGCGGCTTTCGCGCTTGCTGATCCGCTCCAGCCGCAGGGCGAAGGGGTCGGGCAGATCGGATTTGGGGGCAAACAGCCCGAACCTGGCAAGAAGCGCTTTTCCGATACCCATGGCCGTCTCCTCGTCGTGCATTGAGGTTAATGTTCTGCCGAACAACGGCAGGAAAGTGGCGGGGGCGGGGTCGAAAGGCGATTCCACCGCAGGTAGAAGAAACGATCGGTTTCCAGGGCCGCAACACTGCGCCGGGGCCGCTTGATCCGCGCCGCGCTGCGTGGCACCTCTGGGCGCGGAGGTGCCCGATGCCAAACCCGCTTTACGATGCGCTCTTTGCGCCACTTGCCGCGCGTGACAGCCGGCTGATGACCCTGGCCGATGGCCGCGAGATCAGCGGGCGCGCCTTTTTCGGCATGATCGGCCGCGCGGCCAACGCCTTGCGGGCGGCGGGCGTAGCGCCGGGCAACCGGGTGGCCGTCCAGATCGCCAAATCGCCCGAGGCGCTGGCGGTCTATGCCGCGACGGTCTCGATCGGGGCGATCTTCCTGCCGCTCAACACCGCCTATACCGCGCCGGAGGTCAGCTATTTCCTGAACGACGCGACGCCGGCCCTGTTCCTGTGCGACCCCGCGCGGGCCACGGCCTTGGCCGAAGTGGCGCGGGCCACCCGGCTGATGACGCTGGATGGCCAGGGCGGCGGCAGTTTTGGCGCGGCAATGGCCGAAGCCGAGCCCTCTTTTGCGCCCGAACCGCGCGACCCCGGTGATCTGGCGGCGATCCTTTACACCTCGGGCACCACCGGGCGGTCAAAGGGGGCAATGCTGAGCCATGGCAACCTTCTGTCCAACGCGGCGACGCTGGCGCAGCTTTGGCGCTTCACGGCAGCGGATGTGCTGCTGCATGCCCTGCCGATCTTTCACACCCATGGCCTGTTCGTCGCCTCCAACATCAGCCTTCTGACCGGCGGGTCGATGATCTTCCTGCCCGGCTTCGATCTCGACACCGTGCTGCGCCTGCTTCCGCAAGCCACCGCCCTGATGGGGGTGCCGACCTTCTACACCCGGATTCTGGACGACCCGCGCTTCACCCGTGATCTGGCGGCGGAGATGCGGCTTTTCATTTCCGGCTCGGCCCCGCTGCTGGCCGAAACCCACCGCAGTTTCGAGGCGCGGACCGGCCACCGCATCCTGGAACGCTACGGGATGACGGAAACCAACATGAACACCTCCAACCCTTACGAGGGCGAGCGGCGGGCCGGGACCGTGGGCTTCCCCCTGCCCGATGTGGAACTGCGCATCATGGCCGAGGGGCGCGAGGTGGCGCAGGGCGAGGTCGGCGTGATCGAGGTGCGCGGGCCGAATGTGTTTCAGGGCTATTGGCAGATGCCGGACAAGACCCGGGAAGAACTGCACGCGGATGGCTGGTTCATCACCGGGGACCTCGGCCAGATCGATGCCGACGGCTATGTGCATATTGTCGGGCGGGCCAAGGACCTCGTGATCTCGGGCGGGTTCAACATCTATCCGATCGAGGTGGAGATGCTGCTGGACGAAGCGCCCGGCGTCCTAGAAAGCGCCGTGATCGGCCTGCCGCATCCCGATTTCGGCGAGGTGGTCTTTGCGGTTCTGGTGCCGCAGAAGGGCGCGACCCTGGAGACGGAGACCGTGCTGGCCAGCCTGCAGGACAAGCTCGCCCGGTTCAAACAGCCGAAAGCCGCGGTGGTGGTGGCGGAATTGCCACGCAACACCATGGGCAAGGTGCAGAAGGCGGAATTGCGCAAGGCCTATGCCGGCTGGTTTGCGGGCTGAGGCCAGAGCTGAAGACCAGAGCGGGGGCCAGCCCCCGCACCCCCGGGATATTTATGGACCAATGAAAGAGTCAGGAGGCCGCGTCTTCGGAACTGGCACCTTCGGTGGACTCGTCGTCCTTGAGTTCACCTTCGAGGAAGCGTTCGAAAGCGTCGAGGTCGACCGGGTCGAACTGGCCGAAGCTCTGCATCCAGACCGAGGCCTCGCGCAGCGCGTCGGGTTCGAGTTTGCACCATTTCACCCTTCCGCGCTTTTCCTGGCTGATCAGGCCGGCGTCAGCGAGGATCGACAGATGCTTGGAAATCGCCGCCAGCGACATCTCGAAAGGTTCGGCCACATCGGTGACGGCCATGTCATCCTCGAGCAGCATGGCGAGGATGGCGCGGCGGGTCGGGTCGGCCAAAGCGGCGAAAGCCATGTCGAGCTTGTCTGTCATGGCGGCAGTATCGGGGGCGCGGCGAGCAAGGTCAACCGGATGGTTGAATATGCCAAAGGCCAAAAACCGGGGGCGAGGGCCTGAAAGGGCGGAAACCGCGCCTGACGAATTCCGTTTTATATCAGTACATTAAACCATTTCGTTCGCCCATTATCCTTGCTTGACTCAGGCGCCCCCACTCCCTAGGTTCCGCTCGAACGTGAAGAGGGCCTCATGGCACAAGATCCGGACCCCGAACGGCTGCGCGCGCTGGAAGAAAAGCTCGCCAAGCTGAAGGGCAAGGGTACGGCCAAAAGACCTGACACGGGCAAGAGTTTATCGCAGGGCGAAGTGGCCTGGAGGATGGTGCTGGAGCTGGTGACGGGCATGATGCTCGGGCTGGCGATCGGCTACGGTCTGGATGTTCTGTTCGGAACCCGGCCCTTCCTTCTGATCATCTTCGCGCTGCTCGGCTTTGCGGCCGGCATCAAGACGATGATGGGCACCGCGAAGCAAATGGCGAAAGATGCGGACAGATCCGCGACAGACGAGAGGGATTGAACGTGGCTCAAGAAGGCGGTCTTGTCATTGACCCGATGCACCAGTTCCAGATCGTTCCCTTGTTCGGGGAAGGTCCGCTGACCTGGTATACGCCCACCAACCAGACCCTGTGGCTGGGCCTGACCGTGCTGGCCGTCTCGCTGTTCCTGCTGCTGGGCTCGGCCCGGCGCTCGATCATCCCGGGCCGGCTGCAGTCGATGGGCGAAGTGTTCTACAGCTTCATCCATGACATGGTCGAAGACGTGACCGGCCATGAGGGGGCGAAGTTCTTCCCCTATATCATGGTGCTGTTTACCTTCATCGTGACCTCGAACCTTCTGGGCCTGATCCCCGGCTCCTTCGCCGCGACTTCGCATATCGCGGTGACGGCTTCGCTGGCGCTGGCGGTCTTCCTGACCGTGACGCTGGTCGGCCTCTACAAGAAGGGCATCGGCTTCCTCGGCATGTTCTGGGTCTCTTCGGCGCCCCTGGTGCTGCGCCCGGTGCTGGCCCTGATCGAGGTCATCTCCTACTTCGTCCGCCCCGTCAGCCACTCCATTCGTCTGGGCGGCAACATCATGGCCGGTCACGCCGTGATGAAAGTGTTTGCTGGCTTTGCCGGCGTGATGGGCGTGGCTTCGGTCGTGCCGATCGCCGCCATCGCCGCGATCTACGGCCTCGAAATGCTGGTGGCCGTCGTCCAAGCCTATGTTTTCGCTATCCTGACCTGTGTGTACCTGCGCGACGCCGTCGGCGAAGCCCACCACTAAGTCAGTTCACTTCATCCTCATCGCAATCCTCAAGAATCCAATCCAAGGAGAATACCAATGACCGGCGATCTCGTTCAATTCGCACTGATGGGCAAATATATCGGTGCTGGTCTGGCCACCATGGGTCTCGGCGGCGCTGGCGTCGGCGTGGGTATCGTGGCCGGCAACTTCCTGTCGGGCGCTCTGCGCAACCCCTCGGCCGCTCCGGGCCAGACCGCCAACCTCTTCGTCGGCATCGCCTTCGCCGAAGCTCTGGGGATCTTCTCGTTCCTCATCGCTCTGCTGCTGATGTTCGCAGTCTGATCCTTTCACGGATCTGATCAACGGCCGGATGGGGGTTTCCCTGTCCGGCCGGGTTCCTTCCAAGCCCGTTCCGTCATCGGAGGACGCCATGTCTACAACGGAAACCGTGGCCGGCGCTGCGGGTGAGGCTGCCGAAAAGGGCATGCCGCAACTGAATTTTGCGACCTGGCCGAACCAGATCTTCTGGCTTCTGGTCGCTCTGGTCATTCTCTACGTCGTCGTGACCAAGATCGCGATGCCGCGGATCGCCTCGGTTCTGGCCGAGCGCAAGGGCACGATCGGCAACGATCTGGCTGCCGCGGAAGAGCTGAAGTCCAAGGCCAAGGCCGCCGAGAAGGCCTATAACCTGGCGCTGGAACAGGCCCGGGCTGAAGCCACCAAGATCATCGCCGCCACCAAGGCCGAGATCCAGAAAGACTTGGATGCCGCCATGGCCAAGGCCGATGCCGAGATTGGCGCCAAGGCCGCCGAAAGCGAAAAGCGCATCGCCGAGATCCGCGCCGGTGCCGTCGATGCCGTGGCCGAAGTGGCCCGTGACACCGCCGGTGCTTTGGTTGTGGCTTTGGGCGGTCATGCGGATGCGGGGGTCATCGAGGCCGCTGTCTCTGCCCGGTTGAAAGGGTAAATCCATGAAAAAGCTGTTGACCTCGGCCGCTTTTGCCCTGCTCGCCGCCCCAGCCTTCGCTTCGGAAGAGGGCCCCTTCTTCTCGCTCCGCAACGCGGAATTCGTGGTCGGCGTTGCCTTCCTCGTCTTCATCGCGGTTCTGATCTACCTGGGCGTGCCCAAGAAGATCGGCGCCATGCTGGACAAGCGCGCGGCCGACATCAAGTTCGAGCTGGAAGAAGCCAAGCTTTTGCGCGACGAGGCCAAGACCCTGCTCGCCTCCTACGAAGCCAAGCAGCGTGAAGTGCAGGCCCAGTCCGAGCGCATCATCGCTACCGCCAAGGAAGAGGCGCAAGCCGCTGCCAACCAGGCCAAGGCCGATCTGCAAAGCTCGATCGCGCGCCGGATGCAGGCCGCTGGCGAACAGATCGAATCCTCGGTGAAAGCCGCCGAACGCGCCGTGCGCGACCAGGCGATCACCGTGTCGGTCGCCGTCGCCGCCGAAGTGCTGAAGCGCCAGATGACCGCCGAGCAAGCCTCGATCGCGATCGACTCCTCGATCGCCCAGGTTGCGGCCAAGCTGCACTGAACGCCGGCAAGTCCAGGTACTGCCAATGAAAAAGGCCCGGAGGAAACTCCGGGCCTTTTCCTTGTCTGTCGCTCGCTCAGCGCGGGCGGATGATGATCTCGACGCGGCGGTTCATCGCGCGACCCGAGGCCGAGGCGTTGGAGGCCACCGGCTGATCCTCGCCGCGACCATAGGTCGAGATGCGGCGCGAGGGGACGCCGGCGCCGACCAGAACGTTCGCGACCGAATAGGCGCGGCGTTCGGACAGGTCCTGGTTCGCGGCAGCCGAGCCGACGTCGTCGGTGTGACCCACGACTTCGATATTGCTGCTCGGATAGCTGATCAGGTTGGCCGCGATCGAACGGATCTCGCGCTGCAGATCGGGGCGCAGCGATGCGCTGCCGGTGGCGAACAGCACGTCATCGGGCAGGTTGACCAGAAGGTAGCCGCCCATATTGGTGACGGTCACGTTCGGGTTGCCCAGACGGTTGCGCATGTCGGCCGCCTGCTGATCCAGCGAGCCGCCGATCATGGTGCCGGCGATGCCGCCGATGATGGCGCCATGCAGGGCGCCGTTCTTGTCATTCTTGAACGCGCTGCCGATAGCGGCACCGCCCAGAGCGCCCAGAAGGGCACCATTCTGGGCCCGGTAGTTCGGGTCTTGAATACGGGTGGCCCGATCCTCACAGGCCGACAGGCCCATTGCGGCGACGATCGCCAGTGTGATGGAAGGTTTCAACATGATGAATAGACTGCCTCTGCTGACTGAGCCGTGACGACGGCTACCCACTCGACTATACCACCCGCCGGGCGGGCGTTATATCCGGACCACGGCTTGCGCGGCAAATTGCCCATCACAAGAGTGTCACCCGTAAAACGCATCCGTGGCGTTCCGGTTCCCTGGGCGCTGCAGAATTTCGCGCCTCAGGCGGCCGCGTCCTTCCGCGCGGCCTCCCACGCGAGGATGGCGCGCTTGACCGGCAGGCCCCAGTGATAGCCGCCGAGGCCCCCCGATTTGCGCAAGGCACGGTGGCAGGGGATCAGCAGGCTGATCGGATTGCGCCCGACCGCGGTGCCCACCGCCCGCACCGCCTGCGCATGCCCGACCGCCCCGGCCAGTTCCGAATAGGTCGTGACATGGCCCGAGGGGATGCGCAGCAGCGCCTCCCAGACCTTGATCTGGAAGGGCGCGCCGATCAGGTACAGGGGCGCCGCCTCCCCACCCAGCGCCGCCAGAACCCAGGGCCGCAGCATCATCGGGTCCTCGATGAAACGGGCCTTGGGCCAACGCCCCACCAGATCTTCCAGCGCCGCCGCCTCGCCCATATCCGCCGCAAACCCCATGCCGCAGATGCCCCGCTCGGTGCCCATGACGATGGCCGGGCCGAAGGGGCTGTCGAACCAGCCCCAGTAGATCGTCAGCCCCGCGCCGCCCCTGGCATAGTCGCCGGGGCTCATCGCCTCCCAGGTCAGGAACAGGTCGTGCAGCCGCGAAGGGCCCGAAAGCCCCGCCGCCAGCGCCGTATCCAGCACCGTGAACCGGTCCGCCAACAGGGCCTTGGCATGGTCCAGCATCAGATATTGCTGATACCGCTTCGGCGAGACGCCGACCCAGGCCGAAAACACCCGCTGGAAATGCGCCGCACTCATGCCCATCCGGCCCGCCAGCGCCTCCAGCGTCAGGCCCGGCCCGGCTTGGTCGATCTCCCGCAGGGCGCGGGCGATCACCGCGTAATGATAGCTTTCTTCGGTCATTCTCGCCTCCATGGCCCCAAACTAAGCCGCAGCTGCCGCAGAAAACACCCGAATCCTGCGCAAATGCTTGCCGTAGGACGCGCGCCAAGGCATATCCCGGCCATGAGCGCGCAACTCCCCTATGCCACGATCCGCCAGATCTTTCAGACCTTTCAGGCGCTGGACCCTGCGCCGATGGGCGAGCTCAACCACACCAATGCCTATACCCTGCTGGTCGCCGTGGCTCTCTCGGCACAAGCCACCGATGTCGGGGTGAACAAGGCCACCAAGGCGCTGTTCGAGGTCGCCGATACGCCGCAAAAGATGCTGGCCCTGGGGGAAGAGGCGCTGATCGGCCATATCAAGACCATCGGCCTGTTCCGCAACAAGGCCAGGAACGTGATCCGCCTCAGCCAGATGCTGATCGACGATTTTGACGGCCAGGTCCCCTCCTCCCGCGCCGCCCTGCAGCGGCTGCCGGGTGTCGGGCGCAAGACGGCCAATGTGGTCCTCAACATCTGGTTCCACTACCCCGCCCAGGCCGTCGACACCCATCTCTTCCGCGTCGGCAACCGCACCGGCATCGCCCCCGGCCGCGACGAACTCGCCGTCGAACGCGCGATCGAGGATAACATCCCGGTGGAGTTCCAGATCCATGCCCACCACTGGCTCATCCTGCATGGCCGCTACATCTGCACCGCGCGGAGCCCGAAATGCGGGACCTGCCCGATCCGCCTCTATTGTCTGTTCGAGGATAAAACATGAAGAAATACCAGGTCGTCGGCATCGGGAATGCCATCGTCGATGTCTTCTCCGCCGCCGATGACAGCTTTCTGGAGCTGATGGGGATCCAGAAAGGCATCATGCAGCTGGTCGAGAAAGACCGTGGCGAGATGCTTTACGGCGCCATGAAAGACCGCGTGCAGGCGCCCGGCGGCTCGGTCGCCAATACCTTGGCGGGTCTGGGCAACCTCGGGCTTTCCACCGCCTTCATCGGCCGCGTGCATGACGACGCGCTGGGCCGCTTCTACGCCAGCCACATGGCCGAAAACGGCACCGATTTCGTCAATCCTCCCGTGCCGGGGGGCGAACTTCCCACCTCGCGCTCGATGATCTTCGTGGCGCCGGATGGCGAGCGCAGCATGAACACCTACCTCGGCATCTCCTCTGAACTCGGCCCGCAGGACGTGGCGGATGATGTAGCAGGTCAGGCCGGGATTCTCTTCCTCGAAGGCTATCTCTACGACAAGCCCAAGGGCAAACAGGCTTTCGAGCGTGCTGCCAAGCTTTGCCAGGCCGCCGGCGGCAAGGCCGGCATTGCGCTGTCAGACCCTTTCTGCGTCGACCGCCACCGCGACGACTTCCGCCGCCTGGTCAAGGATCTGGATTATGTGATCGGCAACGAACACGAATGGGCCTCGCTCTACCAGACCGACCTGTCCTCGGCCCTGGAACAGGCCGCACAGGATGCCGGCATGGTCGCCTGCACCCGCTCCGGCCATGAAGTCATCATCTGCCGCGGCGAGGAACAGGCCGTGGTCCCGGTCCGCCGCATCGTGCCCGTCGATGCCACCGGCGCCGGCGACCAGTTCGCTGCGGGCTTCCTCTACGGCATCGCCACCGGCCAGGACCTTGCCACCTGCGGCCGCATGGGCTGTGTGGCCGCAGCCGAAGTCATCTCCCACTACGGCGCCCGCCCCGAGACCGACCTCAAGGCCCTGTTCCGCAAGGAAGGCCTGATCTGACCGAACAGATCGCCCCCCCGGCCCCCCCTTTCATTGGTCCATAAATATCCCACGGGAGGGTCTGGGAGGGTGTGAAACCCTCCCAGCCGGGTCCGCCGAGCGCCCTACTCGCCCAGCTTGGCGTGCACCTCGTCCAGATCGACCTCCCCCTTGGGCATCTTGTTGCCCGGATTGTCGAAGTCATATTTGAACAACTGGAAATCGCGCTTGTAGATTTCCCACATCAGGTGCTTGGACAGATCGTCGAAGTAATCCTCGACCGGATGGGCGCGCTTCGGCCCATGGCCTTCGCTCTCGTTGAAGCGCGGAATGGTCTTGAGGTCGATCTTGTGCTTCGGTTTCATCTTCTTGACGACTTCGGCCATGCCCTCATCGAATTTCTCGGTGAAGATGATCTTGTTGTAGCGCCCGCCGTTGACGATGAAGGTCGAGATATGGCCCGCCATCGCCGACCAGTGGATATCGGGCTCCATCGGTTTCTTGAAGCGGATGGTGTCGCGAGCGAACAGCAGAAAGCGCCGGAAGCTGGCGATCTGGTCGAACTCCTGCTTACCGTCGTCGCCGCCGACCTCGATCCCGTATTTCTGCACCAGCGTCGGCACCAGATTGCCGCGATAGCGTTTGCCGTTGCGCTGGATGCCGCAGACCTTGTCGAAAAAGCTCGACAGGATGCGGGTATAGGGGTTCCTCACACAGGTGAAGGCGTAGGTCTTGTGACCCTTCACCGCCTTCTCGATCGCGGGCTGGCTCGCCTCCTGGGCCCATTTGTGCAGGCCCTTGGTCGAATCGTGGATGTCGCCATCGAAAAAGCTGCCGTGATCGGCGTAGAACATGATCTGCCCGATGGTCGAACAGGCGCATTTGGGCACCACGCGGTACACAACGCTGTCACTTTCGGTCATCCAGGTGCCGGGAAAACCCATATGCTCTTGCTCCTTGGCGATTTTGGCGGCGGTTTTGGCACCTTTGCCATGCAACCGGGGAAATTCTACGGCGAAAAGAGCAAAGAAACTCTGTCTTTTCAATGTCCAATACCGCTAATTAAGGCAAGACCCTCAGGCCAGCGGCACGGATTGCTCCCCATATGGCGAAAATCGCTTATATTCTTCTCTGCCACAAGGACCCGGAAGGCATCATAGCACAGGCCGAAAGGCTGACGGCGGCGGGCGATTTCATCGCGATCCACTTCGACGCCCGCGCCAGGCGCGAGGATTTCGAGAAGATCCGCGACGCCCTGGCCACCAACGCCGCCGTGACCTTCGCCGCCCGCCGGCTCAAATGCGGCTGGGGCGAGTGGAGCCTGGTGGACGCGACCCTCGCCGCCGTCGAGGCCGCGGTCGAGGCCTTCCCGCGCGCCAGCCATTTCTACATGCTGTCGGGCGATTGCATGCCGACCAAGACGGCGGAATATGCCCATGATTTCCTCGACGCCAAGGACTGCGACTATATCGAGAGCTTCGACTTCTTCGCCTCGGACTGGATCAAGACCGGGATCAAGGAAGAACGGCTGATCTACCGCCACTGGTTCAACGAGCGCACCCAGAAATGGCTGTTCTACACGTCGATGGAATGGCAGAAAAACCTCGGCCTGACCCGCAAGGTGCCGGCCGATCTGCAGATGATGATCGGCAGCCAATGGTGGTGCCTGCGCCGCCGCACGATCGAGATGGTGCTGGAGTTCTGCGCCAAGCGTCCCGACGTGATGCAGTTCTTCCGCACCAGCTGGATCCCGGACGAGACCTTCTTTCAGACCATCGTGCGCCACCTGGTTCCCGACAGCGAGATCATGGCCCGCACGCTGACTTTCCTCATGTTCACCGACTACGGCCTGCCGGTCAGTTTCTATAATGACCAGTACGACCTGCTGATCAGCCAGGACTACCTCTTTGCCCGCAAGATCAGCCCCGACGCGAAAGAGCTGAAGCTGCGGCTCGGCAGCCTTTATTCGGCGACCGGCATCAATTTCGGCATCTCGAACGAGGGGCGCACGCTTTTCAAGTTCCTCGTCGGCCGCGGCCGGATCGGCCGCCGCTTCGCCCCGCGCTTCTGGGAGACGGAAAGCTCGCTTGGCCGCCAGCGCACGCTTCTGATGGTGACCTGCAAGAAATGGCATGTGGCCAAGCGCCTGGTCGAACGGATCCGTCAGGTCACCCATATGCCCGCCGTGGACTACCTCTTCAACGAGGCCGCCACGCCCCTGCCCGATCTGGGCGGCATCCAGACCACGCTGGAGAAACGCACCCGCCACCGCCGCGCGCTGGTGCGGATGCTGTTCGACTACTGGCAATCGGATGTGCTGGTGGTCTGCATCGACCCGGCCAACACCGACCTCATGCAGGATTTCTACAACGACAAGGCCAAGGTCAGGCTGTTGGAGATCGAATGCGACTTCACCGATGACTATCTGATCGGCCATGCCAAGCGCGTGGGCCTTGCCGCCGACCGCACCCCGCAGGAGGTCATCGACCGGCTCCTGCCGACGATCCGCTATGACGTGCGCTTTGAATCCGACCGCATCCGCGACGCGGGCTTTGCCGGTTTTTATCAGCTGCGCCAAAGCGCCTCGGTCGCGGAAAACACGGTGCCTCTGGCCGAGTTTCTTGATATCCCCGAGGCGCAGGCGCGCGAGATCGCCGCCACCCATTACCTTTTCGTGGATTGACCCATGTATACCTATGACGCGACCAATATCTTCGCCCGGATCCTGCGCGGCGAGATCCCCAACAAGACCGTGCTGGAAAGCGCCCACACCCTGGCCTTTCACGACATCCACCCCCAGGCCCCGGTTCATGTGCTGGTGATCCCGAAGGGCGCCTATGTGACCTTCGACCATTTCGCGGCCGAGGCCACGGCCGAGGAGATCACCGATTTCCACCGCACCGCGGCCCAGGTCTGCGCGATGCTGAACATCACCCCCGGCGAAGGCTACCGCGCCATCACCAATGCCGGGGTCCACGGCATGCAGGAAGTGCCGCATTACCACCTCCATATCCTCGGCGGGCGCCTGTTGGGGCGGCTGGTCGAGCGGGCCTGAGGCCGGTTCGCGCCCGGCCCCGGGGGGCGCTCGGCGGACCCGGCTGGGGGGCTGTCTGCCCCCCAGACCCCCCGAGGATATTTATGGACCAATGAAAGCGGTCAGGTTGCCCTGGTTTTCCACAGGCTGACGGCGACGCCGGTGGTCAGGATCATCGCGGTGACGCCGAGGGACAGGCTGGCGGGGAATTTCTCCCAATCGAGGAAGTCGGCGATGAAGAGTTTGGAGCCGATGAAGACCAGAAGGGCGGCCAGCGCGTATTTGAGATAGGCGAAGCGGTGCAGGATGGCGGCGAGCGCGAAGTAGAGGGCACGCAACCCGAGGATCGCGAAGATGTTCGAGGTGTAGACGAGGAAGGGGTCAGCCGTGATCGCAAAAACCGCAGGCACCGAATCCACCGCGAAGATCAGGTCGGCGGTTTCCACCATGATCAGGGCGAGGAACAGGGGCGTCGCGAACCACAGGCCGCCGCGTCTGACGAAGAAGTTTTCGCCCTCCAGCCCCTCGGTCAGGCGCAGGCGGGATTTGAGCCAGCGCAGCGGAGCGTTGTCGATCGGCGCGTGATCCTCCTTGGAGAACAGCATCTTGATGCCGGTCAGGATCAGGAAGGCGGCGAAGACGTAGAGGAGCCAGTGGTATTCGGCCACCAGCGTCGCGCCGATGCCGATCATCAACCCGCGCAGCACGATGACGCCGAGGACGCCCCAGAACAGCACCCGGTGCTGCAGCGCGCGCGGAATGGCCAGGCTGGAGAAGATCAGCGCCATCACGAAGACGTTGTCCATCGACAGCGATTTCTCGACGACAAAGGCGGTCAGGTAGCTGGAGGCCGCCGCCGCCCCCTTCTGCCAGCCGACAAACAGCGAGAAGCTGAGACCGAGGGCGATATAGACCGCCGACATCCGCAGGCTTTCGCGCACGCCGATTTCATGCGCGCCCTTGTGGAACAGGCCCAGATCGGCAGCCAGAAGTGCGGCCACCACGGCCAGAAAACAGAGCCACATCCACAGCTGTGTGCCCATGAAGACTAAAGTCAGGAATTCCATATCGACCTCTCTGTTGAGGCTCGATCCGGCGGGAGGGCCAGCATCGAGCGCACTCGATGCGGTCCGACATCACGGTCACCGCCCGAAGGCAGCAAGCGTCAGAGGGGCCCGGTCCGCATCCCCAACATGGGGCGCGGCGGGAGGGCTTCAACCCTCGGCGGCCAAAATAGCGGCGAGGCCTTCGCGGTAGGTCGGATAGGCCAGGGTCACCCCAAGCACCGCTTTGATCCGGTCGTTCCGCACCCGCTTGTTCTCGGCATAGAAGGACCGCGCCATCGGCGTCATCTCGGCCTCGTCATAGGGCACCATCGGCGGCGGCGGCAGATGCAGCATCTCGGCCGCAAGGGTCAGCACGTCTTCGGGCGAGGCGGGGTCGTCGTCGCAGACGTTGTAGATGCCGGGATGCGGGCGCAGGAGCGCGGCGTGGAGGACGCGGGCGATATCCCCGACATGGATGCGCGAGAAGACCTGGCCGGGTTTCAGGATCCGCCGCGCCGAGCCGTCGCGCACCTTCTGGAAGGGGCCGCGCCCCGGCCCGTAGATGCCCGCCAGGCGGAAGATGTGCAAAGGATGGCCAAGCGCTGCCCATTCCGCCTCGGCCCGCGCCCTGGCCTCGCCCCGCGCGGTGGAGGGGGCAAGCGGCGTCGTCTCGTCCACCCAGTCACCGTTGTGGTGGCCATAGACGGCCGTGGTGGAGAGATAGCCCAGCCATTCGGGCTGGGCCTTGGCCAGCGCCGCGCCATAGGCCGCCAGCACCGGGTCCCCGTCGCCCGGGGCGACCGAGGTCAGGATATGGCTGGCCTCTGCAATCGCCGGGCCAAGGTCGGTGCCGGGCCAGACCAGCGCCTCGACCCCCGTGGCGCGCAGGGCGGCGGCCTTGTCGGCGCTGCGGGTGGTGCCGATGATGCGCCAGCCTTCCGCCATAAGCAGCGGGGTCAGCGCCTGGGCCGAATAGCCATGGCCAATGGAGAGAAGCGTTTTCATGGCCCCGTTATCCCCTTGGGCCAGAGGCTGTGCAAGCCGTTGATTGCGGGGCGCCCGATCGCTTCATCAGAACTTCACTTGCATGGCCCGGCACAAGCCTCTTAGATGCCCGACCAAAGTGATGGGACGCCCGCGATGAATGACGACATTTTCCTGACCCCTGCCGCACCCGAGCCTGGCCTCTTCACCGATGCCGCAGACGCCGTGGCGCGGCTGGAGCAGCTTTACGCCCTGGCCACCGACTTTCTGGGCCAGGCCTTCTCCGATGCGGTCAGCAAAGGCCGTCCCACCGCAAGGGTGCGCGCCTATTACCCCGAGGTCAGGCTCACCGTTTCCAGCCATGACAAGATCGACAGCCGGCTGTCCTTTGGCCATGTCTCGCAGCCCGGCACCTATGCGACGACGATCACGCGGCCCGACCTCTTCCGCAATTACCTGATCCAGCAGATCGGCCTGTTGATGGAGAACCACGGGGTTGCCGTCCAGATCGGCCTGTCGGAGACGCCGATCCCCTTGCATTTTGCCGTCGCCAACAATGCGGGCATGACCGTGCCGCATCAGGGGGTTCTCGACTTCACCCTGCGCGATGTCTTCGATGTGCCGGACCTTTCGACCACCAATGACGACATCGTCAACGGCCAGCGCACCCGCAATGCCGATGGCTCTTACCCGCTCGCGCCCTTCACCGCGCAAAGGGTGGATTACTCGCTCGCCCGCCTCAGCCACTATACCGCGACCGATGCGATCCATTTCCAGAACTACGTCCTCTTCACCAACTATCAGTTCTACGTCGATGAGTTCGAGTTCATGGCCCGCGCCGCCCTGTCGAACCCAGCGCTCGGCTATACCGAGTTCGTGGCGGGCGGCAATTCCAGCATCACGACCGGGGATGGCATCCTTGCGCCCTCGTCCAAGACGCCGCAGATGCCGACCTATCACCTGAAACGCGCCGACGGGAACGGGATCACCCTGGTCAACATCGGCGTCGGCCCCTCGAATGCCAAGACCGCAACCGACCATATCGCCGTGCTGCGCCCGCATGCCTGGCTGATGCTGGGGCACTGCGCGGGCCTCAGGAACAGCCAGAACCTCGGCGATTTCTGCCTCGCCCATGCCTATCTGCGCGAGGATCATGTGCTGGACGACGACCTGCCGATCTGGGTGCCGATCCCGGCCCTGGCCGAGATCCAGATCGCCCTGCAGGATGCCGTGGCCGAGGTCACCAAGCTGGATGGTTATGACCTGAAACGCATCATGCGGACCGGCACCGTCGCCACGATCGACAACCGCAACTGGGAGCTGCGCGACCAGTCCGGCCCCGTGCGCCGCCTGTCGCAGTCGCGCGCCATCGCGCTGGATATGGAATCAGCCACCATCGCCGCCAACGGCTTCCGCTTCCGGGTGCCCTACGGGACGCTGCTCTGCGTCTCGGACAAGCCCTTGCATGGCGAGCTGAAGCTGCCCGGCATGGCCTCGGACTTCTACAAGACGCAGGTCAGCCGCCACCTTCAGGTCGGCATCCGCGCGATGGAACGTCTGCGCGAGATGCCTCTGGGCCGCATCCACAGCCGCAAACTGCGCAGTTTTGACGAAACGGCCTTCCTCTAAGGCCAGTTTTCGCTGAAAGCGCGCAAAAATGCTTGCCTTGCCCGGCAAAAACCTGTGTAGCCAGCGCCACAGCCTTTCGCAGGCCAAGTAATACCCCCGGACACCGGGAAATGACCAAGGGACAAGTCCATGAACAAGCCGATGACCAAGACCCAACTGCTCGCCGCTCTGGCCGACGTGATGGGCACCGACAAGAAAATCGCTGGCACCGCCCTCGACGCGATCGCCGCCGTTGTGGCACGCGAAGTGGCTGCCGGTGGCGCCGTGACCCTGCCGGGTCTGGGCAAGATCGTCTGCCGCGCCCGTCCGGAGCGTCAGGTGCGCAACCCGGCCACCGGCGAGACCGTGACCAAGGCCGCTGACAAGCAGGTCAAATTCACCATCGCCAAAGCACTGAAAGACAGCGTCAACGCTTGATCTTTCTGAAACTATGGCAAAGGGTCGCTCCGTCGGGGCGACCCTTTTGCATTGAGGAGGTCTGATGGACCTGATCGCCCTACTGATGGGTCTAAGCTTCTCGCTGATGTGGTCCTCGGCCTTTGCGACCGGGCGGATCATCGTGGTGGATGCCTCGCCCCTCCTGGTACTGGCCCTGCGCTTTCTGATCTCGGGCCTGATCGCCGTCACCATCGCGCGGTTGCGCGGACAAAGCTGGCGGCTGAGCCGGCCTGTGGCGCGGTCCGTGCTGATCTTCGGCCTGTGCCAGAACGCTCTGTACCTCGGGTTGAACTTCGTGGCCCTGCAATGGGTCGAAGGCTCCCTCGCCTCGGTCATCGCCTCGGCCATGCCGCTGCTGGTCGCCCTGATCGGCTTTGGCATGGGGGAACGGTTGCCGAAACTCGGCCTCGCCGGGCTGGCGGCGGGCTTTGCCGGCGTGGCGCTGATCATGGGCAGCCGGATCACCCTTGGCGCCGACCCGACCGGGGTGGCTTTGTGTGTGCTGGGGGCGACCGCCCTCGCCTTTGCGACACGGCTGGTCAAGTCGGTCAGCGCCGGCGGCAACCTTCTGATGGTGGTCGGCCTGCAGATGCTGGTGGGATCGGCCATCCTCGCCGTTGCCGCCATGGCCTTCGAGACCCCGCGCCTGAACCTGACGCCAAATCTGATCATGGCCTTGAGCTATCAGATCGTGGTGCCCGGCCTTTGCGCCACGCTTCTGTGGTTCTCGCTGGTCGGACGGATCGGCGCGATCCGCGCCTCGACTTTCCATTTCCTCAACCCGTTTTTCGGCGTGGCCGTGGCCGCCGCCCTTCTGGGCGAAAAGATCACGCCCAGCGACGTGCTGGGCGTGATCATCGCCATGGCAGGCATCCTCGCCGTGCAGATCTCGCGTCAGGCCGCCGCCAAAGCCGCGTCGTAATCCTTCGCGACCTGAAGGGATTCGCGCGCCGCATAGCGCGCGACCCAATCGGCGATCAGCGGGTCATCGCCCAGAAGCTGCGGCGCAAAGGTGAAGGCCGAGGCGCAGAGCATATCCGCCGCCGAAAAGTCGCCGCAAAGCCACTTCCCCTTCTCCAGCGCCTTGCGCAGCCGCGCCTTGGCCTCCGCCATGCCGCGGAAATTGCGCGCCAGCCCGGGGTGGGAGATTCCCATCATCTCGGTCATCAGCACCGGCTCCAGCACGCCTTGGTACCAGAACAGCCAGGTCAGATACTCCCCCCGCCGCGCATCCCCCGGCTTCGGCGCCAGCCCGGCCTCCGGGAACAGCGCCGTCAGATACAGCATGATCGCCCCGCTTTCGGTGATCAGCGTGCCATCATGGATCAGCGCCGGCACCTTGCCTTCGGGATGCGGGTTGCTCGGGTCGATCTGGCCGTGGCCATCCCGATAGATGATGTCGACCTGCCGGATTTCGATCTTGTCCCAGATCTGCATCTCGTCGATCAGCATCAGGATCCGGGTCGAGCGGGAATTGGGGGCGTGAATCAGCGTCAGCATCTTTATCTCCTTTGCGCTTTCGTCTGCGCCTCTTATGCTCCACCCCTCCTGCCAGAACCTGTCAGCATCCCATGCCCCGCCCCGACCGCCTTTTCCGCCTTCTGACCGCCCTGCGCTCGCTGCCGCAGCCGGTGACCGCCGCCCGTCTGGCGGAGGAGACCGAGGTTTCCCCCCGCACCCTTTACCGCGATATCGAAACCCTACGCGCCGGCGGCGCCCTGATCGACGGCGCCCCCGGCCTTGGCTACACCTTGACCGAAGACCCCGCCCTGCCGCCGCAGATGTTCACCAGGCTGGAGGTCGAGGCGCTTGTCCTCGGCCTCGCCGAAGTGCGCCAGGCTGGCGACCCGGCGCTGGCCCGCGCGGCAGAGGTGGCCCAGGCCAAGATCATCGCCACCCTGCCCGAACGCGTCCAGCGTCAGGCCAGCCACGCCGTGCTGCAGATCCGCCGCTTCGACAGCCGCCCGCCCGCGCCGCCCCACCTCGCCCTGATCCGCGAGGCCTGCTGGGAGGAACGCGCGCTGGATCTCACCTATACCGACCGCGACGGCCAGCAGTCGCAGCGCCGGATCTGGCCGCTGTCGGTGGTCTTCATGGACCGCACCCTGATGCTTCTGGCCTTTTGCACCCTGCGTCAGGGCTTCCGCCGCTTCCACCTCGGCTCGATGAGCGCCGTCACCCTGACCGACGCCTCGTTCCGCCCGCGCCGCGTAGCGCTTTTGCGCGAATTCCTGGCCGAGCTGAAATCACATCGCGGAACCAAGCCCGGTTAACCCGGCTGAAACTTCGCTGCGCCACAAACGTATCACCCCATGGCGCAGCAAAGGATCATCCGTCCATGACCAGCATCATCACAGATTGGCGCGTGCGGGGCAGCCTGTCCGATGCGGTGCATCTGCTGACCCGGATGGAGGATTGGCCACGCTGGTGGGGCGGCGCGCACAAGTCGGCGGAGGTTTTGGGCGACGGGCACTTTGCCATGCGCAGCCGCGGCCTCCTGCCCCTGCGCTGGACCGCCCGCATCACCGAAGCGCGCCTGCCCTATCGCTGGGTGGTGGTGGCAGAGGGCGACCTCCACGGCCGCGGCATCTGGAGCCTGCGTCAGGCGGGCTCCGTGGTCGAGGTGGAATATGACTGGCGGCCCGCCGGTCTCTCGCTTCTGTCGGGCACCAGCCACCGCTGGGCCATGGCGCAGGGCCGCCTCGCCCTGGCCGAGGAGATGGAGCGTCTCTCCCGGCTGCAGGATACCGCGCCCTTAGCCGATCACGCCGCGCAGCCCACCCGTCTGCGCGCGATCCAGTAATAGGTGATCGGCCAGAACCAGCGCCATCATCGCCTCGCCCACCGGCACGGCGCGGATGCCGACACAAGGGTCATGCCGCCCCTTGGTGATCAGCTCCACCTCGTCGCCACGCTGGTTGATCGTCCGCCGCGGCGTCAGGATGCTGGAAGTCGGCTTGACCGCAAAGCGGCAAACCACCGGCTGACCCGAGCTGATGCCACCCAGAATCCCGCCCGCATGGTTCGACAGGAAGATCGGCCCATCGTTCCCCATCCGGATCTCGTCGGCATTGTCGACCCCGGTCAGACCCGCCACAGCCATGCCATCGCCAATCTCCACCGCCTTCACCGCATTGATCGACATCATCGCCGAGGCCAGATCGCTGTCGAGCTTGCCATACAAAGGCGCCCCCAGCCCCGCCGGAACCCCCTCCGCCACGACCTCGATCACCGCCCCAACCGAGTTATGCGCCAGCCGCAGCCCATCGAGATAGTCCGCCCAGTCCTCCACCGCCCCCGGGTCCGGGCACCAGAACGGGTTCTGCCCGATCTGCCCGGCATCAAAGCGGCTGCGGTCAATCCCCTTGACCCCCATCTGCACCATGTAACCACTGATCTTCAGCCCCGGCACCAGCGCCTTCAAGACCGCCCGCGCCACACCGCCTGCCGCCACCCGGCTCGCCGTCTCCCGCGCCGAGGATCGCCCGCCGCCGCGATAATCCCGCAAGCCATATTTCTGGTGATAGGTGATGTCGGCATGACCGGGCCGGAAGCTTTGCGCGATATCGCCGTAATCCTTCGAGCGCTGGTCGGTGTTCTCGATCATCAGCTGGATCGGCGTCCCCGTCGTGCGCCCCTCGAACACGCCCGACAGGATGCGCACCGCGTCATCCTCCTTGCGCTGGGTGGTGAATTTCGAGGTGCCGGGTTTCCGCGCATCCAGCCAGGGCTGCAGATCGGCCTCGCTCAGCGCGATACCGGGCGGGCAGCCATCCACCGTGGCCCCGATCGCCGGCCCATGGCTCTCCCCCCAGGTGGTGAAACGGAACACATGACCAAAGGTGTTAAGGCTCATCGGCGATCTCCTGTCTGCCGCACCCCCTTAAGACAATCCGGACGGCAGCAACAGAATTTTCGCAGAAAATTCGTGGCCCGCGCTCAGTCGGCCGTCATCGACAGGATCGCCGCCTTCTTCACCGTATCGGTCGGATAGGTGATCCTTGTCTGGATGCCAAAGCGCAGGTCGGGGAAATAGGTGAAATGCTGCACTGTCGGATAGGGCCCGCCGATATGCCCGACATCCAGCCCCATCGCCTGATAGCGGCAGGACCCGATCTTGACCGTCGCCACATTCCCTGCCGTCACATGCACCTTCTCGCGCCAGGCATCCGCCTTGGTGTCGCCGATCTTGGTCGTCGTGGCCCGCACGGCCGAGGTCCAGTCCATCGCCGCCGCAGGCTCCGGCACCCTGCGGATATAGGTATATTCCGATACCGTCGCACTGCCGTTCCTCGTGCTTTCGGTCTGATAGATCCCATAGGTCGCCTCGACATAGCGGGCGTAATTGCCGCCCGCATTGGTCTGCTCCAGCCTTATCACCTCATGCGCCTGGCGGTGCACGCTCCAGACCGAGCCATCGGTCAGCTTGACCGTGACGCCCTTGGCAAAGCTGAGGAAGTTCACACATTCCGCCTGCGCCGCGCCGGCAGCAGGTCCGATCATCAGGCACAAGGCCGCCACACGCAGGAACATGGTCATTCTCCCGAGGGGCCGTCCGCAGCCCCGATTCGCCAAACAAGGTTAACATCCCCTCATCGCCCCGCGCGTAGAGACGCAAGGAAGACAGAAGAAAGACGCGGGCAAGACCACGTCCTTGCCCGGAGTCTGTCAGCTTAACCCAGCGTTCTCAAGCCCTTGGCGTTTGTCCTTGCGCTTGCCCGCCGATGCCCTATTTTCACGCATACCTCGGGGTGGCCTCTGGCCTGAGATGCAGTTTGCGGACCCGTTGAACCTGACCCGGATCATACCGGCGGAGGGAAGGTAACGGCGATGCTCGCCCGCTCCATTCCCGCCCGTCGCAAATGGAGAGACCATGAAAAGCTTCCATCTTGCACTGGCGTTCCTGTCCCTTGGCCACATGGCCATGGCCGACACGCCCGTTCTGAACGTGCTGACCTATGACAGTTTCGCCGCCGAATGGGGCCCCGGCCCCGCCATCGCCAAGGGCTTCGAGGCGACCTGCGGCTGCACCGTCCATTACACCACCGCCGGCGACGGCGCCGCCGTCCTGTCGCGCCTGAAGATGGAAGGTGCCAAGTCCGAGGCCGACATCGTCCTCGGTCTCGACACCACCCTGACCGAATCCGCCCGCGCCACCGGCCTCTTCGCGCCGCTCGCCGCCCAGGCGCCCAACGATCTGCCGGTCCCCTATACCGACGCCAATTTCGAGCCCTTCGACTGGGGCTGGTTCGCCTTCGTCTATAACAAGACAAAAGTCGCCAACCCGCCGAAATCCCTCAAGGAACTCGCCGCGTCGAACCTGAAAATCGTGATCGAGGACCCGCGTTCCTCCACCCCCGGCCTCGGGTTGGTGATGTGGGTCAAGGCCGCTTACGGCGATCAGGCGGCGCAGGTCTGGAAGGATTTGGCGGACAATATCGTGACCGTCACCCCCGGCTGGGACGAGGCTTACGGCCTGTTCCTGAAGGGCGAGGCGGATATGGTCCTCTCCTACACCACCTCCCCCGCCTATCACCTGATCGCGGAAAAGGACGACAGCAAGGCCGCCGCCAGCTTTGACGAGGGCCATTACATGCAGGTCGAAGTGGCCGGAAAACTCGCCGCCTCCAAGCAGCAAGACCTCGCCGACAAGTTTCTCGCCTATCTCGCTGCGGATGAGGCACAATCCGTGATCCCCACCACCAACTGGATGTACCCGGCCAAGACCCCGGCGGCGGGCCTGCCCGCAGGTTATGAAACCCTGATCAAGCCCGCGAAATCCCTGCTCTTTTCCCCGGCCGAGGCTGAAGGCCTGCGCCAGGCGGCGGTGGAGGAATGGCAGACCGTCCTGTCCAAATAAGCGCTCTGGCGCTGGCGGCTTTGGTGGCGGTGCTGGTGCTGGGAACGGCACTGGCCCTGTTGCCACAATCCTCCGGCGCCGCATTGCGGAGCGCCGATTGGTCGGCGGTCCGCTTCACCCTGCTGCAAGCCCTTCTGTCGACAGGGTTTTCCTGCGCCCTTGCCGTACCAGTCGCCCGCGCCCTGATGCGGCGCAGCTTTCCGGGGCGCGGGGTGCTGATCCTTCTGATGGGCGCGCCCTTCCTGCTGCCGGTCATCGTGGCGGTCCTGGGGCTCTTGACCATCTATGGCCGCAGCGGCCTGCTCAACTGGGCGCTACAACTGGTGGGTCTGCCGCAGATCTCCATCTACGGGTTGAAGGGCGTCGTCCTCGCCCATGTGTTCTTCAACCTGCCGCTCGCCACCCGCATCCTGTTGAACGGCTGGCACGCCATCCCGGCGGAGCGGTTTCGCCTCGCCGAAACCCTCGGCCTGCCCTCCCCCTTCCGCCACATCGAATGGCCGATGCTGCGCGCCACCCTGCCGGGTGCGGCGCTGGCGATCTTTCTGGTCTGCCTGACCTCCTTCGTCGTGGCGCTGACGCTGGGCGGCGGCCCCCGCGCCACCACGCTGGAGCTTGCGATCTACCAGGCCCTCCGCTTCGACTTTGACCCCGGAAAAGCCGCCCTTCTGGCCGGCGTCCAGTTCGCCCTTTGCGCGGCGGCGGTCCTGCTGTCGGCCCGCTTCGCCCTGCCCTCGGGCCTTGGCGCGGGCCTGGACCGCCGGCTTGTCCTGCGGGCGCCCAGGGGCAGCAAGGGCTTGGACATGCTGATGATTTCCCTGGCTGCCCTGTTCCTGCTCCTCCCCCTCGTCGCCGTTCTGGCTGAGGGTCTGCCGACCCTGACCCGCCTGCCCGATGCGGTCTGGCTGGCAGCGCTTCGCTCGGTCTGGATGGCGGTGATTTCCGCCGCGCTTTCGGTCACAGCCGCTCTGACGCTGGCCAATGCCGTCGCCCGCAAGACGCTTTTCGCCCGCGCGATGGAGCTTTCGGCCATGCTGCCACTCGCCGCCTCGGGTCTGGTGCTGGGCACCGGCCTCTTCCTGATCCTGCGGCCCTTTTTGCGCCCCGAGGCGGTCGCCCTCCCCGTCACCATCCTCGTCAACGCCCTGATGGCGCTGCCTTTTCTGTTCCGCATTCTACTACCCGAGACGCAGAGCCTGCACGCCGACTATGACCGGCTTGCGCAAGCCATGGGCCTTCGCGGCTGGGCGCGGCTGCGCTATCTGACTCTGCCGCGCCTCGCCCGGCCCTTGGGCCTTGGCGCGGGGCTGGCCTGTGCACTGGCGATGGGGGACCTGGGCGTCATCGCCCTGTTCGCCGGCGAGGGGCAGGCCACCCTGCCCCTTGTGGTGCAGCGCCTCTCCGCAGCCTACCGGATGGAGGAGGCCGCCGCCGCCGCCCTCCTGCTGACCAGTCTCAGCTTTGCGCTTTTCGCTTTGTGCGAGTTTGGAGGCCGTCGTGCTGCACCTTGACCACCTGACCCTCGTGCAGGGCGGCTTTCATCTGAGCGCCAACTGGCAGCTGGCGCCGGGCCAAAGGCTGGCCCTTCTGGGCGGGTCGGGCGAAGGAAAATCCACGCTTCTCATGGGCTTGGCCGGCTTCATTCCGCCTGCCTCGGGCCGCATCCTGTGGCAGGGCCGCGATCTCGGGCCGCTGACCCCGGCGGAGCGGCCGATCTCGATCCTGTTTCAGGACCAGAACCTGTTTCCGCATCTGACCCTGATGCAGAACCTGGGCCTGGCGCTGAACCCGCAGCTGAAGCTGACCGCAGCCGACCGCGACCGGATCGCACAGGTGCTTGATCGGCTTGGCCTTTCGGGGATGGAGGGTCGCAAGCCGGGCGATCTGTCCGGCGGGCAACAGGGGCGCGCGGCCTTGGGGCGGGTGCTGCTGCAGGGTCGCCCGATCCTGCTGCTGGACGAACCCTTTGCCGCCCTCGGCCCCGCGCTGAAGGCCGATCTCCTGGGCCTTGTCACCGAATGGGCAAAGGAATCGGCAGCCACCGTGATCATGGTCACCCACGACCCCGCCGACGCCCGCCGCTTTGCCGATCAGGTGGTGCTGGTGCATGGCGGTCAGGCCGATGCCCCGGTTCCGACCGAGGCGCTGTTTGCCGCCCCGCCAGCCGCCTTGCGCGCCTATCTCGGCCCATGAAAAAGGCCCCGTCCTGCGACGGGGCCTTTTTCATTCAATGCTTTGCAGATCAGTGGGCGATCTTCTTGCCCTTGACCTTGGACCACAGACGCTTGTTGGTCAGGTACAGCAGGACCGAGAGCAGACCCAAGAGAAGCACGGCCTTGAAGCCGGATTCCTTGCGGACCATCATCTTCGGCTCGGCAGCCCACATCAGGAAGGCAGCGACGTCCTGCGATTCCTGGCTCAGGCTTGCTTCGGTGCCGTCGGCGTATTTGACCTGACCAGCGGCCAGGGCGGTGTCGGGCATCGCCATGTAACCGCCCGGGAAGGCCTTGTTGCCGTAGAGGGTCACGCCAGCAAGATCCTTCGATTCGCCGGTGAAGCCGGTCAGGATCGAATAGATATGCTCCGGTCCGCCCATACCCTTGAAGAGCTGGTTGGTGCCCAGACCATAGGGCCCGGAGAAGCCCTTGCGGGCCTTGGCCATGACCGACAGGTCCGGTGCGCCAGCCCCGGTGTTGGCCGGGAAATGGTCGGCCGGGGTGGCCGGGCGGTCTTCACCGGTCACCGCGTCCTTGACGGTGATCGTCTTGGCATAGGCTTTGACCTGCTCTTCCGGCAGGGTCGGGCCGCCCGGTTCAGCCAGGGCGCCGATGCGGACGAACTTCAGCCCGTGGCAGGCCGCGCAGACCTCGGTATAGACCTGAAGCCCGCGCTGCAGCTGGTGCGCGTCGAAGGTGCCGAAGGGCCCCTCGAAGCTGAAGGCGATATCCGTCGTCTCGGTGCCTTCTTCGGCCCAAGCCGCGCCGGTCAGCAGGGTCAGAGCGGAAACAGCGCTGATTGCGATTTTGCGAAACATATCAGTCAGTTCCTTTCTCTCACTCGGCCGGGCCAG
Source organism: Rhodobacter sp. P2_H5 (assembly GCF_056403335.1). Lineage (NCBI taxonomy): Bacteria > Pseudomonadati > Pseudomonadota > Alphaproteobacteria > Rhodobacterales > Rhodobacter > Rhodobacter sp. P2_H5. The sequence continues at coordinate 35,087 of NZ_JBFUFS010000016.1, read as the reverse complement.
AAACGGGGTCGGCGTAGTGCGACTTGAAGTCTTCCTCGATCGTCGCCGGCGGCAGCAGCGGCTTTTCCAGCACGCCCAGAAGCGGCAGGATCACGAGGAAATAGGCGAACCAGTAGGTCGAGGCGATCAGGCCGACCCAGCCGGTGAAGGCCGAAGGCACCTGAGAGCCGCACCACATCAGCACGACAAAGTCGATCACCAGAACGGCGAACCAGGCTTTGAACATCGGTCGGTAGCGGCCCGAACGCACCGAGGAGGTGTCCAGCCAGGGCGCCAGCGCCATGGCAAGGATCGCACCGGCCATCGCGATGACGCCGAACAGTTTCGAGTCGACGATGCCGAAGGTCAGGAAGTGAACCAGCTGCACCACCCAGACCGTGTTATCGAAGGTCCGCAGGATGGCGTAGAAGGGCAAGAGATACCATTCCGGCACGATATGCGCCGGGGTGGCGAGCGGGTTGGCCTGGATGTAGTTGTCCGGGTCGCCCAGGTAGTTCGGCATGAAGCCCACAACCGCGAAGAACAGCATCAGGATCACGGCCAGCGCGAACAGGTCCTTGATGACGTAGTAGGGCCAGAAGGGAACGGTGTCGCGCTCGGCCTCTTCCTTGGACCCGCGGCGCACTTCAACCCCGGTCGGGTTGTTGTTGCCGGTGGTGTGGAAGGCCCAGATGTGGACGCCTACCAGAGCGGCAATCACGAAGGGCAGCAGGTAGTGGAGCGAGAAGAAGCGGTTCAGCGTGGCGTTGCTGACGGCAAAGCCGCCAAGCAGCCATTCCTGCAGCGCGGTGCCGACACCCGGGATCGCGCCGAACAGGCCGGTGATCACGGTGGCGCCCCAGAAGCTCATCTGACCCCAGGGCAGAACGTAACCCATGAAGGCGGTGGCGATCATCAGGAAGTAGATGATCATACCGATGACCCAGGTCACTTCGCGCGGGGACTTGTAGCTGCCGTAGTAGAGGCCGCGGAAGATGTGGCAATAGACGGCGAAGAAGAACAGCGAGGCGCCGTTGGCATGCAGGTAACGCAGCATCACGCCGCCGTTCACGTCGCGCATGATATGCTCGACCGAACCGAAGGCCAGATCGACGTTCGGCGTGTAATGCATGGCCAGCACGATGCCGGTCACGATCTGCAGCGCCAGACAGAAGGTCAGGACGATGCCCCAGATCCACATCCAGTTGAGGTTCTTCGGCGTCGGGAGCATCAGCGTGTCGTAAAGGATGCTGACGATCGGCAGGCGGCTGTGGAGCCATTTTTCAAAGCCCGATTTAGGCTCGTAGTGGTCGTGCGGGATACCGGCCATCGATTATGTTCCTTACCCGAGCTTGATCGTGGTGTCGTTGATGAAAGCGGCGACCGGCACTTGCAGGTTGCGCGGGGCCGGCCCTTTGCGGATGCGGCCTGCCGTGTCGTACTGCGAGCCGTGGCAGGGGCAGAACCAGCCGCCGAACTCGCCGGCGCCATCGCCCAGCGGCACGCAGCCCAGGTGGGTGCAAACGCCCATCATCACCAGCCACTTGCCGTCCTTGTCCAGCGCGCGGTTGGCGTCGCTGGCATCGGTGCCGGCCGGCAGGTTGTCATTCTCGGCATTGGTGTCCACAAGATCGGACAGCGCGACAGCCTGCCCCGCCTTGATCTCATCGGCGGTGCGGTGGCGCACGAAGACCGGCTTGCCGCGCCACAGCACGGTCAGCTGCGTGCCCTCGGCCACGCCCCCGATGTCAACGTCGATCGAGGCCAGCGCCTTGACGTCCGCAGAGGGGTTCATCTGGTTGACCAGCGGCCAAACCGCCGCACCAGTCGCCACGACGCCAGCCCCGGCGGTCGCGTAATACAGGAAATCCCGCCGATCGGCGTTGTGGGATCCTGCGCTGTCGTCAGCATGGGACACGAATATTTCTCCCTTCCGCTGGCCGCTGTTGTCAGCAGCCCCTGAACCTCAACAGACCGTGATACGCTCACAGCCTTGCTCGGCGGGTTTTAGCCAAGGATTGCCGGGCCGTCCAGCGGTCAAAGGCGCGCAGGGCTTTGCGAAACCCGATTTCCGCAAGGAGCGACCTTGAAGTCGCAACCCGCGCCCCCATATCGCCCGCGCCCGGCAAGAGAGGCGGTCTTGCGGCGGCCTTGCGCCGGCAAGTTCACGCCTTGGGAAGGGTCGCAACCATCGCCGGCCTTTGGGCGAATCCGGCCTCCCAGGCGGCAAGCGCGGGATGGCCCGCGCGCCAGTCGCGCGCCCCGTGGCGGAAGTCGAGGTAGCCGAGCCCGCAAGCGAGTGCGATCTGCCCCATGTCCACCGGACCCGAAAGCTGCGCCATGCCGGAGGTTTCCAGCATGTCCAGCGTGCGGGCGACCTTGGCCCATTGCCCCTCGACCCAGGGCGCATAGCAGATCTCGGCCGGGCGGATGCGCGCCTCGTAGACCATCAGCAGGGCCGCCTCCAGCAGCCCGTCGGCCGTGGCCTCCAGCGTGAGCACATCCCAGATCCGCGGCTCGGGGTAGAAACCGCCGGCGAACTGGCTATCGAGATAGCGGCAGATCACCCGGCTGTCATAGATCGCCTTGCCCGCGTCGGTGATCAGGGTGGGCAGCTTGCCCAGGGGGTTCCGGTCGACCGGCATGGTGCCCGGTGCCACGGCGGTGCCAGCGGCCGGCACCAGTTCGATCCGATCCGTGATGCCCAACTCATGCGCCAGGACCATGACCTTGCGGACAAAGGGGGATGCGGGCGAGTAATAAAGCTGCATGGCAGGGCCTCTCTTCGGGATGCCCTTTGCTACCGCGGGCGGCGCGCGCTGTACAGCCGCACTCAGCCCTCGCGCATCGCCTGCGCCAGCGCGGCGGCAGCACCGCCCCGGGCGTCCAGCGCGCGGATCACCCCGGCGCGGGCTTCTTCGGTCTTGTTCTGGTTCAGCTTCCAGGTGCCGTCGATCTGGGTGATCTGCAGCCGGAAGGGCCGAATCATCCGCAGCATCCGCGCCATGACGCCTTCGGTCATCTTCGCGCTTTTCCAGACCGGCTTCGGCGCCAGCCGCGCTTCGAACATGTCCGACAGCGCGTTGACATGGGCCTCCAGCGCCTCGGGCGGCAGTTCGGTCAGGGTGCCGCGCAGGTGGACGGCGATGTAGTTCCAGGTCGGCACCTGATCCTCGACACCATACCAGTCGGGCGAGACATAGCCATCCGCCCCCGTCACCGCGAGCACGGCGGCCCCAGGCACTCCTCCAGCCACGCCCGCCGCGATCACCGCGTTGGAGCGCGCCAGATGCAGGTCGGCATGGCTGCCGTCTTCGGACAGAAGGAAGGGCACATGGGCCAGCACCGGTCCCGCCACCCCATTGACGCACAGGGTGCCGAAGCCACGCGCCCTTGCGAAATCAAGGTTGCGGGCGGTCGGGGTCTGGCGAAAGGCGGGGTTGGGATGCATGGCGGACCCGGAGGGCGAGACGGTTGAGTTCAAATGAAAAAGCCGCCGAGGTTCCCCTGGCGGCCCATCATCCGTGCTGAAAAACGCAGCTCAACCCTGACGGGCCTTGTAGCGCTTTTGCGTCTTGTTGATCACATAGACGCGGCCTTTACGGCGCACGACTTGGCAATCGCGATGACGCGTCTTCAGCGAGCGGAGCGAGTTTGCAACCTTCATGGCTGTCTCCTTCTGTTCGCGGCGCGTCCTCGCGCCAATTGAAAACCGTGCTGGTCCTGCGACCAGCGGTGAATGGTGGGCGGTACTGGGATCGAACCAGTGGCCACTACGATGTCAACGTAGTGCTCTACCGCTGAGCTAACCGCCCTCCGTGCCGTCACATCCTGCCCCTGTCACCAAAGTGACGCTTGGGCAAAACCGCGTCGGTGCCGGGTCTATAAAGAGAGTCGCTGGGCTGTTCAAGGGCTTTCTCCACACCGAATTTACCCGCTATACCTAGACGATGGAGGAGCGCATGACCGAGTATTCCGAGGGCCTTTCCTTTCGCCTTGCCCGACCCGAGCGGCAGGTGACCAGCGTCATCTTCTCCTCACCGCATTCGGGGCGCGAATATCCGCCCGCGTTTCTCGCCTCCAGCCCGCTGTCGCCGATGCTGCTGCGATCATCGGAGGATGCCTATGTAGACAGGCTTTTCGCCCGCGCGCCGCTGAATGGGGCGCCGCTTTTGTGCGCCCGCGCGCCACGCGCCTTCATCGACCTCAACCGCGGCTGCGACGAGCTTGACCCCGCGGTGATCGAGGGGGTGATGCGCCCGGCGCACAACCCGCGAATCTCCTCCGGCCTCGGCGTCATCCCCCGGGTCGTGGCGGGCGGTCGCGCGATTTATTCCGGCAAGATCGGCCGCGACGAGGCCGAGGCGCGAATCGACAGCCACTGGCGGCCCTGGCACGCCACCCTGCGCGATCTGGTGGACCAGACCCATGCGACCTTTGGCGAGGCGATCCTGATCGACTGCCACTCGATGCCGCACGAGGCGATCGAGGCCCATGCCCGCCCCGGCCACGCCCTGCCCGAGGTGGTGCTGGGCGACCGCTTCGGCGCCGCCGCCTCGCGCGAGGTGGTCGAGCAGATCGAGGCGATCTTTGCCGGCGCGGGCTTTCGCGTCGCGCGCAACTCGCCCTTTGCCGGAGCCTATATCGCCCAGGCCTATGGCCACCCGGTCAGCCGCAAACATGTGGTCCAGGTCGAGATCGACCGCTCGCTCTACCTCGACGAGCGCCGGGTCGAGCCTTTGCCGAGCTTTTCTGCCTTTTGCCTGCGCATGTCGCGCGTGGTGGCCGATATCGCCAGCATCGGACGCCGCGCCCTGCCGATCGCCGCCGAATGAGAGCCGTATAGAGAGGAGAGGCCGATGCGCCTGTTTGCCGCCACAAGACTTGCCGCAACCGGATTGATTCTGGCCCTCGCGCTGCCCGCCCGGGCCGAGGAGCGCTGGACGACGATTCCCATGCCGCCGCCGATGCCGACCCCGGTGGCCAGCGGCATGGCCAGCGTGAACGGCATCGAGATGTATTACGCGACCTTCGGCGCGGGCGAGCCGGTGCTTCTGATCCACGGCGGGCTGGGCAACTCGGACCTCTGGGCCAACCAAGTGATCGACCTGATGCAGGATCATCTGGTCATCGTGGCCGACAGCCGGGGCCACGGCCGCTCGACCCGGACGGAGGAGCCTTTCGGCTATGACCTGATGGCCTCGGATTATCTGGCGCTGATGGATTATCTGAAGGTCGATACCGTGGATCTGGTCGGCTGGTCGGATGGCGGGATCATCGGGCTGGACATCGCGATGCACCACCCGGAGCGGTTGAAGCACCTTTTCGCCCAGGCCGCCAATATCACCCCCGACGGCGTCGACCCCAAGGTGGGTGAAGACAAGCAGTTTGGCGAATATATCGAATGGATGGGCAAGGATTACGCCCGCCTTTCGCCGACCCCCGATCAGTACGAAGCCTTCGTGACACAGATCTCGGCCATGTGGGCGAGCCAGCCGAACTGGACCGATGCCGAAGTGGCCGCGATCAAGGTGCCGACCGTGGTGGCGGCGGGCGATCACGACCAGGCCATCCTGCGCGCCCATACCGAAAAGATCGCGAGCCTCATCCCCGGGGCCAAGCTGGTGATCCTGCCCGATGCCAGCCATTTCGCGCTGCTGCAGGCACCCGCGGATTATACCAAGGCGGTGCGCGCGCTGATCGACAACTGAGCCCGGTCCCGGCAGGAGAAGCGGGGGTTTTCCACCCCCGCACCCCCGAGGATATTTGTGCCAAAATAAAAGGATCAGCCCCGAGTCGGGCCCCTTCAGCGCAGCGCGCGGCCCTTGATGATCGCCTCATGGCCAAAGCGGGCGCGGATCGCGTCGGCGGCGCGTTCGGCCTTGGCGCGTTTGGGGGCATCGGGGTCCAGGAGGTCGGGCGAGAGATCGGCCTGATCCTCGGGCGCGAGGTCAGAGATGCCGACGCCGATCAGCCGGAACGGGCCCTTGGTGCCGGAATTGGCGAAAAGCGCCTTGGCGGCGCGGTAGATCCGATCGGTCAGCTGGGTCGGGTCGGACAGGGCCTGGCGCCTTGTGACGATCTGGAAATCGCCGCGCCGCAGTTTCAGGGTGACGGTGCGGCCGGACAGCTGCTTGGCCTTGGCGCGGTCGGCCACCTGTTCGGACAGCCGCCAGATATGGCCGTCGAGCAGGTCGGCATCGGAAGTATCCTGGAAAAACGTGGTCTCCTTCGAGATGGATTTCAGCTTCTCGTCGCGCATGACGCGGCGGGCATCCTCGCCCCGCGCCAGTTGATAGAGCCGCTCGCCGGTCTGGCCGAAGCGGGCTTGCAGATCGCCCCGGTCCCAGCGCAGCAGGTCGGCGATGGTACGGATGCCGGCGGCCTCCAGCTGGGCCTGGGTCGCGACACCGACGCCCCAGATGATCCGCACCGGCTTGTTGCGCAGGAAATCCGCCGTCTCGCCCCGCCCCACCACCGAAAACCCGCGCGGCTTGTCGAGATCGGAGGCGATCTTGGCCAGAAACTTGTTATGCGACAGGCCGATCGAGCCGGTGACACCGATCTGCGCCTCCATCTCCCGGGTCAGGCGGGCCAGCATCACGGCGGGCGGCGCGCCATGCAGGCGGGCGGTGCCGGTCAGGTCGAGAAAAGCCTCGTCCAGCGACAGGGGCTGGATCGCGGGAGTCAGCACCTCCATCAGCGCGCGGATCTGGCGCGAGACCTCGACATAGACCGACATCCGCGGCTTGACCACCGTGGCCTGCGGGCAAAGCTTCAGCGCCTGGAACATCGGCATGGCCGAGCGGACACCATGGATGCGTGCGAGATAACAGCAGGTCGAAACCACCCCCCGCGTTCCGCCGCCCACGATCAGCGGCACATCGCGCAGCGCCGGATTGTCGCGCTTTTCGACCGAGGCATAGAAGGCGTCGCAGTCCATATGGGCGATCGAAAGACTCTCCAGCTCGGCATGGGCCACCACGCGCGGGCTGCGGCAGGCCGGGCAACGCGACCCGGCGGCAAAAAGGGTGAGGCAGTCGCGGCAGAGCGTGGACATGATCCCCCTTGTTATCACGCCGGGGCCGCTCTGGGAAAGGCGCCGCGCACCGGCGGCGACCGCCCCATTCCGCAGCCGAAATCCGCCGCTTCGGCCAGCATCTGCGGAAAAATGATGCAGCCGCGCGAGAAAACTGCGCAATCTGCGCCCGGACCAATAGATTGGAGCCTGAGCACATTGCATTGCCTGACGTTCAACCAGTCGTTAAAGGCACTGGCGTAGTATTGCTTGCGCGACCGGGCCAAACGACAGCACGGACAGGACCTCATGCCAAGATTGACTTGCATCACGACCACTTTCAACGAAGGACGCGCCCTGCTGACCAGCGTCAACTCGATCCTGGCGCAGAGTTTCATGGATTTTCAGTACATTGTGGTCGATGACGGGTCGCAGCCCGAGACCACCGCGATTCTGGCCGGGCTGGACGACCCGCGGATTCTGGTGATCCGCCAGGCCAACGACGGCTTGTCCAGCGCGCGCAACCGGGCGATCGAACGGGCGACCGGCGATTACATCTGCTTTCTCGACGCCGATGATTCCCGGCCGAACTGGTCCTTTGCGGCGATCGTCCGCGCGCTGGACCTGCACGACCCCGACCTGCTGATCTGCCCCGGCATCCTGCAGGATCTGCGCCAGGACATCGGGGCCTTCTACGACGACCGGATCTTCAAGACGATCGCGGCGCTCAACCCTGCCAATTTCACCCAGCGCAGCGCGCAGGATTTCACCCGGATCGCCTGCCTCGCCCAGGGGATCGAGCCGCAGTCGGCCAATAAGGTGGTCCGGCGCGCCTTTCTGCAGAAGACCGGGATCGGCTTTCCCAACACCCATTTCTTCGAGGATATCTACTTTCACACCGGTCTGATCGCCGCAGCCGACAGGATCGCCTTCCTGGACACCCCGGCCTTCACCTATTTCCGCCGCTACAGCCGGCCCCAGATCACCGCCACCTCGGGCGACATGCGCTTTGGCATCATCGCCGTGACCAAACTGACGCTGGAGGCTTTCGCCCAGCGGGCGGAGTTCCACAATGCCGCCCATCGCGCGGCGGTTCTGGCCTCCTGCATGCGGATCGTCGAATGGTGCGAGGTCTCGGTTTCGCTGCATCACCGGGCCAGCTATCGGCAATGTGTGCAGATCATGCTGGCCCTGATCGACCCGCTTTACCTGCATCTGCCGCCCGGCATTCCGCGCGAGGCGGGTGATCTTGACCAACTCCGCCGCTACATCGGATCCCTGTCCCATGCCGCATGATCAGAAAAAGGCGCACAAGGCGCTGATGGAGGTTGCTTCCGTGACTGCCCTGGTGTCCGAGTTTTCGGAAGACGATCTGGTTGAAGCCCTGCGCGATGCTCATGCCCCGATCCCTGAACGCGTGAAGGTGAAGGCTTTCGGACAAAACTGCGATCTCTTGACGCCCGAATTTGGTTTTCTGCAGACCGATTCCCTCTGGCGGCTTGAGATGATCTATCAATCCGCCCTGGCCACGCAGACCCTGGCGCCGACCGGCGTGGCGCTGGATGTCGGCGCGGGCTTCGGCGCCTTCGCCATCCCCTTTGCCGCGGCCTTCCCGGGCTGGCAGGTCTATTGCTTTGAACCCGACCCGCAAAGCTATGCCGCCTTGCACCAGAATATCCTGACGCAGGGCCTGTCCAACGTGGTGGCGCTGCCCTTCGCGGTGGGTGCTGAGGCCGAGGATGCGCCCGAAAACCCCGGGCTGGTGCAAGAAATCCTGGCCGAGATCGCCTTGGGCAACCGCGACCGGGTCGAAACCCTCGCCGCGCTGCTGCCCACCCGCCCCTTCGGCCGGCACGAGGAAAACCTCGGCTATATGGAACGCGGCGCCGGGCCGGCACCGGATTTCATCGACATCTTGGTGCCGACGATCACCGCCAAGGCGCTGGCATTGCTGGAACCGCGGCTGCTGAAACTGCTCGCCCCCAAGTCCGAGGCGCAGATCCTGGAGGATCTGAAAGCCTGCCCGCTGGATCACATCATCGGAGAGGTCTGGTCGCATGTCCCCTCGGCGCTGGTCTTTGGCGAAACGGCGGGGCTGCGGCAAACCTGGCTGCCGCTGGCCGGCACCCCGCTTCTGGGCCTGCGCCGCACCAAAGAGACGCTGGAGCCGCGCCTGGATGTGGCCGTGGCCATGTACAATTCGCGCGATTTCATCATCGCCTGCGTCGAAGGCATCCTGAACGGCGACAGCCGCGAAGTGCGCGCGCTGGTGGTCGATGACGGATCGACCGACGACTCCGCGGACGTGGTGCGGGCGCATTTCGGCGATGATCCGCGGGTGGTCCTGCTGCAAAAGCCCAACGGCGGCTGCGCCTCGGCGCGCAACTTTGGCCGCATGAAGTCGACCGCCAGCCATATCGCCTTTGTCGATGCCGATGACATCCCGGGGCCCGGTCTTTTCGCGGGCCTGCTGGAACTGGCGCGCCACACCGGGGCGGAAATCGTCCAGGGCGGCTTTGAACTGCTGTTCGACGACGACGCGCAGGGCCTGCGCAGCACGCCGTCCTACGAAGCCGCCGACGACGCGGTGAAATTCGCCCGCCGCCATCCCTTCGGCGCGCGGACCTGCCACCTGCTGGACTCGAGCTTTCTGATGCAGGGCCAGCCCTCGATCTGGCGCAGGATCTATCGCCGCGATTTTCTCGACAATCGCAAGATCTGGTTCCCTGAGCACATCCGCGCCTTCGACGACCAGATCTTCCAGATGCTGACCCTGCAAGCCGTGCACAACGTGCCGGTGCTGGACGGCGTGTCCTATGGCTACCGTCAGCACCCGGGGCAGGACATCCGCCGCGATGACGAGCGGAATTTCTACTCGCTGGAGATGTTCCGCCTGCTGCTGAAACGCGGCACGGCGGAGGGGTGGAGCGATTTCACCCCGATGCTGCGCAGCTTCATCAACACCGTGAACTGGATCTACCCCAACCTGCGCAGCGATCTGCGGCCCTCCTTCATCCGGGGCGCGGCAGAGCTTTGGGTCTATGCCCGCAAGACGCTGGGCGAGGCGGTCTTTGCCGGACTGCCGGTCTCGGCCTTCCTGCCGCTGGACTTCGGCTACCACGTCTCGGTGCTGGAAGAGCATCTGAAAGGCTTTGGCCCGTCCTATGGCTGGGCCTATCTCGACTCCTTCGAGATGCATGTGCCGATGATGAAGTCGCTGCGCAAATAGCTCAGCCCTTTTCAAGCGCCGCCGCACGCAGCGCGCTGAGCCTTTGCCGCGGCGCGATCGCCTCGGCGGCGATGGCAAGGTTCAGGACGGCGGCGGTGCCATTGTCGGCTGCGGCGCTGGCGCGGGCGAAGGCTGCGGCGAAATCCTCGGTCCGCTCGACCCGTTCGGCGAAAAGACCATAGGCGCGGGCGACCTCGGCAAAGTCGGGGTTGACCATCGTGGTGCCAAAGACCCTTGCCGGGAACTGGCGTTCCTGATGGGCGCGGATCGTGCCGTAGATCCCGTTGTCGAGGATCAGGACAATCGGCGTTGCGCCATGCTGGGCCAGGGTCGCAAGCTCCTGACAATTCATCTGAAAATCGCCGTCGCCGGCAAAGCAGACCACGCGGCGCCCGGGCCGGGCGATGCTGGCCGCGATGGCGGCGGGCAGGCCGTAGCCCATCGCCCCCGATTGCGGCGCCAGAAGCCGGGCCTTGGGGCCAAAGCGGAAATGCCGGCTCGGCCAGGTCGCGAAATTCCCCGCGCCATTGGTCAGGATCACGTCTTCCGGCAGGACCTGCCCCAGAACCGCCATCACCGCCGCCATATCGACCGGCGAGGGTTGGGCGGGCGCCGCAAAGGCCGTCTCGTACTGGCTGCGCGCCTTGGCCCGCCACGCGGCCCAGCCGCCCGAGACCGGAGCAAGCGCCTTGCAAAACGCGTTCGGCCCGGACTGGATCGGTTCTTGGGCCACATAGATCTTGCCCAACTCCTCCGACGCGGGATGAACATGGATCAGCCTTTGCTGCGGCAGCGGCACCGACAGAAGCGTATAGGCCCCCGTCGTCATCTCATCCATTCGCAGGTTGAGGGCGAGGATCACATCCGCCTCGCGGATCATCTGGGCCAGATGCGGCCACATGCCGACCCCGGCCTCACCGACAAAGACGGGGGAATTATGGTCGATCACATCCTGACAGCGAAACGCCGCCGCGACCGGGATGTCGGAGGCTTCGGCAAAGGCCTGAAGGGCGGCACGCCCCTCCGCCGTCCAGCCGGTACCACCGGCGAGGATGAGCGGGCGCTCGGCCCCGGCCAGAAGGCTGCGGGCGCGGGTCAGGGCGGCGGCGTCGGGGGCGGGCTCGGCGATCTTGGGCAGGGGCGCTGGCAAGGGGGCGACATCGCTCATCTCGGCCAGCATATCCTCGGGCAGGGCGACCACCACCGGGCCGGGGCGGCCCGAGATGGCGGTGGTCCAGGCCCGGGCGAGAAGCTCCGGGATACGGGCGGTCTCGTCAATCTCGACCACATATTTCGCCATGGTGCCAAAGACGGCGCGGTAGTTGACCTCCTGAAAGCTTTCGCGCTCCCGGTCGGAGCGGGCGATCTGCCCGACGAACAACAGCATAGGCGTCGAATCCTGCCGGGCGGTATGGACGCCGATCATCGCATTGGCAGCCCCCGGGCCACGGGTCACCATGCAGATGCCGGGCAAGCCTGTCAGCTTGCCCCAGGCGGCGGCCATGAAGCTGGCGCCGCCCTCGTTGCGGCACAGGACATAGTCAAAGCGCCCCGCGGTGTCGTGCATCGCGTCCAGCACCGCCAGATAGCTTTCACCCGGCACGCCAAAAGCCTTGACCGCGCCCAAAGCCACCAGACTTTCCACCAGAATTTGCCCGCCGTTCCGCATCTCTTGCCTCCGCTTTTGCCGCGATCATGGGCGAGGCGTGCGGCGGTGTCGAGCGTCAGATCACCCGCCTCAGATCACCGGCGTCAGCAAGGGCTGGCCCGCGAAATGCGCCGTCAGGTTGTCGCGCATCAGCTGCCCCATCGCCTTGCGCGTCTCCACCGTGGCCGAGGCGTGGTGCGGCTGCAAAAGCACATTGGTCAGCGGCAGAAAGCGCGGGTTGATCCGCGGCTCGCCCTCGAACACATCCAACGCGGCGCCGCCCAGAAGCCCGGATTCCAGCGCGTCCAGCAGCGCCGCCTCGTCGATGTTGGAGGCGCGCGAAATGTTGACGAGCAGGCCCTGCGGCCCCAGCGCCTCGATCACACGGGCATTGACGATGTGGCGGGTTTCGGCATTGGCCAGCGCCGTGACGATCAGCACATCGGACTGCGCGGCAAGCGCCACCGGGTCGGGGATGAAGGCGTAAGGCACGTCCTTGGCGCTGCGGGCGCAATAGGCGATCTTCATGCCAAAACCGGTCAACCGATCCGCCACCGCCTGCCCGATCCGGCCGAGGCCGAGAATGCCGGCCCGCATCCCGGTGACCCGGCGCTGCAGGGGAAAGCTCGCCTTCTCCCAGGCGCCGGAACGCGCCCAGTCCTCGGCCTTGACCATGCCGCGCGCCAAGGCCAGCACCATGCCCACCGCCAGATCGGCGCAATCGTCGTTCAGGACATCGGGCGTATTGGTCACCCGGATGCCGCGCGCGCGGCAGGCCTGAAGGTCCACCGCGTCATAGCCCACGCCGTAAAGGCTGATCAGCTCCAGCGCCGGACAGGCCGCGATCACCTCGGCCGAGGCGCCGACACCGCCATTGCTGGCAATCGCCCTGATCTGCGGGCCGACCTCGGCCAGATAGGCCGCCTTGTCCTTGGCCGCGTAATAAGGGTGGAGTGTGAAGGCCGCCTCCAAGGGTGTCTGATCCCACGCCGGGTAATCGCTCAGTTGCAGGACATGGGGTTTCATCATCGCGCCTTTGATCCATGGGTTCAGGGCAGATTAGAAAACCCCGCCCGCAAGGTCGAGCGCCAAACGCTGCCCGTCTGGCGATGCCCGGGGCTTCGGTCTATGGTCGGGCAAAGGCAGGGAGGGGCTCGCATGAACCGGATGGATGGCAAGATCTGCGTGGTGACCGGGGCGACGCAGGGCCTTGGCGCGGCCATCGCGCGGCGGCTGGCGGCGGCGGGGGCTGCGGGTCTGGTGATCACCGGGCGCAACCTGCGCCGGGGCGAGGCGGTGGCCAAGGACATCGAAGCCGCCTTTGGGCTGGAGACCCACTTCCTGCGCGCCGATTTCGCCCGCGTTGACGACTGCCGCCATGCCATCGCCGAAACCGACCGTCTGTTTGGCCGGATCGACGTTCTGGTCAATGCCGGGGCCTCGACCGACCGCGGCACCATCCTCGACACCTCGCCCGAGCTTTTTGACCGGCTCTTCGCCACCAATGTCCGCGGCCCCTATTTCCTGATGCAGGAGGCGATCAAGCTGATGATCCGCGACGGGATCGAAGGGGCGATCTGCAACATCGGCTCGATCTCGGCCCTGGCGGGGCAGCCCTTCATCAGCGCCTATTGCGCCTCGAAAGGGGCGCTGACCACGCTGACCGCGAACACCGCCTTTTCGGTCATGGCCAACCGGATCCGGGTCAACCAGCTCAACGTCGGCTGGATGGCCTCGGACCACGAACGCGAGTTGCAGGTGAAGCAAGACCCGGAATGGGAGGAGAAGGCCGCCGCCGCCCTGCCCTTCGGCCGCCTGGTGGACCCGGAGGAGGCGGCGCGGGCGGTCAACTTCCTCGTCTCGCCGGATGCGGGCCTGATGACCGGGGCCATCGTGAACTTCGACCAATCGGTCTGGGGCGCCGTGGCAGGGGGCATGCCGGTGCCCGAAGGGCCGATGACACTTGGTTGAGACATATTTACTTTCGCGAATGTGACACTATCTTCCCTGCGAACAACCCGGAAGACCGCCCATGCCCACCCCTGCCCCCTCCAGCTTTGACCCGCGCGGCCACCGCGAGGCCTTGCCGCGCGCCGTGGCCTTTCTGAAAGTCCTCGGCCACGAGGGTCGCCTGGAGATTCTCTGCCAGTTGATCGACGGTCCGCGCAGCGTCAGCCAGCTGACCGAGGCGATCGGGGCCTCGCAGCCGGCGGTGTCGCAACAGCTGATGCGCCTGCGGGCCGAGGGTCTGGTCAAGACCGACCGGCAGGGCAAGAGCATCTTCTACAGCATCGCCCAACCGGAGATCGCCAAGATCGTCTCGGCCCTGCGCGACGCCTTCTGCGCCCCCGAGTGACGGCGACTAAAGCTTGGACACATAACCCTGATAGGTGGTTTTGGAATACATCAGCCGGATCCGGTCCAGCTGGCGGTCGACATTGGCCAAGGGCCCCTCGCATTGCTGCACGCTCATCTCGGCGGCATGGGTGCGGTCCTTCACCATGGCGCCAAACTTCTTCTCGTCATAGGCCGGCAGGCCCACCACCGCTTTCAACGCCTTGGACAGCGCGCCCGAATCCTTCTGGAAACTGTCGTTCAGCGTCTTGATCGTCTTGCGGATGGTTTCGAGGTTTTCCTTGATGACCAGCGCCGTATCGGCCAGCTTCTTGGCCACCGTCTGGTTTTCGGGCTTGACCACCTCGACCTTGGCCTTTTCGGCGGTGGTCTTGGCCGCATTCGACAGGTTGGTGCAGGAGCCGATATGCCCCTTCATCTTGGTCTCCAGATCCTGGAAATCCTTGAACAGGGCCTTCAGCTGCTTTTCGACCTCTTTCTTGTCATCCAGCGCATCGGCGTCCTTCTGGGTCTTCCGCTTCGCCGCCTCGGCAAAAAGGGTACACCAGCCGACCAGCTTGTCGACCATCGCCTTGCTGTCCTTGAGGTTGGGTGGCAGGGCCACATCCTCGACCTTGACGATCTTCTTGATCTCGCGCGCGACGGTGGGGATGTAGGTCTTGGAGAATTTGACCGCGCAATCCTGGGCCAGCTTGACCCATTTCACCACCTGTTCCTTGGCCGGCACAAAATCGCGCGTCTCGACCTCCTTGGCGGCCTGGGCGGCGGCCATGAATTCCTTCTTCAGCTCGGTGACCGCGGCGTCAAACACCTCTTTGTACTTGGCCGAGACGAGACCGACGTCGATCTGATATTTGCGCGTCTTGAGCGCGTCGAGCGCCTTGTCCAGTTCCTTCTCCCACAGCTTGATCTTGTCTTGCGTGGCGGTGGCTTCCTTGGATTTCAGCGGCTTCATCTTCGCCACAGCCTTGGTGAAGGCGGTGGACAGCGTGTCGATGCGCTGCGAGGCGGTATCGCATTCCGCAGCCGTCATGGTGGCTTCCGATTTGCCGAAAGCGGTCAGCACATCTTTCATGGCTTCGCCAACCCCCAGACCCTTCGCTTCCGAAGGCCGCGTGGCCTGCCAAACCTTGACCGTGAATGTAAATGCCACCACTGCTCCCCCCCCAGGATGAAAGTCCAAAAGCTATCCGAACAGTACTGACAGAGGCCCGCCACCAAGCAAGCGTTTTGAGGGGGAGGGCCGCGCTATTCTGCGGAGGCCGTCCCGGGGCTCTAAGGGGCCGAAAAGAAAAAAGCCCTGCAATCCAGAGGATTGCAGGGCTTTTTGCGATATTGGTGCCCGGAAGAGGACTCGAACCTCCACGTCTTGCAACACTGGTACCTGAAACCAGCGCGTCTACCAATTCCGCCATCCGGGCGTATCGTGGAGCGGGGTTTAGCCGCGCCTGTCGGGGGTGTCAACGGGGGGAAACGGAAAAAAACGCATCCTCGAATGGTCTTGCTGGCAGAACCTCACGCCTGTATTCAGAAGCCGTCCCGCGCCCCGAATTCCGGATGGGCGCTACCTTGCGAGGGCCTCATGAGCAAACTGGTCACGATCTTTGGCGGTTCCGGTTTTGTCGGACGGTATATCGTCCGCCGGATGGCACGTGAGGGCTGGCGGGTTCGCGTGGCCGTGCGGCGTCCGAACGAAGCGATCTTCGTGCGCGGCTTTGGCGCGGTGGGTCAGGTCGAGCCGATCTTCTGCAACATCCGTGACGATGCCTCGGTGGCCAATGCGCTTCTGGGCGCCGATGCGGCGGTTAACTGCGTGGGCACCTTTGACGCCAGCGGCGCCAACAACTTTGACGCGGTGCAGGCCGAAGGCGCCGGCCGTATCGCTCGTCTTGCGGCCGAGGCCGGGCTTGCCACGCTGGTTCATATTTCGGCCATCGGCGCGGATGCCGCTGCGACCTCCAACTATGCCCGTTCGAAGGGCGAGGGCGAGGCTGCCGTGCTGAAAGCCTTCCCCAAGGCCTTGATTCTGCGGCCTTCGGTGATCTTCGGCAACGAGGACGGCTTCTTCAACCGCTTCGCCGCGATGGCCACCAAGGGCCCGATCCTGCCCTTGGTCGGCGGCAACACGAAATTCCAGCCGGTCTATGTCGAAGACGTGGCGCAGGCCGCCGTCAAGGGCGTGCTGGGCCAGGCTTCGGGCATCTATGAACTGGGCGGGCCGGATGCCGAAAGCCTGAAGGCGCTGATCCACCGGATGCTCGGCGTCGTGCAGCGTCGCCGGATGGTGATCAACCTGCCGTTCTGGGTCGGTTCGGTGATGGGTGGCGTTTTGGGCCTGATCTCGGCGGTGACGGTGGGGCTGTTCAAGAACAAGATCCTGACCCTGGATCAGGTGCGCCAGCTGCACCATGACAATGTCGTCGCCCCCGGGGCGAAAACCCTGGCCGATCTGGGCATCGAGGCCACCAACCTCTCGGCGGTGATCCCGGAATATCTGTGGCGCTACCGCAATGCGGGCCAGTTCGCGGCGATCCGCGATTCGGCGAAATACCTGCCCAAGGTTTGATCTGGCCGCCCATTTCGACAGCACACCAAGGGGATTGACGTGAATTATCTGAACGATGTCCTCCTGGGTGTTATCGAAGGGATCACGGAATTCCTGCCCATCTCCAGCACCGGCCACCTTCTTCTGGCCGAACACTGGCTGGGCGCGCGGTCCGAGATGTACAATATCGTCATTCAGGCCGGGGCGATCCTGGCCGTGACGCTGATCTACTGGCGCCGCATCGTCAGCCTGCTGACCGACTGGCGCGATCCGAAGAACCAGAGCTATCTGATAAAACTGATCCTCGCCTTCCTGATCACCGCCATCCTCGGGCTGGTCGTCAAGAAGCTGGGGGTGGAACTGCCCACCACGATCCAGCCGGTCGCCTGGGCGCTGGTGCTGGGCGGCATCTGGATGATCGCGGCGGAGCATTTTGCAGGCAAGCAGCCCGACCGCACCACGATCACCCTGCGCGTCGCCATCGCCGTCGGTCTGGCGCAGGTGGTGGCGGGGGTCTTCCCCGGCACTTCGCGCTCCGCCGCGACGATCTTTGTCGCCATGCTGGTCGGCACCTCGAACCGGGCGGCGGCGACCGAGTTCGCCTTTCTGGTCGGCATCCCGACCATGTATGCGGCCAGCGGGTATGAGGTGCTCAAACAGATGCGCGGCGGCGTGGCCGAGGATTGGACCGGACTGAGCATCGCCTTCGTCGTCTCGACCATCACCGCCTTTGTCGCGGTCAAATGGCTGCTCACCTATATCCGCAGCCACCGCTTCACCGCTTTCGCGATTTATCGTATCCTGTTCGGCGGGCTTCTTCTGGTGCTTGCGGCGGCTGGCGTGATCGGCTGACGCCGCGAATCGCCCCTGTTTATGGGTCATTTTGACGGCTCCGCGACAGATAGGTAACGCGTACTGACATATTTTTCGCCTAAAATTCAGGCTGAGGGTCAAATTCTTCGGGAAAATGCTTTTATAGGTCAGCACTGCTGACTTTTATTCTGTTTCAACCCAAGGTATCAACCCGGACCCGGGCGAGAATATGGGAGCTTTGCCGATGGCCGTTCAACGCATGCTGAAATTCGTGTCCCTGGGCAAGGAGACACCCGAGAAGCGCCCCGCCAATTTGCGCGCCGAGGATTTCCACGAGATTTACCGCCAGTTCGCCGCCTCCAAGGCCGCCGAACAGGCGAGCCGCTGCAGCCAGTGCGGCGTGCCCTATTGCCAGTCGCATTGCCCTTTGCACAACAACATCCCCGACTGGCTGCGCCTCACCGCCGAGGGCCGGCTGCAAGAGGCTTATGAACTGAGCCAGGCCACCAACACCTTCCCCGAGATCTGCGGCCGCATCTGCCCGCAGGACCGGCTGTGCGAGGGCAACTGCGTCATCGAACAATCGGGCCATGGCACCGTGACCATCGGTTCGGTCGAGAAATACCTGACCGACCTCGCCTGGGAAAACGGCTGGGTCGCGCCGATCAAGCCGGGCGTGGATCGCCCCGAAACCGTGGGCATCATCGGTGCCGGTCCGGGCGGGCTTGCGGCGGCGGATGTGCTGCGCCGCGCCGGCGTGCAGGTCACGGTCTATGACCGCTATGACCGCGCGGGCGGTCTACTGACCTATGGCATCCCCGGCTTCAAGCTGGAAAAGCCGGTGGTCATGCAGCGCATCGAGCAGCTGGAGGCGGCGGGCGTCACCTTCGTGCTGAACTGCAAAGTGGGCGAGGATCTGTCCTTTGACGCGATCCGTGGCCGCCATGACGCGATGCTGATCGCGACCGGCGTCTACAAGTCGCGCGACATCTCGGCCCCCGGCGTTGGCGCCAAGGGCATCGTCAAGGCACTGGATTACCTGACCGTGTCGAACCGCAAGAGCTTTGGCGATGACGTGGCCGAGTTCGACTCGGGCGAGTTGAACGCCGAGGGCAAGCGCGTCGTCGTCATCGGCGGCGGCGACACGGCGATGGACTGCGTGCGCACGGCGATCCGTCAGGGCGCGACCTCGGTCAAGTGCCTGTACCGCCGCGACAAGGCCAACATGCCGGGCAGCCAGCGCGAAGTGCAGAATGCCGAGGAAGAGGGTGTCGAGTTCGTCTGGCTTTCGGCGCCCAAGGGCTTCACCGGCGGCGTGGCGGTCGAAGGTGTGATGGTGCAGAAAATGCGTCTGGGTGCCCCGGATTCCAGCGGTCGCCAGATGCCCGAGCTGATCGAAGGCGCCGATTACATCGAACCCGCCGATCTGGTGGTGCAAGCCCTCGGTTTCGAGCCGGAGGAGCTGCCCAAGCTTTGGGGCGTGCCGGAACTGGCCGTGACCCGCTGGGGCACGATCAAGGCCGATTTCCGCAGCCACGCGACCAGCCTGCCCGGCGTCTATGCCGCAGGCGACATCGTGCGCGGGGCAAGCCTTGTGGTCTGGGCGATCCGCGATGGGCGTGAAGCAGCCGATGCGATCCTGACCTATCTGTCGCAATCCGCCTCGGTTGCGGCAGAGTAAGGTAGCAGAAAAGGCGAGTCTTGCCCCTGTCTTCTTTCCGTCTTCCTTTGGTGAAGACAGATCGCAAGACGCGGGGCAGGCTTCACAGGTGGCTTGGTCAGGGGATGTGACCTTATCCGGGAATGACGGCGATGTTCAAAACAGTTCTGCCTGGCCTTCTGATGGCCTTGGCCGTCACCGGCCTTCCCCACGCGGCGGCGGCGGGCACGCCCGATTACAGCCAGCGCGACGCCTCCTGCAAGAAGGTCGCCACGGTGCAGTACCTCGATTGCCAGGTGCTGGCGATCTATGCCTGCGACGCGATGGGCGGCCTTGCCGCCCCGGTCTACCGCGAGGAAACCTATGATGCGGACGGGCTCTACCGCTACGGGATCGGCACGCGCGATGGTACGCCGATCTATACCGCCGACCCGGAGGGCCGGCTGGTGATCACCAACCGCGTCGCCACCCTGTCCGAGACGCCACGGGCGCAGGTCGAAAAGACCGGCAAGGGCAAGTTCTCCGCCAAGGGCACGATGCGGATGATGGGGGTGGAAAAGCCGGTGCGCCTGTCGGTGGTGCTGAAACCCTCGGGCAAGAGCGTGACGCTCAGCGGTCAGACGGCCACGGTGATCGACACCACGGTCAACCTGACCCTGCCCGCGCCGATGGGCGTCGTCACCAGCCTTGAGAAGACCTATCTCTTCCCGGATCTGGGCATCTATGTCTCGGGCGAAGCCACCGGCGGCACGATGTTCAAGCCCGACGATACGCCGCACCGGCCGATGCTGATCCAACTGCCCGGCCAGAGCGGATTCGACACGATCAAACCGGCCTATTGTGGCGGCAGCCTGAGCCTGGCTACCCCCCTCACGTCCCTGGATGGAGTTCCTGCATGAAGCGCCTTGCCCTTCTGTTCATCGTCCTGGCCGCGCCTGCGGCGGCGGGCACCTTCACCCCGCCCAAGGGCTGCACCGCCAAGCTGACCGTGCAGTCGCGCGGCTGCATCGTCTCGCAGTTCTACACCTGCGAGGCCGACAAGCCCGGCGACCAGTGGCGCGCCGATTACGATGCGAACGGCCCCTATTTCCTGTCCAAGATCGACCGCGATGCGCAGTGGCTGGAAAGCTACGAGATCGACCCGCCGACCAAGGAGACGATGGACGCCAACCCGAAGGACCCGGCCTCCTTCACCGATCTGATCGAGAAGGGGCTGGATACCTTCGACTTCAACCTGTCCAAAAGCGACGGCAGCCACACCACCATCAAGGGCTTTGACAAGCTGACCGGCAAGACGGCCACGATCGACGGCGTGGTGCTGAAGCAGACCGAATACGAATATACCCAGACCGACGACAAGGGCACCGTGCTGCGCCATTCCAAGGGCAACGAGTTCATCTCGCCCGAATGGCGGACCTTCTTCTCCGGCCATTCGGAGTGGGAGGCCGAGGATGGCACCTGGACCCCGTCCGACAATGCGCCGGTCAAATTCATCGCCCCGGGCAAGCCCGGTTTCGCATCCACCCTGCCGCTGTTCGAATGCGACGATCAGATGTCGTCGCTTTCCCTGCCCCACTCATCTCTCGGAGGTTCCTGATCATGACGCAATATGACGAAGCATGGGTTGCCGCCGAGGAAGCCAAGCGCAAGTGGATGGACGAGAACAGCCTCTACAAGACCGAGGATGAACATTCGTCCTGCGGCGTGGGTCTGGTCGTCTCGATTTCGGGCAAGCCCTCGCGCAAGGTGGTGGAAAACGGCATCAACGCGCTGAAGGCGATCTGGCACCGCGGGGCTGTCGATGCCGATGGCAAGACCGGCGACGGCGCGGGCATCCATGTGCAGATCCCGGTACCCTTCTTTTACGACCAGGTGCGCCGCACGGGCCACGAGCCCGACATGTCCAAGCTGATCGCCGTGGGCCAGGTCTTCCTGCCGCGCACCGATTTTGGCGCGCAGGAACGCTGCCGGACCATCGTGGAGACGGAAGTCCTGCGCATGGGCCATTACATCTACGGCTGGCGCCATGTGCCCTCCGACATCTCGGTCCTGGGCGAGAAGGCCCTGGCGACCCGGCCGGAAATCGAACAGATCCTGATCCGCTGCGAAAACGGCGCCGATGCCGAGCAGTTCGAGCGCGAACTTTACATCATCCGCCGCCGGATCGAGAAGGCCGCGACCAATGCCGGCATCCAGGGCATGTATGTCTGCTCGCTGTCCTGCCGCAGCATCATCTACAAGGGGATGATGCTGGCCGAACAGGTCTCGACCTTCTATCCCGACCTGCTGGACGAGCGGTTTGAATCCGCCTTCGCGATCTATCACCAGCGTTATTCCACCAACACCTTCCCGCAGTGGTGGCTGGCGCAGCCCTTCCGGATGCTGGCCCACAACGGCGAGATCAACACGCTCAAAGGCAACGTCAACTGGATGAAGAGCCACGAGATCCGCATGGCCTCCGCCGCCTTTGGCGACATGGCCGAGGATATCAAGCCGATCATCCCGGGCGGCACCTCCGACTCCGGGGCGCTGGACGCGGTGTTTGAAGTGCTGGTCCGTTCGGGCCGCAACGCGCCGATGGCCAAGACCATGCTGGTGCCGGAAGCCTGGAGCAAGCAGACCGCCAACATGCCCAAGGCCTGGGCGGACATGTATTCCTATTGCAACTCGGTCATCGAGCCTTGGGATGGCCCTGCCGCCCTGGCCATGACCGATGGCCGCTGGGTCTGCGGCGGGCTGGACCGCAACGGGCTGCGTCCGATGCGCTATGTCGTCACCGGCGACGGGATGCTGATCGCGGGTTCGGAAGCCGGCATGGTGCCGGTCGATGAAGCCACGGTGCGCGAAAAGGGCGCGCTCGGGCCGGGGCAGATGATCGCGGTCGACATGAAGGAAGGCCGCCTCTACCACGACGTCGAGATGAAGGACAAACTCGCCGCCGCCCAGCCCTATGGCGACTGGATCGAGAAGATCATCGACCTGAACGAAATGCTGCGCGACGTGCCGGAAGCCCCGCTTTTCACCGGGTCGGAGCTGCGCAAGCGCCAGATCGCCGCCGGCTACACGCTGGAGGAACTGGAGCAGGTTCTGGTGCCGATGGCCGAAGACGGCAAGGAAATGATCGCCTCGATGGGCGATGACACGCCGGCTGCGGTGCTTTCCCAAGTCTACCGCCCGCTGAGCCATTTCTTCCGGCAGAACTTCTCTCAGGTCACCAACCCGCCGATCGACTCGCTTCGTGAAGGCCGGGTGATGAGCCTGAAAACCCGCTTCGGCAACCTGCGCAATGTGCTGGACGAAAACTCCAGCCAGACCGAGATCCTCGTTCTGGAAAGCCCCTTCATCGCCAATGGCGAGTTCAAGGCGCTGGTGAACCGCTTTGGCGAGCAGGTCGCCTTCATCGACTGCACCTTCCCCGCCGGAGCCAGCCACGATTCCCTGCGTCTGGGTCTGGAGCGCATCCGGGCCGAGGCCGAGGATGCCGTGCGTTCGGGTGCCGGTCAGCTGGTGCTGACCGACGAGCATCAGGACGAAGGCAAGGTCTCGATGCCGATGATCCTTGCGACCTCGGCGGTGCATTCCTGGCTGACGCGCAAGGGGCTGCGCACCTTCTGCTCGATCATCGTGCGGTCGGCCGAATGTATCGACCCGCATTACTTCGCGGTGCTGATCGGTTCCGGCGCGACCACGGTGAACCCCTATGTCGCCGAGGATTCGGTGGCCGACCGGGTGGCGCGTGGCTTGCTGGAAGGCAGCCTGATCGACGCGATGCGCCGCTACCGCGATGCCATCGACGCAGGGCTTCTGAAGATCATGTCGAAGATGGGGATTTCGGTGATCTCCTCCTATCGTGGCGGCCTGAACTTCGAAGCCGTGGGCCTGTCTCGCGCCATGGTGGCCGAGTATTTCCCCGGCATGCAAAGCCGCATCTCGGGGATTGGCCTCAACGGCATCCAGCTGAAATGCGAAGAGGTCCATGCCAAGGGCTGGCTGAGCCAGCAGAACGTGCTGCCGGTCGGCGGCTTCTACAAGGCGCGCCGCTCGGGCGAGAAGCACGCCTGGGAAGCCCAGACCATGCACATGCTGCAATCGGCCTGCGACCGGGCGTCTTATGACATCTGGAAGCAATACTCCGCCGCGATGCGGGCCAACCCGCCGATCCATGTGCGCGATCTTCTGGACATCAAGTCCCTGGGCAAGCCGGTGCCGATCGAGGAGGTGGAATCCATCACCTCGATCCGCAAGCGGTTTGTCACACCGGGCATGTCCTTGGGCGCGCTCAGCCCCGAGGCGCACAAGACGCTCAACGTCGCGATGAACCGGATTGGTGCCAAGTCTGACAGCGGCGAAGGTGGTGAAGACCCCGCCCACTTCCTGCCGGAAGCCAATGGCGACAACCCCTCCGCCAAGATCAAGCAGGTGGCCTCGGGCCGCTTCGGTGTGACCGCCGAATACCTGAACGCCTGCGAAGAGCTTGAAATCAAGGTGGCCCAAGGTGCCAAGCCCGGCGAGGGTGGCCAGCTGCCCGGCATGAAGGTGACGGCGCTGATCGCGCGCCTGCGCCATTCGACGCCGGGGGTGACGCTGATCTCCCCGCCGCCGCACCATGACATCTACTCGATCGAAGACCTAGCCCAGCTGATCTATGACCTGAAGCAGATCAACCCGCGCGCCAAGGTGACGGTCAAACTGGTGTCGTCTTCCGGCGTCGGCACGATTGCCGCCGGCGTGGCCAAGGCCAAGGCGGATATCATCCTGATCTCGGGCCACAACGGCGGCACCGGGGCCTCGCCCGGCACCTCGATCAAATACGCCGGTCTGCCGTGGGAGATGGGCCTGACCGAGGCGCATCAGGTTCTGGCGATGAACAACCTGCGCGAGCGGGTGACCCTGCGCACCGATGGCGGCCTGCGCACCGGGCGCGACGTGGTGATGGCCGCGATGATGGGGGCCGAGGAATATGGCATCGGCACCGCTGCGCTGATTGCCATGGGCTGCATCATGGTGCGCCAGTGCCAGTCCAACACCTGCCCGGTCGGCGTCTGCACCCAGAACGACGCGCTGCGCGCCAAGTTCACCGGGTCGGCTGACAAGGTGGTCAACCTGATCACCTTCTACGCGCAGGAAGTGCGGGAAATCCTCGCCTCGATCGGGGCGCGGTCGATGGATGAGATCATCGGGCGGGCGGATCTGCTTTCGCAGGTCTCGCGCGGGTCGGCACACCTTGATGACCTCGACCTCAACCCCCTGCTCATCTCGGTCGATTCTGCGCAGAAGATCACCTACGACCGGTCCAAGCCGCGCAACCATGTGCCCGACACGCTGGATGCCGAAATCATCCGCGACGGCGCCCGCTTCTTTGAAGAGGGCGAGAAGATGCAGCTGTCTTATGCGGTCAGGAACACGCTCCGCACCATCGGCACGCGGGCGTCGAGCCATATCGTCAAGAAGTTCGGCATGCGCAACACGCTGCAATCCGACCATCTGACGGTGAAGCTGAACGGCTCCTGCGGGCAATCGCTCGGCGCTTTCGCCGTGCGCGGGCTGAAGATCGAGGTGCAGGGTGACGCCAACGACTATGTCGGCAAGGGCCTGTCGGGCGGCACCATCGTGGTGCGGCCGTCGATGACCTCGCCCTTGAAGGCCGAGGACAACACGATCATCGGCAACACCGTGCTTTACGGCGCGACCGACGGCTACCTCTACGCCTCGGGCCGGGCGGGCGAGCGGTTTGCCGTCAGGAACTCGGGCGCCAAGGTGGTGGTCGAGGGCTGCGGCTCGAACGGGTGTGAATACATGACCGGCGGGGTCGCGGTGATCCTCGGGCGGATCGGGGCCAACTTCGGCGCCGGGATGACCGGGGGCATGGCCTATATTTACGACCCCGACAGCGTGGCCGAAGACCAGATGAACCTGGAAACCATCCTGACCTGCGGTCTGGGCCACCCCTATTGGGAGGCGCAGCTGAAGGATCTGATCGAGGCCCATGTGCTTGAGACCGGCTCCCGCCACGCCGCGCGCATTCTGGCCAACTGGGCCGAGGAGAAGCAGAACTTCCTCCAGGTCTGCCCGGTCGAGATGGTGGCCCGCCTGCCGCACCCGCTCAGCGACGAGGCGGTCAAGGTTCCCGCCGAATAGGCCAGAACCAGCCGATGACAGCGAAAAACCCCCGCAGCGCCCGCCGCTGCGGGGGTTTTTGTCATCTGCCGACCCTATCTATCAAGGATCAGCCCCGCCCCGGCGTTATGATGCCGGCTCCGGGTCAACCAAGGAGATTGAAATGTCCGATCTGATCGTCGTGTCCTTTGACAATGATGCCACCGCTTTTGATATGCGGGCCGAACTGGTGAAGCTGCAGAAGGAATACCTCCTGGAGATGGAGGATGTCGTCGTCGTCACCCGCGCGCTTGATGACAAGGTTCAGCTGCATCAGGCCGCGAACCTGACCGCGCTCGGCGCGGCCTCGGGCGGGTTCTGGGGGCTTCTGGTCGGCATGTTGTTCCTCAACCCCTTGGTCGGCGTCGTCTTGGGCGCGGGTGCCGGCGCGCTGTCGGGCCGCTTCTCCGACATCGGCATCAACGACGACTTCATGCGCGGTCTGGGCGAGCGGCTGAAACCCGGCACGGCGGCGGTCTTCATCCTGGCCCGCAAGTTCAACGCCGCCAAGGTGGTCGAGCGTCTGGGCGAGTTTCGCGCCAAGGGCACCGTGCTGCAAACCTCGCTCACCCATGACGACGAGGCCACCCTGCGCGCCGCCTTGGAGAAAGCGCCCGCCTGACGCTTCGCCTCTGAAGCTTCTGGTATTGACCGGGCCCGCGGGCTGAGGCCTATGCTGGCTCATGGCCGAGAAGAAGACCCGCACGAAAAAAACCGCTGTTGCGACCAAAGCCCTGCGCCCCCTGTGGCGGCGGGGCTTGAAATGGCTGGGGCGTGGCGTCGCGGGGGTTCTGGCGTTTTACCTGTTCCTGATCTTCCTGTTCTCCTTCCTGCCGCCGCCCGGCAACATCTACCAATGGCAGGAAAGCTGGCGTCTGGGCGGGATCGAGCGGGAATGGGTCAGCTGGGACCGGATCGCGCCGGAAATGGGCCGCTCTGCCGTGGCGGGCGAGGATGCCAATTTCTGCCTGCACTGGGGCTTTGACATGGCGCAGATCCGCGATGCCATCGCCCATGGCAACCAGCGCGGCGCCTCGACGATCAGCCAGCAGGTCGTCAAGAACGTCTTCCTCTGGCAGGGCCGCTCCTATGTCAGGAAGGCGCTGGAGGCGCTGCTGACCCCGGCGGTGGAGCTGATGTGGTCCAAGCAGCGCATCCTGGAGGTCTACCTCAACGAGGCCGAATTTGCCGAAGGCGTCTTTGGCGTGCAGGCGGCATCGCGGGTGCTGTTCAAGACCGACGCCGCCCATCTGACCCCGACCCAGGCCGCCCGTCTGGCCGCCGTGCTGCCCAACCCCAAGGAACGCCGCGCCGCCAAACCCTCGGCCTTCGTGCGCGGCCATGCCGCCGAGATCATGTCCGGCGCCGAAACCATCGAGGCCGACGGCCGCGCCGCCTGTTTCGAGACGGTGGATTAGGCGACCTGCCGCTTTTGCGGACCTGATGCCGCAGCAGGGCCGCCCCACGCACCATTGATCCCGGAACCCCGGGCCTGTATCAGGGGGCAACTCCGTTACAGGCCCTTGCATGATCCGCCTCTACCACTTCCCGCTGTCGCCCTATTGCCGCAAGGTCCGCTTGACCCTTGCCGAGAAAAAGCTTGAGGTCGAACTGGTCGAGGAGCGGTACTGGGAACAGAGCGCCGAGTTCCTGCGCCGCAATCCGGCGGGCAAGGTGCCGGTCCTGAAGATCGACAACAAGCTGTTGTCCGAAAGCCAGGCGATCTGCGAATATCTTGAGGAAAGTGTCCCGACCCCGGCCCTGATGCCGCGCGACGCGGACACCCGCTACGAAGTGCGCCGGCTATGTGCCTGGTTTGACGACAAATTCCATACCGAGGTCACCTCGAAGCTTCTGTACGAGCGGGTGCACAAGAAGCTGATGGGTCAGGGCTACCCGGATTCCAAGAACGTCAAATACGGCGCGGGCCGGATCAAGTACCACATCGACTACATGGGTTGGCTTCTGGAGCAGCGCCGCTGGCTGGCCGGCGACATGATGACGCTGGCCGATTTCTCGGCGGCGGCGCATCTGTCGTCGCTCGACTATATCTCGGATGTCGACTGGAACCGGAACCCGGCGGTCAAGGACTGGTACGCCAAGATCAAGTCGCGGCCCTCGTTCCGGCCGCTCCTGTCCGATCAGGTGCCGGGCTTCCCGCCGCCCGCCCATTACGCCGATCTGGATTTCTGAGGGGGCCCGGGCGGGTTACCCCGCCCTTCTTGAACGGCCTGCGCGGGAAACCCCCGCCCATATGGCTCAGCCGGCGACGACTTCGCCGCCGCCCTCTTTCCAGTCCTTCAGCCCGCCGATGTTGAAGACCTTGGCATAGCCCATGTCCACCAGCAGTTTCCCCGCCAGGGCCGAGCGTCCGCCGCTGGCGCAATGCAGGATCACCGGGCGATCGAGGCGCAGTTCGGGGTCGTGCGAGGGCGAGGTCGGGTCGGCGCGAAACTCCAGCATGCCGCGCGGGATATGGTGCGAGCCTGCGGCCTTGCCCGTGGCGGCAAGCTCCGGCGCGTCGCGCACATCCAGAAGCAGCGCGCCCTCGGCCATCATCTTCTCGGCCTCGGCAGTGGAGACGCGGGGCACGACGGCATTGGCGGCGGCCACAAGGTCTTTGGCGGTAACGGGCATGATAATCCTCCGGTTCAGTCGGGTTGATAGCGGATATAGGCGAAGGCGCTGCTGTCGGGCGCCCAGCACGGCACGTTGATGCTGCCCTGCCCGCCCACGATCTCCAAGACCCTGCGGCGGTTCTCGCCCTCGGGGTCGGACAGGCAAAGGGCGACGTTCAGGTTGGCGGGGTGGTTCTGCGTGCCGGGCGGATAGGCGAGGTAGAGAAGATGTTGGCCGTCCGGCGAGGGATGCGGGAACCAGTTCACATTCTCATCGGCGAAAAGCTTGCGCTGGTCGGAGCCGTCGGCCTGCATGACCCAGATCTGCGCATGCCCGTCGCGGTCGCAATTGTAGTAGATGCGGGCACCATCGGCAGAGAAATCCGGCCCGTCGCTGTGCCCCTCGCCCAGGGTCAGGCGGGTTTCTTCGCGGGTCGCAAGCTCCATCCGGCAGATATCCACGACCCGGTCGGCCCCCCGCACCGCGGCATAGGCGAAGGCCTTGCCGTCGCGCGACCAGCTGTGCCACCAGCTTGGCGCTTGGGGGGAAACGACCTCTGGCGCGCCGCCGGCGGCAGGCATCAGGAAAATCTCCGACCCATTCTCGCGGTGACAGGAGAGGACGATCTGCGAACCATCGGGGCTGATCCCGTGGTCGTTGTTGCAGCGGGCGGCAAAGCCGGTCTCCACCAGCTCCAGCGCCGGGGTCACCATGTCCACCCGGTACAGACGCCCGCCGCTGTTGACCAAAAGGTACGCGCCCTTCGGGTCCCAGTTCGGCGCCTCGATCACGCCGTCATGCGCCAGCACAAGGCGCGAGCGGGCGGCAGTCAGATCGTAGATCTCCAGAAAGCTTTTCATTCCCGGGCTTTGGGGGTCAGAAGCTTGGCCGGGCGCAGGGCCTCGGCCGCCTTGAACAGGCCGAAGGTCTGGTTGACGTAATTCACCACGCCCGAGATCTGCTCCATATATTTCGCCAGTTCCGGCGTGCGTTCGGCTTCGACCACCTGAATCGGGCGGTCGGGACCCTCGGCCTCGAACTGGCAGTAGAACAGCGGCTCACCCCGGCGCAGGATGATGTCCTTCTCCGGCTCGTGCCACTCGAACGCCCACATCAGGGGGCGCGGCCAGGCGTTCAGGGGGAAGCGGCCTCCGAAGATCGTGCCGGGCAGGGGGTTGGCCCGGTAATGCGCGAAAGTGCCGATCTGGGAGATATAGACCAGCTCATCGGCGATGAAGCAGTAGGGCAGCGACAGCTGCACCGTGGGCCGGTCGGGATAGCGCCACTCGGTTTCGTTGACCAGCGTCAGAAGCTCGTTCAGCTTGTTGGCCCGCACCGGCGAGGCCGCGCCCTGCCGGTTGATCAGATGCGGCTTGCCCTTGTCGTCGCGGCCAAAGCCGATGTGCAGATCATAGGGGCATTTGATGATGAAATAGCGGCTCTCCATCTGGATCACCGCCGGGCAGCGGCTGGCCGATTTGGCATGCGCCTTGTTGGTCTGGCGGAAGATCAGCCGTTCGGGCGGATCAAACAGCACGGCGCCCTTGTCTGCGGTCAAGAACCAGCCAACGCTGACCGGGCCGGATTTCGGCCCTTCCTCGGGTCGGTCGAAGGTAACGGTAATATCCATGAATGCCCCCTTGGGATGGGCTGACATTTGCCCCCCGGGCGGCCTCTGTCAACCAGCCACGGCGCGCGGGGTCTTGTGCTGCACCAGGGTTTCGCCCGCGCTGGCGGTCAGCCGCGCGAAGATCAGGGCCGAGCCGATCGACAGCAGGGTGATGATGCCGAAAACATAGGGGAAATTGCCAAGGTCGGTCGCCGCCGTGCCGCGCAGGGCGCCGGCCGCCTCCAGCGTCATGGCGGCCAGCGTAATGCCGATCGACCCCGACAGCTGTTGCAGCACCGCGGTGAAGGAGGTGGCCGAGGACAGACGCTCGCCCGTCACCTCGGCATAGGCGATGGCATTGACGGCGGTGAACTGCAAGGACCGCGACACGCCGCCGACCAGCAGCACCGCCAGCATGATCACCACCGGAGTCGCCGGGGTGAACAGCGCCGGCCCCGCCAGCAGCACCGAGGAGACCAGCGCATTGCCCATCAAGACGCCGCGAAAGCCGAAGCGGCGCAGCAAGGGCTGGGCCGCGAATTTCATCAGCATCGCCCCCATGCCGGAGACAAAGGTCAGCGTGCCGGACTGAAACGCGCTGAGGCCGAAGCCGAGCTGGAACATCAAAGGCAGAAGGAACGGCAAGGCGCCCACCCCGACGCGGAACATCGTGCCTGCGGTGACCGAGATGCGGAAGGTCGGCAGGGTCAAGAGCCGCAGGTCGACCAGCGGCTTCTCGACCCGCAGGGCATGCAGCACGAAAGCTGTGGTCAGCCCGGCCCCGCCACCCACCAGCAGCAGGACCAGCCAGAGCGGCGCCATGTTGACCCCAGCCAGCGTCGCCCCGGTCAGAAAGGCCGCCAGCCCCGGCCCGGCCATGAGGAAGCCCTTGACGTCAAAGCGCGCCACCGCCTCTTCCCGGATGTTGGGGATCAGCAGGGTGGCGAGGATGACCCCCAGCACCGCCAAGGGAATGTTGATCCAGAAGATCCAGCGCCAGTGCCAGTAGGTGGTGATGTAACCGCCAAGCGGCGGCCCCATCACCGGCCCCAGAAGGGCGGGCACCGTCAGCCAGGCCAGCGCCCCCACCAGCCCATCCCTTGGCACGGTGCGCAGCACGATCAGCCTTCCCACCGGCACCATCATCGACCCGCCGATGCCCTGCAGGGTGCGGGCGATCACCAGCTCCCACAGGTTCTGCGACAGGCCGCAGGCGATGGAGCCGAGCGTGAAGACCACGATCGCCGCCCGGAACACCGTCCGCGCCCCGAAGCGGTCCGCCGCCCAGCCCGACGCCGGGATGAAGACCGCCAGCGCCAGAAGGTACGAGGTCAGCACCAGCTTCAGATGAATCGGGTCGGTCGCAAGATCCAGCGCCATGGCGGGCAAGGAGGTGGACAGGACCGAAGAGTCGATATTCTCCATCAACAGCGCCACCGCGACGATCAGGGGAACAACGCGGGTCAGGCGCGGGGTGGGGAGAGAAATATATGCCATGCGCATATATGTGTCTCAGGCCAAGATCGAGCGCAAGCCTTTTGCCTTCAGCTTTCCGTGAAAAATCTTGCGGCCCTTTGCGGGCTGACCTACCAGTATGGAACGTTCCAAATCGGGGAAAGCCGGAAGGGCGGGGGTTTGGACAGCAGGAGGCAGGACATGGCAGAGCCGGATATCATCATCATCGGGTCGGGGATGGGCGGGGCATCGCTCGCCGCGGCGCTGGCGCCCTCGGGCAAGCAGGTCCTGATTCTGGAAAAGGGCGACTGGCTGGCCGACAGCCCGCAGGCCCGCGACGGGGCGGCGATCTTCGGCGGCTATTTCCGCTCGGACGAGGCCTGGCTGGATCAGGCAGGCAAAAGCTTTCACCCCGGCAACTACTATTACCCCGGCGGCAACACCAAATTCTACGGCGCGGTCCTTCTGCGCTACCGGGCCGAGGATTTCGCGCCGCTCAAACATGTCGAAGGCATCACCCCCGGCTGGCCGATCACCTATGACGTTATGGAGCCGTGGTATTCCCTTGCCGAACAGCTTTACAACGTGCGTGGTGCCCTGGGCCATGACCCGACCGAGCCGCACCATTCGCAGCCCTATCCCTTCCCCGCCGTGCCGGATGAGCCTGTGGTGGCCGACCTCGCCGCGCGTCTGCGGCGGCAGGGGCTGGCCGTTGGTCCCTCTCCGTTGGGCGTGGACATCGACAAATGGCTGGAAGGCGGGGCGCAGACCTTTGACGGCTTCCCCAACACGCGCGGCGGCAAGATGGATGCCGAAACCTGCGGTCTGGCCGAGGCGCTGAAATACCCCAACGTCACCCTGCTGCGCAACGCCGAGGTGGTAAAGCTGCACTCCCAAGGCCGCCGGGTGACCGGCGTCGAATATATCTCGGGCGGCAAGACCGAGACCATTTCCGCCCCGGTGATCTGCCTGTGCATGGGCGCGGTGAAATCGGCGGCGATGCTGCTGACCTCCGCCAATGCGGACCATCCGGCGGGTCTGGCCAATTCCTCCGATCAGGTCGGGCGGAATTTCATGAACCACAATATCTCGGCGGTGCTCGCCTATAGCCCGTTCAGGAAAAACACCTCGGTCTACGAGAAGACCATCCAGTTCAACGACTGGTATCTGGAAGGCGGGCCGGACAACCTGCCGCTCGGCAATGTGCAGATGCTGGGCCGCGTCACCGGGCCGATCATGGCGGCAGAGACCGGCTGGCCGCTGTTTTTCGCAACCCATGTCGCCGATTACTCGATGCACCTGATGACCATGTCCGAGGATCTGCCCAACCCCGACAGCCGCGTCATGGTCAAGGACGGCAACATCGTGCTGCACTGGCAGCGGTCGAACTTCAAGGCGCACAAGATCCTGACAGAAAAGCTGAAAACCGCCTTGCGGAAGGCGGGCTGGCCGGTGGTTGTCTCGAAGACCTTCGAGAAGAAATCGCCCAGCCACCAGTGCGGGACGGCGCGGATGGGGACGGACCCGAAAGCCTCGGTTGTCGATCCGAACCTCAAGGCGCATGATCTGGACAATCTTTACATCGTCGATGCCTCGGTCCTGCCGACTTCGGCGGCGGTCAACCCCTCGCTGACCATCGCGGCGCTGGCGCTCCGGGCCGGGGACCATATCCTGAAGGCGCGGGGCTGACAGGCGGCAAGGCTGCGGCCGCTCGGGCGGGAACCTGCCCGCGCGGCGCCACAGGCGCGGGCGGCATTGGCCTCGCCCGGCCTGCGGCGCGTAGAATGCCGCGACAGGCCCCGCCTGTCKCTGCGAAAGGACAAGCCATGATCACCCTTCCGACCGCCGCCCATACGCTGGAACCCTATCACCTGGCCGGCACGCCGCTGGAACCCCGCGCCCCGAAGGTGCCGCTGACCCGCGCCGCCCTGGCCGAGGCGCCGCTGGTCTGCGACGCGCTGCGCAGCCGCAACCCCTGGGACAACCGCCCCGCGCTGGACTGGGACGCAACGCTGGCCCTGCGCCAGGGCCTGTGGGATCAGGGCCTGGACCTGGCCGAGGCGCTGCACATCGCCCAGCGCTTCGGCGCGCTGGACTGGACCACCGCGGCCGAGCTGATCACGCAAACCCTCGCCGCCGCCAAGGCGCATCCCCTGCAACCCCGCGTGGTTTGCGGCATCTGCACCGACAACCGGGCGCTGTCCGAACTCACTACGCTGGACGCCATCGCCTCGGCTTACGAGGATCAGGCCGAAGCGGTGGAATTTGCCGGCGGCCATCTCATGATCATGCCCTCGCCCGCCTTTGCCGCGACGGGGGCGGACGAGGCTGGCTATCGCAAGGTCTACCGCTGGCTGATCGACGGGGCGAAGGACCCGGTGATCCTGCATTGGCAGGGGGCCGATCAGGACCCGGCGCTGGCGGGCTACTGGGGCACGACCAACCTCGCCCAGGCCGCCGATATCGTGCTGGGCCTGATCGCGGAAAACCCCAACAAGGTCGAGGGGCTGAAGATCTCGGTCATGGACCCCTTGCAGGAGGCCGCCTTCCGCGCCTTCCTGCCCAAGGGGGTGCGGCTTTACACCGGCGACGAGGCCAATTTCATCCCCCTGATCGAGGGCGACGGCAAGACCCACTCCCATGCTCTGCTCGGCCTTCTGGCCGCCATCGCCCCCGCCGCCGTGCAGGCGCTGGAGGCCTTGGCTTTGGGCGATCCTGCCACCTACCACCGCCTGCTGGCGCCCACCCTGCCGCTGAGCCACGAACTGTTTCGCCCGCCCTTTGCGCATGGCGCGGCGGGGATCGGCTTTCTGTCCTGGCTGAACGGCGCGCAGGGCCATTTCGCCCTGCCCGGCGGGCTGCAATCGGCGCGCGACATCACCCATTACGCGCAGATCTTCCGGCTGGCCGATCATGCCGGGCTTCTGGCGCAGCCGGGACTTGCCACGCGGCGGATGACCACGCTGCTGGCGCTGCACGGGGTCGAACAGCGATGACAGGCCGAGGCGACAGGCAGCGATGACGAGACCGCGATGACGAGGCAGAGATGACGAGGCGCCCCACCATCCACGATGTCGCCCGCGTGGCAGGCGTCTCGAAGTCCACGGTCAGCCTGGTCTTCCAGAAGAACCCGGTGGTCAAGGCCGAGACCCGCGCCCTGGTGCTGCGCGCCATCGAGGATCTGGGCTATGTCTACAACCGCAACGCCGCCATCCTGCGCACCACGCGGCCCGCTCCGGCCGGGGCGGGCCTTGTGGGGCTGGTGCTACCCGACCTGCGCGACGCGTTCAGCGCAGGCTTCGCCACCACCTTGCAAGTGGCCCTGATGCAGCGCGGCTATGCCACCCTGATCGGCAACACGCTGGGCGATGCGGCGCTTCAGGCGCGGACCGTGGCCGCCATGATCGACCACGGCGTGGTGGCCCTGGTGCTGGCCGCCCTGCCCGCGCCGTCCGAGGATACGTTCACCCTCCTCCGCCGCGCCGCCCTGCCGGTGCTGCAGGTGCTGCACAGGGCGGCCCCCGACCTTCCCTTCCTCGCGCCCGAGGCCCCGGATTGCGACAGCGCCGCCTTTGGCCGGAAGCTGGCCAAGGTGCTGCTGGCCTGGGTCGAGGATGGAACCGTTCCAGAGGTCCTTCCCCCCGGCGCCTTACCCTGACGAAGGCCCGGGATGCCCCCTCAGTCCCGATTTTTCTGCGAAGGGTCTTGACTAGGAGAGCGGGTTTTCGCGGCAGATTTTGAGCAGGATCCTGGTCAGGTTCTTGCCGCGATTGTTGTATCTGAACTCGCATTCCTTGAGGTGCAAGGGGAAGGTTTTGGGGCTTAGGCCGCGGAAGCGGGCGAGGCGGGTTTTGGCGTAGCCCCAGAAGGCCTCGATGCCGTTGATATGGACCTCGCCACGGGCGAATTCGTCGCGACCGTGGGCGACGCGGACATGGGAATAGCCGACCGCGTCGAGGTGATTGTAGGCCCTCCACCGGTCCGTGTTGATGGTCGAGGAC